>JBBTRN010000060.1:0-8906 GCA_038065175.1 Patescibacteria group bacterium | reverse complement strand
TCATAATCTTAACCGAAACATTGAAATCTAACAACCAGAAACCGAACGGTATCCCCAACCAACCCGATGGCGGGCAGGTTGGGAAAAGCGAACTGAATAGACTCTGGGGAGCAATCTGAAGATCAAAATTTTGCCGCAAAGCAAAACCAGATCTACAGACCTCCCCAGGGTCTGATTTTTTTTGATTTTGCGTTTTTAGGCCTGTCTGCTATAATCCAAATATAAATCCTGTTAGATTATGTAATCTGACTATAATCTCACGGGGCTAACCTTAAATCTGACGGGATGAAGAACAAAGTCTTAAATTACAATGTAATTTTTACCCCAGAACCGGAAGGGGGCTTTACGGTTACCGTGCCTTCTTTGCCGGGCTGTGTGACTTACGGCAAAACCTTAAAAGAAGCAAAAGCAATGGCCATTGACGCCATTGACGCCATTATTTTTACTATGAGAAAACATAACTTGCCTATTCCTCCAGATGACAATTCAATGATAATTGCCATGAGTTTTCCGCAAAAAATATACAAAGCCCAAAGACAGAAAACTTATGCCTAAGCTCCCGGTTTTAAATCCGAAAAAGCTTATAAAAATTTTGTATAAATTAGGATATATTCTAGACCACACCACCGGAAGCCATTATGTTTTTTACAACAATATTTCCAGCAAGCCTGTTTCTGTACCGTATCATAATAAAGACATCCCCACAGGCACGCTACTATCGATCTTAAAACTTGCCGGGATTTCCAAAAAACAATTAACCAAACTATTATAGATACCCTTTCGGGTAATTTTTTATTTGGGCTGATGCATTAAACAAGCGCCGTTTATGCAAAATCGTTTTCCTGTCGAAGACCGTGAGCCTGTGGTTCGACTTCGCTCACCACCTTGAGCGTCAGTCGAAAGGGTTGAATCGGTGATCGTTGCTGGGCCATCGTCGAACACATGGCCTAAATGCGAACCACAATTGGCACAAACAACCTCGGTCCGGGTCATGTCATGTGAGCTATCCTGTTTATATTCCACCGCGCCCGGAAGTGCCTGGTCAAAAGAAGGCCAACCAGTACCGCTGTCGAATTTAGTTTCTGATGAAAATAATTGGTTGCCACAGACTACACAAGCAAACATTCCTTTGCGTTTCTCGTGCAAAAGTGGGCTACTACCCGGGGCTTCCGTACCTTTTTCCCGCAAAATTTTGTACTGCTCCGGCGTGAGCTTCTTTTTTAATTCTTCTTCGTTGATTTGCATATTAAGGGACTGTTGCCGAATGTCATTTTTGCCCAAAACGATCTGCTTTGGCAAAATTCCTAAAAAAATTCTTCCGCTTACCTTTCAGGTAAATGTCAAAATTTGTTTTAGAAATTTTACTCAAACCATATCATTTTGCATCAAAAAGCCCATTCGGCAACAGTCCCATTAAAGCCTCAAAACCTCCGGGACTTAAGGGGTTTGTACCACAACCTCGCCGGTTTTTTTATTAACCGTATACCAGTTGAAAGTCGCCGTATGGGACGAACCGGCCTGGCTCACAATTTCAAAAACATGCACATTCCAGTCCTCTCCCAAATCCTCGGCCTCAATTACCGCTTTTGAACCCAACCTCGCCAGTTCAAACTCGTATTTTTGCACCTCTGTCCGCATTCTGACTTTCTCTACGGCCTCGCTTTGGCTCACTTGTGTGTTCGCGTTAGTCTTCGCCGCGGAATCTTGTGTCCTGGTTTTTGTCTGCGTGTAAGAATACACCAATAGCCCCAAAATCAACAAGATTAACGCCGCCGCCCCGCCTAATATGGTAAGGATAGTTTGAATTTTTCTCATAAATTTGTATGGCTTTTGTCCCGCAACTGTAATTGCTGCCAGAGCAAAAGCACAATAATGATATTGATTAATAAAAGCAGGGAGACGAGAATGGGCGCAACATAACGCAAGGTCAGCGTGACTGTGCCGGGCATAAGCTTAATCATCATGGCGATAAACAGCGCGGCCGAGCCGCTTTGCAAAACCGCGCCGATTTTGTTAGCAGACGGCGAAGGAAACAAAACTAAAACCGCCGAAAGCAAAACCATGCCAAAAACTAAAATTACCAAACTCTCCTTGGCCGCTATCAATTCCCAGCCGCTCTGGCCTGTAGCCGTCAGCCAGGGCAGGAAAAATAATATCAAAACTAAAATATCAATTCCAACCGCGGCAAAGCGCAAGCGCTTTATTTTTTCTTGGCTTGCGGAAAAATAAAAAGTTTTTAAAACCCAAAACGAAATTAAAAACCACGCTGTCCAAAAAAATATGGTTCTCATTTGCCGCCTGAAGTTATTATCAAAGACTCAACCATGTCCGCGATTGCGGTTTCGTAAGATTTGGAGACAGAAGATTTCATGTCAGCCCGCAATTTGTAATATCTTTCCGAGCTTTCCGGAAATATTCCATATTCCTGAAAATCCCATTCGATCTGGCCGTCGCTGAATTTGCCCGAAGCGGCATAAGCGGGTAAACGGCCGAAAAGCGTGCGCCTGAATGTTTCTAATTTGTAATTTTTATCGTAATAAAAGGCGTCCTTGGCCAGCCCCGACATTAGGGCAAAATTCTTTTTTAAATCATCGCCTTTGTAGTCAAAAACCCGCAGGACAATTTGCGCGTTGTTTAATTTGTCGTAAATTAACACGCTGTCCGGCAAACTTTTTGGCTCTTCCAAAACCCACCATTTGGGATAGCTAATGGAAAAGCCTAGTTTGGCGTTTTTGTATACGCCGGCTTCGCTAATGCCCGAGGACTTAGGCGGGCGGGAAAGCAGGCGCCAGCTTGCCAGACCGGCAACCACAACTAGCGCGAGTATTATCCAAAAAAATTTGTTTCTTAGCAGGTTCATCCCGTTAGAAATTAATATTTTAATTTTAGTTTCAGTTAACAATAATCTGGGTTTCAAAGTGCGCGCTGAAATTTAATCCCAAATTTCTAACGGGATTATTTCGGCGGGGTGTTGCCGCAGCCTTCGGGATTGGGGGGAACTTCGGCTTCCTCCCAGGCGGCCAAAATGGCCTCGGGGGTTAATTCCCCAACTTTTCTTACTAGCGCGTCCGGCGTTGCGGCGCGGCAACGGTTAAGCCCGCTTGGCTCAAAGGAAAACTCCCGCTCTTCCTCGCCCGGTGCAGGCTTAAAAGCGCCGCAACGGAAAGGAATTTCAAAATACCGGCTTTCAATAAAACGGGGGGTGGTATTTTTCTTCCAGGGCACGCGCCAATCCGCGCCGTCTGCCTGGCAAGTATAGGTATCTATAATTTCGTATTCGTCAATTCTTACCGGAATGCGGATTTCAGCAATGCCGCCGGACAAAAGCTCCGGCAATTTGCCTATCCCTTCCAAAATATCCGGCGCTAGTCCAATCAACTGGTCAGCGATCGGCAAAGCGGGCAGTATTCGCGGACCCACCGCGTCCAATAGCGCGATATGAGTGGAAAGCGAAGGATTAAGGGCTTGAAAAACTTTTTGAAAACCTCTGATTTCCGCGCGCGTAAGCGCGGCCTCGCCATAAGCCGTGCGGAATATGGGGCCGGCGTTTTCGTTTAACTGGGGGTAATGGCAAACTTTGCGCTCGCTTTGGCGGACTTCGCCTTCGCGGCAGACATTTTCAAAATATCCGCGCCTCTCCGGCGCGCGCACATCGGGCGGCGTTTGACCTTGGCTTTCGCGAATGTTAAAATCGGACACGGCCTCACGGAACTCCTTGTCCGCTAACCGATCTTCTATGGCTTTTTCCTTCTTTTTCATTTCATCAATAAAGGCCTGATGCTGTTTTTCGCTTGCGGCTTTGCGCTCTTCGCGGGCTTGTTCAATACCCTGCTTTTCCACCGCGGCAGTGCATTTTAATAGTTCTGACAAAAGCCTCGCGTGATTATTTTCGGCCGCGGCAACGGCCTGTTTTGCCTCGGCGAGCTTTTGAGGGACACCGGCTTTTACAGACTGCAGTTGCGCCAAACGTTTTTGATAATCGCTGACTTCTTTTTCGTACTGCTTGCGAAGTTGGGCAGATGCCGCACCGTCTGCCGCCTGCTTGTAGTCGCGGATGGCGTCTTCAGAGTCCGCGATGCCGAAATTTATAAGGTCGAGTTTCTCGGCCAGCCTTTCCAAATTGCGGTTGGTGGTTTGCAGAGCGTCCTCGGCCGCGGCCAACTCCTGTTTCAGCCGCTCCAGTTCGGCTGGGGTGCACGGCTGAGCATCTGCCGCGGCCGGAGTGGCAGTCGCCGGAGCCGCGCTTTGCGGGACCGGAGCCGGCGATGCAGGCGCTGGCGCAGTAGCGTCTTCCGGCGGCACATATGGCGGAAACTCCCTGACAAACTTTTCCACTTCTTCTTTGCTTGGCTGGGGAAGCTGGGTCGGCGCGTTAAGAGGGTTTACCGCAGGAGCTGGGATGGCGCATATCTTAGTGTTCTTCATCCCTTTCGTTATTATTTTTGCTTCATTGTTAATCTGATCGGACAAAATACTAAAATACCCCGCGTTATCCAACGGACTCTCCCCCCACACTTTCACCGATGCATTGCAAAGCCCCACCCGGATAGCATAGGAAATTTCCACGCTCTGCGATCCAAACTCAAGTACCCGGGTGTTTCTGCTTGAACGGGTGGCATAATCACCCAACGGGACTTCCTTGAATTCCCGCTGATCATTATTAGTGGTCTGGCTTGTGCCGAGCTCAATGCCGAGATTGGGAATTCGCACAGTGGAAGTAACATCTTCCACCGTCGTCTGCGCATCGGGAAATCTGACGCTCATATGCGCGTTAAAACTTCCGCTTCCCAGAGGTATCGTAACTGCTGGACTAATAGGCTCGCAGATAGTTCCGGAGAGCGCCATGTCTGAAAACCATGGGTCACGAAAACCGTCGCAGTATTGCTCCATGGAATCGGCCTTTACTCCAACAGCAAAAATACCTGCCAAAATCGTGACTACAAAAGTTAGAAAAAAATATTTTAAACTGCGGAAGAACATATATTTTATGTTTTACCTCGGCACGGTCCACAAAACATCCGGCAGGCGCGTGCCGTCAGGAGCTTTTTTAATATCAGGAGGGTTGGGGTTGTAGCAGGGACTTCCGGGCACCGCATCCTGCCGCTCCCGCTCTTCCAGCTCGACCCGGGTTTTTGGCACGGGCCGGCCAATGCAGTCCAGCCACTGCCGATATTCTTTCTCGCTATCGCTCACGGAGCTGTCCGGGATTTCATCTGCCGACGCTTCGGCCGGAGACTTTTCCGGCGCCAGCCACGGCTCTTTGCCGTCATAAAACGGATAGGTCGGCGGGATGCTATGGATAATGCCCAGGCCGCGGCCGCCGCCGAAAAGGGACTCCATTTCTTCCTTGGTAAAACAATATACGCCGGTTTCCTGAAGCACGGCCCATTGCGGGCAATTGGCCGTGCCGAGAATATGGTCGTAATTTGATTTGGAAATAGGCGTGCCGGGCACGGGAACCTTGCCTTCGGATTTGTTTCCGCTTTCGTTACGCGGGTTTCGAATTTCGTCCGGCACAATCGGCTTATAGCCGCTTTCTTCCAGAGTTCTGGCAAAACGGTCAGCGTCGGACTCCGCCTTTTGGCCGCTAAGCTCGGAAAATTTATCAACAATTGTTTTTGACGCCTTGCCTATTGCCTCTCTCACCGGATCGTCGTATTTGATTTCACGGACATAGCCGGCAATGTTTCTTTGCCACCAGGTCGGCTTTGGGCCAATCTCCACAAGATTGGCATACGGGTCCACATTCCGCCTTACTTCGGTGGTCTGGCTGACCATCTGGCCGGTTTTGATATCATAAATCCGTACAGCCACGCTCACGTCCTGCAAGGCCGGATTTTCGCTGTGCCGGGCACGGGTAACGCTGATGTTCGCGTCAATCCGGTATTGGGGACTAAGTGCTTTGCTAGGATCAAGTTTTTCATAACCCCAAAACTTATTGCCCTGCGCGTCGGTTTTTTGAACAGACGCTCCGCGGCCGCCGTTGAGTTGGTTAAATTCCTCCCGCAACAGGTTTACTGTCTCCAAAGCTTCACCTTGCGCCAGTATGCTTACGCCTCCTGAATTGATGAGGTTGCCTTCTAAAAAATTTCCGTAAAGACTGGCCGGGCCGCCTTCCAGCTGGTTTGTGCCTATGGCGCTATACGTCACATTCCCCATAACCGCCGCGGGTTTGGCGCCCTTGGCGGATGCAAAAAAAATGCCAACCGAAAAGATGGCTGCCAGAGTAATAATTTTAAAGATTATTTTCATATTGGTTGGCAGAAGGTCATCTTCTGGCATAAAGCTAATTTTTTTAACCGATGTCGATATCAAATTATGTGTCTTTATAAGACGTGCCAGAAGATGACCTTCAAGCGGGTAAATCCGATTATTTTATCTGAAAACTGTCCATTATTTTTTTCATGGTGATTACAGATTCGTCAAAACTCTCGGGCGCGTCCGCGGCGCGCAAAATTAATGCCTGTCCGGCCAAAGAAAGCCATCCGCGCTCAAAAAATCGATAAGCGCTGCCTTTGACTGGAAATTCCCCGGTAAGCCAAAAACCGCCGATGTTATTTTTAATTCCCTCGGTCTGAAAATCGGAAACTCTCACGCCCTCCTGCGAGGCCAGCGATTTTTGGTATTCAGCAATAGATGAACTTATGGCCTCTTCGCTGTCCAAGTTAGGATCAAGGAAGCCGCGAATCCTTACAAACGCTTTGCCGCCGCTGTCCAACACCAAAATATCCGGTCCCGACTCCGCGTCGGCTTCCTTTACGCTCCAGCCGGCCGGGTGCGACACGGAAAAACCTAAAGCCTCGCTCTCGTAAACCTGCCATTGCCCGCCTGCGGAATTACCGGCCCGCTGGTCCTTGGGCGAAAACGAAAACAGAAACGGCGCCAAAAATAAAAATATCACTCCCAGCGCAAGCGCTAAAGCTTTTTTGTGCTGAAGGACAAAGGCTTTGCCCGCTTCGATTTTTGCTTTTATTTCAAGCATGTTTTCCCTCGCTGTTTTGTTTTATGATATCATGATGTCATGAATTTGACAAAAGTTATATACAAACCCAGCTTTTTATTGCTTATTTTAGCTAATGCGGTTGTAATCGCGGTCGCTATCGTCAACAAATGGTCAGCCGCTGAAATGCTCTGGACCTATTGGCTGCAAAGCCTGATAATCGGCGTGTTTCAGGTTATAAAAATGGCGGACTTAAAGCAATTTTCCGCTCAAGGGCTGGAATTTAACGGCCGGCAAATAAACGTTTCTGCGGCCAAACCGACGCTCATTCCTTTTTTTCTTTTTCACTACGGCTTTTTCCATTTTATTTACGCAATTTTCCTTGCGCAATTTTTCCGCGTCGATGGATGGAATTTCCTGCTCTGGCCGGCTCTGGCTTTTGCGGCTAACCATGCTCTATCATTCTATTTAAACCGGACAGCCGACCGAGCGCGGATGATAAATTTAGGCCAACTGGTTCTGGCTCCCTACCGCCGGATAATCCCCATGCATATAGTGCTTATGCTAGGCGCGTTTTTGGCTGCCAATACCGCCGTGGTAATTATTTTCCTTTTGCTGAAAACCATAGTTGATGTGATTACGCACGCGCGGGAACACAGCCCAACCGGCGAAATCAAAATTGACGCTTAAATTTTTTTAAGGTATCATAAATTCATCCTTCGGGGTAGGGTGCCCTCTCGACTTCGCTCGGGGCAGGAAATCCCAATCGGTAGTAATTTCTAATGTAAATTTTGAGAACGCTAAATTAACTCCTGCTTTTCAAAATCAAACAAAATAAATACCCTTAATCAGAAAAGGGTGGGACGAGGCTCGGGCGGGATGCGCCCGAGCCTCGTTCGGGATAACAATCCGGGCTACGGGCGGTTAGGAAACCGAGTCCAACGAACCAGGTACAGTTGCTCCTCTAACAGCCTCTTGATTTTTGGCGAATTTATATCGCCGATGGTCGAGTTTTCCAGCGAAGACAAGTTCCCCGGCTTATACCCGTAGAATACGGGCACAAATTTGGAACCGTCTTGTTTCGCACTCTTGTCCTCGTAGATCCCGAAAAAAACCAGGCGCCGCTTAGGCTCAGTTGCCGCCCAAACCCCTTTGGCCCAACTAGGTAACCCCTCTGTGCCTTTAGCAACAGAGGACTCGGAAAGATTGCTACAATCGGCCATCAACATCGAGAGGCCATGGATGTCTCCTCTCAAAACGCAAAACGATGGTTTCGGGAAAAGGGTGGTGAAGAGTATTAGGATCTTGCCAGACTTCAAACTGGCTACTAGATCCTCTGCCTTCAACCCGTGCCCGCTCTGTGCCGACATCAGACCGGCAAAAACGAACATCAAAACGACCAAAAACGCCTTCATGTTCTGCATGAGGCCTCCTACAAAGAAAAATTCCAAGCCAACAGCGCCTGGTTATTGACATTATATATTTCTCTCTCTGGTTTTGCAATCGTCAAAAAACCCCGGTTGCCCGAGGTTTTTAGTTATCAGTAATAAATTATTTGTTATCAGTTTGTTTTAGTAAACCAATTCCCCTACCCTCTCCCAAGTCTTTTCATTTAAGACGATAATTCTATCCGAGCCGATTATGTACAAATTATCATTCACATACAAAGCCCTTTGCGCCTGCACCTGACCAATCGCTTTTTTAAGGCTTAATTTATTGCCAGCATAGCTAAACACATAACCGGTCTGTCCGCCGGGCAAGAAAAATACTTCGTATTTTTCGTCCTGCAAAAACGCGTGGTGGTTATTTTGCGCCTCACTGTAATATTCGTCCAGAGTATACTTGTCTATTTCTTTCGGGCTAGAGGAGTCGGAAACATCGAACAAAGAAAGTTTTACTCTCCCATTTTCCTGGCCTACACCCAGTATTAAATTTTCTTTTAAAGGATGCAAGTAAGAGGAAAACC
>JBBTRN010000059.1:0-25112 GCA_038065175.1 Patescibacteria group bacterium | reverse complement strand
ATTAAATTGGAAACAAATAAACAAAATATAAACATTAAAATAGAATAAATTTATGACACAAAATAAAAAGCTTGTTTGGTTATTATTACCATTATTGTTTTTTCCGGTAAAAGCATTGGCTTTTTGGAATTTTTGTTTACCTATTTCGTTGACAATCTTAACATTTGTTCTTGGTTGGCCCGGACCTTTACTTTATGAGCTTTTTCCAAAAAGTTTAAGCCAACCCATTTTGAATAAGGGTTTTTCAGGAATCTTTGTATTGGGTTTTGTTATAGATTTAATCATTTTGATTTTAGTTGGGTTTTGGTTGGACAAGCGGAAACAATCAGATTTACCTTTTATAAAATCTAAAGTTTTTAGATTGCCATTATATTTTATTTTAGGAGCAGCTATTTTAGCCGGTTTAATGTTTATTGATCCTACGTGCACCTAAATTATCAAATTTTGGTTTTTGACGATAAGGGTCATCAAAGCCAGCTTTTTGCTTTACTATCATTCACCCCGATCTTAGTAAGTTTTGGTTTTTAAAAATAATAAGAATATGAATTTTGAAAAATTTTCCAAAAACGCCCTGTGGTTTTTTACCGTCTTATCGTTATTGGCCACGGCTTTAGTGAGCAGGGATTTATTGTTTCCGTTTATTACCACTAAAGCTTTTTTCTTTAGGGTTTGCCTGGAGCTGGCAATGCCTTTTTATGTATATTTGGTTTTAAGCCGCAAAAATTACCGGCCGAGTTTAAAGAACCCGGTAAACTTACTGCTTTTGGCATTTTTATTGATAAATGTGGTTTCCTCTTTAATAGGCGTTAATGTTACCAAAAGCCTTTGGGGAAATTTTGAACGCATGGGCGGCGCGTATTATTTGGCTCATTTGGCATTATTGTATTTTTATGTGGTTTTGCTCGGCCAAATTGGAGGCAGGTATATGCAAAATTTTCTAAAAGCCCTTTTGGCGGTTTCCGCGCTAATTACCCTGAACGGGATTTCCGGGATGCTGGGCGGGCCAATTTTAGTAATGGACCCTTCTTTGCCCACAAGAGCGTCTTCGACTTTAGGCAACCCAATTTTTTTCGCGAGCTTTTTAATAATCCCGCTGTTTGTTTCCGTATTTTTTGTTTCGCAGTCGCAGTCAAAATCCGAGAAATTTTTCTACGGCTTTTTAGCTTTGCTTCAGCTTGTTGGGATTTTCCAAAGCGGCACCCGCGGCGCGGTAGTGGGCTTGGCTTTAGGGGTGTTTGTTAGCGCTGTAGTTTATGTGGTTTTGTCGCCGGTTAAAAAAGTGCGGATATACGGCTCTATGGCTGTGGCGGTTTTTGCCGCAATTGTAATTTTGTTATTTACCTTCCATGAGAAATTGCCCGAAGGCACCACGTTAAGGCGCGTGTTCAATTTAAGGGACAGCAATACTAATTCCAGGCTTATTCAGTGGCGCATTGCGTTTACAGGTATTAAGGATTATCCTATTTTCGGAACCGGGCCGGAAAATTATTATTTAGTGGGAAATAAGTATTACGATAATGAATTGTACAAATATGACAGGAGCTGGTTCGACAAGCCGCATAATTTTTTGCTCGAAATTTTGGTGACCACGGGGATTTTAGGTTTTGCCGCTTACTTTGGCATATTAGTTTCAATCGTATGGATTTTATGGCGAGCTTACAGAAAAGAGCTTTTGACCCTGTTTGAATTTTGCGGATTTTTAGCCGCCACGCTTGCTTATCAAATCCAGAATATTTTTGTGTTCGACACCATCCCCGCGAGCTTAATGTTTTACGCGTTTTTGGGTTTTGTGGGCTTTTTGCATTTTGAAAACAATTTAGGGCAAGCTAAAGTGCCTAAAATATTGGCGGGTTCGCAAAATTATGTTTTGCCCCAAGGCTTTACTTTTAGCGCTTCTGCTTTGGGTTTAGTCATGGCGATTTATTTGGTTGTGGTTACGAATTATTTTCCGGCTCGTGCTTCTAAAAATGTTAATTATGGGTACGCTTATGCCTCTATTGATCCGAAAGTTGCGGCTAATCATTTTAAAACCGCTACAAGCTTGCCGTTTATTTTTGATTTTGCGGAAATCGGGGCAAAATTCACGGACTTTGCCACATCTTTAGTCAGGTCGCCTTTGGCTAAATCTGCGCCTAAATTTGTTGACGAGCAGTTAAAAGCCGCAATGGATTTCCAGCTCAAAACTTTAGAAAAGGCCCCGAATGACCCAATAGTCCTTCAAAAATTGTCTAGCTTATATTTATTCAATTCAGTTTTTTATAAAACGCCAATTTCCCCTGAAGCCTTCGAATATGCCCAGGACGCGATAAATTTAGCCCCCAAACGGACAGAAGCCAGGCTAATGCTGGCCCAATTGCGTTTATACCAGGGGTATGCGGGGGAGGCGGTTAAGCTTGTGGAGGAGGCGATAAATTTAGACCCAACAAATATGGACACGAAATGGCAGCTGGCTTTGGTCTACCACGATGCCGGGCAGGAAGAAAATTCAGTTAAGTTGGCGGAAAAATTGTTGTCAGAAGGCTATAAGCCTAATGAACAAATTGACCTTACCTGGTTGGTGAGTTTTTATGTAAAGCAAAATAACCAGGAAAAATCAATTAGCTTGGCTAAAAAAAATTTGGAACTGCGTCCGAAAAATTTGAACGCGGCCGCTTTGCTGTATAAAGTATTTTTGAATTTTGGTCAAAAGGAGCAGGGTGAGCAGTTGCTAGAAGCGTTTAAGAAATTTCAGCCCGCGCGTTGGACGGAGCTGGAAAAATTGATTAACCCCCCGCCCCAACCAGCGTTATAAATTCGGCAAAAATAATAAAGAAATCAATTTTTTATCTTTATCCCGACTTATCCACATTCGTTATTTGACAAAAGGTGAACGAGAGTATACTATATAAATAGGGTAATTAAATGTAGCCTTATGAGAAACAAAAAACAGCTAGGACAATTTTTTACTACCAATTCTAACTACATTTTAAGTGGCCTTGAAAAATTGGTAAAAGACAAAAACATTACTGACCCTTTCGCAGGCGGAGCAGATTTAATTTTATGGGCGAAAAAATTTGGGGCAAAAAAAACAAAAGGATTTGATATAGACAAAGCCTATGTAGACAACAAAACCGTATTTTTACACGACAGTTTATTAGAGCCAAAAGCGTATGAATTTGTTTTGACAAACCCGCCATATTTAAATATTAATAAAGCTTACGAAAAAGCAAAGGAAAAATATTTTAGCAAGTTTTCGTATGAGGATTTATACCAAATTTCGTTAGCTTCAATAATGAACAGTGAAGAGGGGATAGTGATTGTTCCAATTAATTTTTTGTCAGCGGAAAATTCCCAAAGTATAAGAGATGTATTTTTTGCAAAATTTGAAATTATCGAAATGAATTATTTTAAACACCAGGTTTTTGCCGATACAACTTATAATGTTATCGCTTTTTACTATAAGAAAAAAATTGATTTTTTTAAAAATAATTTTGAAATATTAACACATATTTATCCGGACAAAAGTACAATAAAAATAAAACTTGAAAAAAAATATGGATGGAAAATTGGCGGTGAATTTGTATGTAAAATACGAAACCAAGAAAATGAACTTGGTGTTTATCGGTTAACAGAAGAAATGATTGAGCAGAGTAAAGGTAATATTAAATTATCAGCAGCCCATAATCATATTGATGATAGAGTAGATATTTCAGTTTCAAAAGATATGGCGCAGCTTTTGCAATCTAATATTATGCTTTTAAAAGCTATAGATAGCGGAAGTGAAAAAGGTAAAATAGCCATAGAGAATATAAAAGATTATGGGGTGCAGTGTTTAATTAGTAAACCTACTTCGCGGCATATGATCTATTTAATATTTGAACAACCAATATCAATCAGGCAACAGAAAGAGCTTGCGGTGTTGTTTAATGAGAATTTAGAAAGGCTTCGCAAAGATTATTGCTCGCTATTTTTAACTAATTATAGAGACAAAGACAGAAAGCGCATTTCCTTTGATTTTGTCTATAAGTTGGTTAATTATTTGTATTTTACTAAAATAAAAAAGAAAATAAGACAGCCTAATTTACTTCCTTTTAAACTAGCTTATGATTGATAATATTAAGTTGCTTAAATATTGCTCGAAAAATCCAGAAATTTTTTTGGACAGTTCTTATATGTTTGTTGAAAAACACAAACATATAAAAAAATATGCTGAAGTTACAAAAGAAATAAAAAATACGTTAATAGCTATAAAAGAAGTAAAAGGGAAAAAAGATTCATCAAAAATTGTTGATCAGTTGTTTCAGCAGTTATATAAATTAATGCCAAAGTATTCAAATAATTCTGAATTTGGCTGTTTTATTAATGCTTGCGACTCTAGCCTTGAGGAAGTACTTTTTGATAAAAATTTGTTGATTAAAATTACGCATTTATATTTAGAGAAAAGGGATTTAAACGACATTGTCCCCATTGAATGGATACAAGCATTAATTGATAAAAGAGCAGCAACCAGAAAAGGAAATGTTGGAGAAAAGAAATTAACCGATATTTTGGAAGCGAAAGGTTATAGGCAAGTAAAAAATATAGAAGAATTTAATGATACAAACACAGTTTTTGCAAAATGTTCAAGTAAGGGGGATTTCTCAAACGAGCGTCTGAGAAAGCATTTTGGTGAAAGTATCGGAGCTAACACTCAAGGCAAAAAGTTGGATTTAGTAATAAAAAAGAACAATCAAATTTTCTTTTTAGAAGCAAAACATATGAAAACCGCGGGAGGAGAACAGAATAAACAAATACTTGAATTAATTGAATTGTTAAGGAAAAGACCGAAAAGATTCAAATCCCATTACGTCAGTTTTTTAGATGGGATTTATTTCAATAAACTATTTGGTATGGAAAAGGCTGCAAATACAGAGGAATATAATAAAATCATTCGTCAAAAAACTGAAATAATTAGCCTCCTTGGAAAAATTAAACAAAATTATTTTATTAATACAGCCGGCTTTAAAAAATTTTATTAATAATTACATATTTAAGTATGTAATAATTTTAGGTAAATTTTTTCGGTTTCAGAGAACATTTTTTCTTCGGTGAATTCTTGGCTCCGCTGTTTAGCTTTAGCCGCTAAGCCTTCGGCCAGCGCCGGGCTGTTTAATAAGCTGTCAATGGCTTCTGCCAGTCTGGTTGGATTTTCGGGTTTGACTAATAACCCGGCATCACCTAAAGCTTCGGGTATACCGCCCACTTGAGTGGCAATAATCGGCAACCCCGCTTGCATGGCTTCCAGAAGAGCAAAGGGGAAACCTTCTTTGCGGGAGGGGAAAATGGCTATATCAAAAGCTTTCCAGTAAATCGATGCGTTGGGCTTGTAGCCAAGATAGCGGATGTTGTCGGTGGATTTTTTTTCAGCTGAGACTTTTCCGATGACGGCAATCAAGTTTCCATAAGTAGGTCCAGTGGCCACTAAGATGTCCAGGCCTTTGGTAAAATAATTGTTCGCAATTGTCCCATAAATTTTTTTATCGGCATGAAGACCAAGTTGTTTCCTGGCTTCTTCCCGAGTTAGAAAATCAATATTGCTAATGCCTTTATGGATAGTCTGGATTTTGCCTCCATCAATAATTTTATTTTCCAATGCCGCGCGTTTGTCGGCATCCGATACAGCAATAATAAAATCGCGATAGGAAGAAGCAATCTTTTCAAGTGCAAGATAAAACATCCTCAAAGCAAAAGGCAACGGTTCTAAAAACCTAAAGCCGTGGGCGGTAAATACGGTTTTTGTTTTTATGCCAATCGTGGCAAAACTGCCTAGCACGCCAGCTTTGGTAGAATTTAAATGCACAATGTCGGGTTTTGCCGCCTTAATCAGTTGGCGGATTTCCCATATTGCCCAAAAATCATGCCAGGGATGGATCTCGCGCTTTAAATGCTTCAGGGGGTAAACATTTAAGCCAGCCGCGCGCGCATCAGTAAATAATTGCTGTGCTTCATCTCCGGCTGCTATACTGCCGCCAAAATGTTTAGCCAGGGCTAAAACGTATTTTTGCGCGCCCCCGCCGTCCGCCTGGGTAATAATGTAGAGAATTTTCATAATCAAATGTAGTAAAATGCCTTTACTAAAAGGTTAATTCATGGTACTTTCTATAAGTATAAAGTATAAAGTATAAAGGGACTGTTGCCAAATACGCTTTTTGATGCAAAATGAAATGGTTTGAGCAGAATGGGCAAAATAAATTTTGATGTTTACCTGAAAGGTAAGAGGATAAATTTTTTTGGCCATTGTGCCAAAACAGTTCGTTTTGAGCAAAAATGGTATTTGGCAACAGTCCCATAAAGTAAAAAGTGATGAAAAAGGCATTCATTACCGGGATCACCGGCCAGGACGGTTCATATTTAGCTGAATTTTTATTGGCTAAGGGCTATGAGGTCCACGGAATTATGCGCAGAGCCAGTATTTTTAATACCGAAAGGATAGAACCCATTTACCAGGATCCGCACGAGTCGCATCGCCGGTTATTTTTGCATTACGGCGATTTGTCTGACGCTTCTAATTTAAACCAATTAATCAAATCGGTTAAACCGAACGAAATTTATAATTTGGGCGCGCAGAGCCATGTAAAAGTAAGTTTTGAAATTCCGGAGTATACCGCCAACATTGACGCGCTCGGAACTTTGCGCCTTTTGGATGCCGTGCGGGAAAGCGGCGAGGACACTAAAATTTACCAGGCGGGTTCAAGCGAAATGTTCGGCGACGCGCTCGGGACGCCGCAAAACGAAACCACGCCGTTTAATCCGGTTAGCCCCTACGCGGCCGCCAAGGTTTTTGCGCACCACATTTCTAAAATTTACCGTGAAGGCTACGGCATGTTCATTGCCAATGGCATACTTTTTAACCACGAATCTCCCAGGCGGGGCAAAACTTTTGTTACGCGTAAAATTACAACAGGCATTGCCGGGATTTTGGCGGGCAAGCAAGCTAAAATTTATTTGGGTAATTTGGATGCCAAAAGGGATTGGGGCTACGCGCCGGAGTACGTGGAGGCCATGTGGCTCATGCTGCAGCAAGATAAGCCGGATGATTTTGTAATTGCAACCGGAGAAACCCATTCTATCCGAGAATTCTTAGACCAAGCTTTTGGTTTGGCCAATATGAGCGATTGGCGGAAATATATTGGAGTGGATCCAAAGTACTACCGTCCGGTGGAAGTGAATTTGCTTAAGGGCGACTACGGCAAAGCAAAAAAAATCTTAGGCTGGGAGCCAAAAGTAAAATTTAAGGAATTGGTAAAAATAATGCTGGAAGCGGACTTAAAGGAAGCGGGTTTGGATCCGGCAGAACATTTAGGGACTGTTGCCGAATGACATTTTTGCCCAAAACGATCTGCTTTGGCAAAATTCCTAATCCGCCTAAGGCGGACCGCTTACCTTTCAGGTAAACATCCCTGCCTGCCGGCAGGCAGGAAAATTTGTTTTAGAAATTTTACTCAAACCATATCATTTTGCATCAAAAAGTCCATTCGGCAACAGTCCCATTTAAAATAATGCGCCTGGTAAGCTTAAATCTTTGGGGCGGGATGCTTTATAAGCCCCTCATGTCCTACATTAAAGAACAGTCTGCCTTAACGGACATTTTTTGTTTTCAGGAGGTTTTTTCATCTTCACCGGGTGCGCCGGAAACGAGTTCCGGAGCCAGGATGTTTCTGTTTAAGGAACTTTTCGATTTGCTAGAGGGGTTTGCAGGGGTTTTTGAACCCCGTAGCCGCGGCTTTGATTTTGAGGGAAAGGTTAATGCGCCAGTAAGCCATGGCTTAGCGGTTTTTGCGCGGAAAGAGCACAAAATTTTAAGTGCGAAAGGCGAAGTTGTAGGTGATGGGGGTGAAAATGTGGACAAAGATGTAAAGGCCCAAATCGTAAATTTGCTATTGAGCACAGGCAAGTCTTTGGCTGTGATAAATTTTCATGGCTTGGCTTTACCCGGTAGCAAATTAGATACCAAAGAGCGCGTTAGCCAGTCGGAAAAGCTTGCCGGAATATGGGCCAGCCTGAAAGGCGCGCCAAAAATTTTGTGCGGCGATTTTAACCTTATGCCCGAAACCCGGAGCGTTGAAATTTTAAGCGCCGAAGCCCGCAATTTAATAAGCGAATACGGTATAAAAAATACGCGCAATAACATTTCCTGGGAACGTTTTGGCAATAAGCAGTATTTCGCGGATTTTTGTTTTGTTGATAAAATTATCGTAGTCAAGGATTTCCAGGTTCCCTATAACGAGGTGTCTGACCATTTGCCCATGATTTTAGATTTTGAGATATAAATACCAGATGTTAAAATAGCAATATTATTAACTCATAGCGAGTAGAGTGTCATTGCGAGCCTTGAATCAGATGAAAGGCGTGGCAATCTAAGCAATTTTTATAGATTGCTTCGTCGGATGTCGTGCCTGAGGCAGATCCGCCTCCGGCGGACACTCCTCGCAATGACCACAGAAGAGATGATTGTTTTGCCTATTAAATAATAGACTTGTTGCTTAATAATTTTTTGATGCAAAATATGATATTTCCGACAAAACTGTAGTCTAAAATTTTTGATGTTTAACCTAAGTTAAGCGGAAAAAATTTTAGCAAGGTTTTGGCGAAAGAGCATATTTTGGGCGAAAAATTATTTAACAACAGGTCTAATAGCTAAAATACGATTATTCTCTATCACTTATATGGATCAACCACAGCAAAAAACAGCCCTTGTTTGCGGCGCTGGGGGGTTTATAGGAAGCCATTTGGTTAGGCGCCTAAAAAGCGAAGGCTTTTTGGTTAGGGGAGCGGATTTAAAATATCCGGAATTCAGCAAGTCCGCGGCTGATGATTTTGTTATTGCGGATTTGCGCGAAGATGAATCTTGGAAGAAAATTTTGGACCCCTCGGCTTCGCTCGGGGCAGGCCGTGCTTTTGACGAAGTGTACCAGCTTGCCGCGGACATGGGCGGAGCCGGCTATATTTTTACCGGAGAACACGACGCGGATGTTATGCATAATTCCGCCAGCATTAATTTAAACGCACTTAACTACGGGCAGAAAGCGGGTATCGGGAAGATTTTCTATTCTTCTTCAGCGTGCATTTATCCGGAGTACAATCAAACTGACCCGAATAACTCGAAATGCGGCGAAGCTTCGGCTTACCCGGCCCAGCCGGACAGCGAATACGGGTGGGAAAAATTGTTTTCCGAGCGGCTGTATTTATCTTACATGAGGAATTATAAAATGCAGGTGCGCATCGCGCGCTTCCATAATATTTTTGGTCCGGAAGGCACTTACCAAGGGGGCAAAGAAAAAGCACCGGCTGCCATTTGCCGCAAAGTGGCGGTAGCCCTGAACAACGGAGAAATAGAAATTTGGGGCGACGGCGAGCAAACCCGTTCATTTTTGTACATTGACGAATGTTTGGAAGGGGTAAGGAGGCTTATGGAAAGCGAAATTCCAGGCTCTGTCAATATTGGTTCCGAAGAAATGGTGACCATTAATCAGCTGGCAAAAATGGCCATGGAAATTGGCAATAAAAAGTTATCTATTAAACATATTAACGGCCCGTTAGGCGTGCGCGGGCGCAATTCTGACAACACTCTTATTAAACAAAAGCTAAACTGGGCTCCGTCTTTGCCGCTTAAGGACGGCTTAACAAAAACTTACCAATGGATAAACCAGCAAATCAACCAAAAAGCCAAGACGCAATAATTGTCCGCCTCTTGGGCGGCTTAGGCAACCAGATGTTCCAGTACGCCTTTGGCCGCAGTATGTCTATTTTGCACGGCCGTGAATTAAAGTTTGATTTGGGTTTTTATAACAAGCAAAATTCTAAATGGGCTCAAAGGACTTACGCTTTAGGTAATTTTAATACCCAAGTCCAATTAGCCACAAAACAGGAGTTAAAGCCGTTTCAGAAGTATTTAGGGCAAAATTTGTTAAGTAAATTTTTGCGCCGCATCAGCGCTTTTTTTCCTTATTCGGCCAAATCCTACATTCTGGAAAATCCCGGGCAAAATTTTGCTTTTAATGCCCGGCTTTTTAAAACCAAGCTAAAGCCCAAAGCCTACTTTGACGGATTTTGGCAGACAGAAAAATATTTTTTGGATATTGAAGATATTATTAGAAAAGATTTTACTTTCAAACATGAGCCTGACGAGGCTAACCGGAAAATGCTGGAGCAAATTACATCGGCAAATTCCGCGGCCATACATATCCGCCATGGCGACAATGCCACAAAAATAGCCGCGCACCACGGCGTTCTGCCCCTTGAATATTATTATGATTCTATTGACCAGCTGGCTAAACTTATTGACAATCCTTTTTTTTATATTTTTTCGGATGACATAAATTGGGCGGAAGATAATTTGAAGTTAAATTATCCCGCCGTGTTTGTAAGTCATAACGGTGAGGAAAAACATATTGAAGATTTGCGGCTGATGTCCGCGTGCAAGCACCACATTATTGGCAACAGCACCTTTAGCTGGTGGGGCGCTTGGCTTGGGCAAAAACCGGGGCAAAAAGTTTTTGCCCCCAGCCGCTACCATATGAATGTAAATATTACTATGAATGATTATTATCCATCGCATTGGAATATTGTGAATGTGTGATGCCGCGCGTAAAGAATAACCAGTTTTGGCTTTATGCTATAATTTGTTTATCAGCCTCCGCCAAACACCACGGGCTTGCCCGTGAGAGAAGTGCGGTACGAGCTGGCTTTAATAATTAAAACATCCATATCTTGCTTCGGCTGATTGGGAAAGAGGTGAGGCTGATAACCCAGCCGTTGACTTCAGCGAAGGCGGGTATGGATGGCACCACGGGCTTGCCCGTGGGGCTCCATGATGAATTTAAAAAAATCTAAAATTTTACTCACAGGCGGGCATGGGTTTTTGGGAGAGAGGGTTTATCAAGAATTGCTGAAAGCCGGCGCCATACTTAAGAACATCGCCCGCCCGCGTTTTAAGGAATTAGATTTCAGGCAACCTAAAAATTGCGCTAAAGCTGTAAAAGGCAAAGACTTGGTTATCCATTTGGCTGCCAATGTCGGGGGGATTGGCTATAACCTTAAACACCCGGGCCAACTTTTTTACGACAACGCGGTTATGGGCATTAATTTAATAGAAGCCGCGCGAAAAGCAGGGGTAAAAAAATTCGTACAGGTTGGCACTGTTTGCGCTTACCCAAAAGTCCCGCCTCACATACCATTCCGCGAAGACGATTTATGGCAAGGCTACCCGGAAGAAACTAACGCGCCTTACGGGCTAGCTAAATTAGTCTTGCTGGAAATGCTGAAAGCTTACCGCCGCGAATACGGCTTTAACGGCATTTATCTTTTGCCGGTAAATTTGTATGGCCCGGGAGACAATTTTGACCCCAAGTCTTCCCATGTTATTCCGGCCTTAATTAAAAAGTTTATTGAAGCTAGGCAATACCACCATCAGCAAATCGTAGTGTGGGGTTCGGGCAAAGCCAGCCGCGAATTTTTATTTGTGGATGACGCGGCTAGGGGGATAGTCATGGCAGCAAAAAATTATAACAAAGCAGACCCGGTAAATTTAGGCAGCAGCTTTGAGATAAAAATTAAAGATTTAGTAGCCCAGATCTCCAGGCTAACCGGCTTTAAGGGAAAAATTATCTGGGACAAAACCAAGCCCGACGGCCAGCTCCGCCGCAAGCTTGATGTTAGCCGGGCGAAAAGAGAATTCGGTTTTGTATCAAAAATGAATTTTAAACAAGGTTTAATAAAGACTCTCAAGTGGTATGGGCAAAATTATGAACAATGAAATTGGAATAATTGGAGTCGGGTTTGTGGGAGGGGCACTTGCCAAATATTTTAAAAAACAGCGGGTCAAGCTATTTTTATACGACAAATTTAAAGGTTTGGGAACCGTCTCTAAAGTCAACCAAGCGGATGTGGTATTTGTATGCGTGCCTACGCCCTATAAGCCAGGCCGGGGATTTGATATTTCCGCCGTGGAAGACGCGTTAAAAATTTTGGAAGGCGAAAAAATTGTGGTGATAAAATCTTCAATCTTGCCTGGTGAGACAGAAAGGCTCCAAGAAAAATTTCCCCAGCACAGCCTGGTTTTTAACCCGGAATTTTTGCGCGAAAATTTCGCTTACCAAGATTTAATCCACCCCGAAAGGCAGCTAATTGGCGTTACTAAAAAGAGCCAAAAAGTGGGCAAGCAGGTTTTAGGGCTTTTGCCCAAAGCGGGTTACGCAAAGATAATGCCGGCTAACGAAGCGGAAATGGTCAAATATATGGCCAATACATTTTTAGCGCTTAAAGTGGTGTTCGGCAACGAATTTTACGGCATCTGCCAAAAAAGCGGAATTGATTATAATAAAGTAAGGGAAGCCGCGGCAAAAGACGCGCGCATTGGCGATTCGCATTTAGATGTTATTCACGGCGGTTACCGCGGCTACGGAGGTAGCTGCTTTCCTAAAGACGTAAACGCAATTATCCAGTTAGCTGAATCAAAAAAAATCCAAGTCGAACTGCTTAAGTCCATGCGGCGGATAAATCGGGGTTTACTTAAGGCCAGCGGTTTTAGTGAAGAATATTTTTTGAGTGGCAAACACAAGAAAAAGAAAAGAATTTAAATGAGCACATATTTAACCGCGTTTTTTTGGGGAGGATTGGTTCTTGTGGCAATATTCGGCTGGGGCTATTTAATATTGCGGCTTTGCGGATTTTCAAAAAAAATAGATTTAGGCTGGCAGGGGAGTTTGGGTCTTGCTTTTTTAGTAGCAGCCGGCGGCGTCCTGAATTATTTTCAGCTGGTTTCAAAAAGCTCCCTAATTATTTTTTTAGCAGTAGGCTTAGGTTTTAAAATTTTCTCCCTAGCAGTAAATTGGGGAGTAATTAGGGACAGTTTTGCGAATTTTAGGGCAAACTTTAAAAACCGAAAAGTTTTAACCGGTCTTTTAGCTTTGATTTTGCTTGTAGTGGTTGTCCGCTACGGGTTTTCAACCGCGTTTTTTAATTTTAGCCCCATAGACGACCAGCACGCTTACCTGGTATTTCCGGTTAAAATGTTGGAGACAGGCTCAATGGGTCAGGACCCGTTTTCTGAACGCCGGATGCTGTCGTCTTTGGGCGGCCAATATTTTTTAGGTACTTTTATTTTAGCGGCCGGGGAAATAAAAAATTTGCACTTAATGGACAACGGTCTGGGTTTTATTATTTTTCTTTTGGTTTTATACGGCCTAACTAAAGACCGAAAACTTCCTATAGGCTTTAGTTTATTAATAGTTTTTTTAGCGGCGATTATCCCTTCTCCCACCGTAAATATCACCAGCTTTTTTACTGCCGCTGCAGTGGTTTTGGCAATACTGCGTTTTATGCCCAGGGCAGGGGAATTTTGGCCCAATAAAACCGGCCGGCTTTTGGTTTTGGCTTTGCTTTGCGCCGGAGCCTGCGCTTTAAAATCAAATTTAGTTTTGCCTGTTGCGGTTCTTTACCTCTCGTATTTTTTTTGGGAAATCAAGTCAGGACAAGGCCGCTTCCCGGTTTTTAAAGATTTTGTCCAGGCCAGCGTACTTATCTTACTTTTGCTTTTGCCCTGGATGCTTAGCAGTTATAAATCTTCCGGCACTTTGTTCTACCCTTTTTTAGGCAAAGGCTATGCTGTTTTTGTAAACAGCGCGCTTAGCAGTCACTATTTGGAAATTAATTTATATAGCCTGTATCGCTTGGCTTCCGAGGTTATAAATGGCTTAGGAATGTTTTTGCCCTTCGTGGCTGTGGTTTTAGTTTGGCTTTTTTCCGAGTCTGGCAAAAACAAGAATGCGGCCTTGACCGCGCTTTTAATGGCTTTAATCGGGATTTTAGGCTTGATTTACGGTAGCGGCGGCTATTCTTTATATTATTATAGTTTTTCATTTTTACTGCCTGCGGTTTTATTCGCTTTAATTTTACTTTTGGAAAAAGGTGATTTGTCCATAAGTCCAAAAGTTCCTTTTCCCAGCGCTCTATTGGGTTTAGTTTGTATGGGAGTTCTGTTTGGGGTTTATGTGGAGAAGGATATAGTAATTTTTCAAAGCGCCAAAGCCGCGGTTAATATAGACAAAGGCAATTTAAAATTTGGGTTAATGAGTTCGGATCTTATGCCTGCTTTAGAGTTAAAACAGTACCGCGCTTTGCAAGAGGCTGTGCCTAGGGGCGAATTGATTTTAGCGCGCCTGGATAGGAATTTTCTTTTTGATTTTAACCGCAATCCGGTTTATATTATAGATTCACCCGGTATAACCAGCCCGCCCCCGGGTATGCCTTATGGGCAGGGCAGTGAAGCTTTGGCCAGCTATTTGCTTGAGCAGAATGTCAGATACGTAGCTTATTCCTACGGCAACGAAGCAAACTTTCACCGTGCGAATGCCGGCACAATGCTTTTACCCCACGTGAATCCCTTGCTAAAAGGCGAGACTTTAGGCAGTTTTGATTTTCAGGATAACTTAAAAGAGCTGGGGACTATTAAAAAAATTATTTACGATGACGGAAAGAATTTTGTATTGGATTTACAAACAGGATTAACTAGATAGCCGTTTTAGGACAGGTAAAGCTAGAGGCTCTTGTCGAACTTGGTTCGATGCGTAAGCTTTAAGATTTACAAATTTAAAACAATTAACTATGCAAGAACAAAAATCAGCCTGCTGGATTTGCGGAAGCGGACAATTAGAGCCGTATAAACCTTCGAATATCAGCTCAGGAATTAGCGCCCGGGATTTTGCCATTACCGATGTTAATTACGGCGTGACCGGTGAGTTGGTTAAATGCAAGACTTGCGGGTTTATCCAGTGCTCAAATTTAACGGATGTGTTAAATTATTATGAGGATTTGGAGGACCCTTCCTACGAAGCTACAAGGAATGGGCGGGCTCTGCAAGCCAAGAAAATGCTCGAGGTTTTATCCAAACACGCTAAGGGAAAAAAATTATTGGATATTGGCGCTGGCAGTGGAATTTTAGTTGAGCAGGCTTTAGAGAAGGGGTTTAGTGCCACTGGCGTTGAACCTTCCAGGTGGCTTTGGCAAAAAGCCCAAGAGCGCAATTTGTCGGTTTTTTTAGGGACATTTCCGCACCCTAAGATTAACGAATTATTTGATGTTATTACTTTAATCGATGTAATCGAACACGTACCTGACCCAGTCGGACTCCTAAAGGACGCGGCAAAAGCATTAAGCCCGGACGGGATTATTGTGGTTGCAACCCCGGATATTGGCGCGGTGCTTGCCAAAATTTTGGGCGAAAAGTGGTGGCATTTGCGCGTGGCGCATATTGGGTATTTTACCGTTGAAACTATGAAATTAGCCGCAAGCAAAGCGGGGCTTAAAAGCATTTATGAGGGCCGGGCTAAATGGTACCTAGCTTTAGATTTTTTGCTTACGCGCATTAACGGTTATTTGCCTGAATATATTAAATTGCCAACCCCTAAGTTTTTTAAAAAAATTACTATTCCATTTAATTTAGGTGATTCTATGTTTTTAATTTTTAATAGACAGATCGAATTTCCGCCTAAGGCTTGATTATCACTTATATGCAAAAAAAACTTTTTATTGTTATGCCAGCCTATAATGCCGCTTTAAAAATTACTTCGGTTTTTGAGCGCATCCCGTCGGAGATTTGGCAGAAAAACCCAAACGTGATTATAGTAAATGACGGCAGTACGGACAAAACAGCCGAAAAAATCCAAGAAATCCAAAATCGCTGGCCGAATATACAAGTTTTGAACAAAATAAAAAATGAGGGATATGCCCGGGCCCAGAAAGACGGTTTTACTAAGGCTCTCGGGGAGGGGGCAGAAATAGTAGTCTTGCTCCACGCAGACGGCCAGTATCCGCCGGAAATAATGTCGGATTTATTAAAGCCGCTGGAGGACGGGCAGGCAGAGATTGTCCAAGGTTCGAGAATGATAGATAAAAAATCAGCGCTTAAAGGTGGCATGCCTCTATACAAATTTTTTGCCAATATTTTTTTAAGTACTCTGGAGAATTGGACTTATGGTTTACATTTTTCCGAATACCATTCCGGTTATATGCTGTATTCTTTAAGAACCTTGCAGACGATTCCCTATTTAAAACTTTCCAATACTTTTCATTTTGACGGGGAAATGCTGTTTGTGGGCGCGAAAAAAGGATTACGGGTGGTAGAATTGCCAATTCCAACTACCTATGCGGACGAAATTAGCCATGTCAAGCCCATCAGCTATGGTTTCCACGTTTTGGGGATTATGTTAAAATATTTATTGGGTAAATATAATTTTTAGGGTTTTCGCGCTTGCCGTTTTATAAGTCTGGGCAAAGCCCAGACCCAAAACGGCTGCGCCTAAAGGTTTGGTCAGTTTCTTTGTTAAAATACTGTGGTATCTGTCGCCGTAGCTCCACTACGGCTTCAAATATCCTCGTATTTTGCTTCGAACCTGGCCAAACGCGAAAGCCCTAATCTTGAGAATGTAATATGGCAAAAATTTTTATTACCGGTGTCGCGGGATTTTTAGGAAGCCACTTGGCAGATGAGCTGATTAAACTCGGACACAACGTTGTCGGGGTAGACAACTTATTCGGCGGCTACGAAGACAATGTCTCCAAAAAGGTTGACTTTCATAAACTTGACGCGCGCGATTATAAAAAACTGGAACCGCTCATGAAGGGAGTGGATGTGGCTTATTTGTGCGCGGCCGCACCGCACGAAGGGCTTTCTGTTTTTTCTCCGAACATTGTTACCGAGCACACTTACAATTCCACGGTCGGCACCTTAACCGCGGCAGTTATGAATAAAGTAAGAAGGGTAGTATTTTGTTCCAGTATGGCGCGCTACGGCAACCAGGAACAAATTCCTTTTACCGAAGATTTGCCCGCTACTCCCCATGACCCTTATGGTATTGCCAAGTACGCTTCGGAGTTGGTGGTAAAAAATATTTGCGAAGCCCACGGCAACATAGAGTACGTAATAGCCGTGCCGCATAATATTATTGGCCCGAGGCAGAAATACGACGACCCTTACAGAAATGTCGCATCTATAATGATTAACCTGATGCTGCAGGGCCGCCAGCCGATTATTTATGGTGACGGACTTCAGAAAAGGGCGTTTTCTTTTGTTTCCGATGTGGTGGGTTCTTTGGTTAAAATGGCTTTTGAACCCCAAGTCGTGGGAGAAATTATTAACGTTGGCCCGGATGAAGAATATATTACTGTAAATGATTTAACCGGTCGCATTGCAAAGTTGCTTGATTTTAAACCGCTCGAGCCGGTTTACGTGAACAGCCGTCCCATGGAAGTAAAATATGCCACTTGTAGCGCGGACAAAGCCCGTCGTTTGCTTGGGTATAAAACCAATTACACAATTGAACAGGGTTTAATGGAAATGATTGAGTGGATAAAAAAACGCGGGGTTCGGCCCTTTACCTACCACGTCCCTTTAGAAATCATTAGTGAACGCACGCCCGATACTTGGAAAAATAAATTGTTTTAACAGGATTTACGGGATTTGGCCAATTTCGTTGTTAAAATGCTGCGGTTTTTTTCGCCGTAGTCCGACTACGGCTCTAAAAATCCTTGCATTTTGCCCCCGCCTGCCTAGGCCTGTCATCAAGTCTTAGATAAGTAACAATAGTTAGATTAAAGCACTGTTACTCATTAACTAATCTTGATTAGGCTCTGGCGGGCAGATAGAACTTGGCTCAAACCCGTAAGTCCTGATGCTTAAGAAACTTGCTTTCGTAACGATATTAGATCCTTCATGACCAATATTACTTTTATAATTTTTACATACAACGAAGAGAAGAGGATCCCTTATATCCTTAGGAATTTCAGCAAGTACGGGCGGATTTGTCTTATGGACGGCGGCAGTACAGACCGCACCAAAGAAATAGCCGAGGCGGCCGGCGCTACTTTTTTTATTAGGCCAAAAAGCGCTAAAATAAACGTTGAAACCGGGGAAAATTTTGAGTTTATAAAAACTTTCCTGGACACTGACTGGATATATTGGGGCTACGCGGACAATATTGCGCCTAAAGCTTTGCTTGACAAACTCGTGGAAATTTCTCATCAAGAAAAGTTTAAGCAAGTTTTTATTCCGCTTTATACCTATCTTTGGGGCAATACCAAAAATTATGCTTTGCAAGGCTACGCCCCTTTCTTTTTTCACAAAGATTTTGTAGATTTTTCTAAAAACCACATTCACGGCATTGGCCAGTTTTTGGGTGCGCCCGAACAGCTTCTAAAATTGCCCGACCGAGAAGAATTTGCCTTAAGGCATTTTAGCACTTACAACCAGGAAAAGTTTGTGCGCAACCACATGCGCTATGCGGAGCAGGAGGCGCAAGAGAAATTCCAGAACGGGCAAAAGTTCAGCGTTTGGAGACTTTTAAGAGCAATGTTCGCCTATATTTGGATTTTTGGCAAGCAGGGCTTTCGAAACGGGCGCTTAGGTCTGTTAATTATGCTCAATTATATTTTTTACCGGGTTATGGCGTACACTAGGCTGTATGAATTGGAGCAGGGGATTGATTTAGAAAGTATTGAGAAAAATTACGGGAAAAAGAAAGAGGAAATACTAAAGAACATATGAGGACCATAATACAGAAGATACGCGAACATACGCCCAACAGGGTACGTTGGACCCTTGGTCCTTATGTAGCATATATAGCTTATTGGTTTAGAATGCACGTGCTTGGAAATAAGGACGCGCCAAAGGTTCTGTCTGTCAATGATACCTTGGATTTGATCATTAAAAATAATTTGTCTGTAATCCGCTATGGCGACGGCGAGATGTCGATTATGCAGGGTACGGATTTGGGTTTCCAAAAAGCGGACCCGGCGCTTGCCCGGAGGCTAAAAGAAATTATTGGACAAAACCCCAAGGGACTCTTAGTTTGTTTACCTGACCTGTTTGGCAAGCTCGAGAATCTCGCTTGGTTTGCTTTACGTTTTGCTCTACATCATCAGCTGAGGTACCGGCACGAGTGGTTGGCTCTGCTTTCGTCCGGACAGGTTTACGGTAATACTTTTATGACCCGGCCGTATTTAGCCTATAAAGCGAGTCAGCGGGAAAACAGCGGCGAAGTTTTCCGTAAATTATTTTCGATTTGGCGCGGCCAGCAAGTGGTGTTAATCGAAGGCTCAAAAAGCCGGGTGGGTGTGGGAAATGATATGTTTAAAAATACCGCTTCTGTGAGCCGCATTCTCGGTCCTGCGGAAAATGCTTATGCCAAGCTCTCTGAAATTTTTAATGAGGCTTCTAAGTTTAGCCGTGACAAACTGATGTTATTGGCTTTGGGGCCGGCCGCTAAAGTTTTGGGTTATGATCTTTTCAGGGCCGGATACCGGGTGATTGATGTTGGCCATTTGGACATGGAATACGAAATGTATCTTAGAAATGAGGCTATTCAAACCAAGCTTAAATACAAGTATTTAAACGAAATAAATGAGCGGAACCCCGAGGAATGCACGGATCCTGAATATCTAAGCCAAATAATTGTTAACATCCAATAATTAGGCTACTGCCATGAAAAAAATCCGACTAAAAATTTGCGATCCCAATTTGGGCAATAAGTTTTACTTGGGGAGTTTCTTTTTAAATATCTTAAAAAAATATTACGACGTTGAACTTACCGAAGACCCTGACTATGTCATTTGTAATGACGCCAGTTACGACTACTTAAAGTACGACTGCGTTCGGATTTTATGTATTGGCGAAAATATTTCACCCAACTTTAATCTCTGTGACTATGCCATTGGTTTTGATTATCTTACTTTCCAGGACCGTTATTTCCGAATGCCGCTTTATTTAACGGCGCAATATTATACCGAGAGGGAGCAATTGTTGGCCGCTTCATTGCTTCAGGATCCCTGGCTTAGAGGCAATCCTGATTTTACGAAGGCAAAGCTGTTTACTTCCCAGGATTTGGCTAAAAAAACCGCTTTTTGCAGTTTTGTGTACAGTAATTATTTAGCCAGTGGGGAACGGAAAAAAATGTTTAATTTGCTGTCAAAATATAAACGCGTAGACGCGGGCGGCGCGCATTTGAACAATATAGGTGGCCCGGTGGAAAGTAAACTCAGCTTTGAACTTAAGCATAAATTCTCGATTGCTTTTGAAAATTCTTCCCGCAGCGGCTACACGACTGAAAAGCTTATTAATTCTTTGGTGGCCAGGACTATACCTATTTATTGGGGCAATCCGGACATAGCAAAGGAATTCAATGAGCAGCGTTTTATAAATTGCCACGCTTACAAGAGCTTCGACGAGGTGGCTAAGAGGGTGATGGAGCTCGACCAGGATGATGAACTGTATATAAAAACATTAAATGAGCCGGTTGTTGCCGAGGGCGTGGACTTTGCGCTCCTTTATGAAGGACTCGAGAAATTCTTACAAAATATTTTTGACCAGCCTCCAAGGGAGGCTAAACGGAGGACTATAAATCCTGTTCGGGCAGCTATTTTAGAAGCCAATGAAAAGTTGGCAGCCAGGTCGGCTGCAAGAAAATTTTTAATAAGAAAATTCCTGGCGTTTTTTTATAAGCCTTTAAAAAGATCGGCTTTTTTGGAAAGGCTTAAACAAAAAGTTATGGCCAAAAGGGTGCGTTAAAATAAATGAACTACCTCGGGGCAAGCCGCGGGGTATTAGCGGAGGCGAAGGAATTTGACTTACATAGCATCTGTGTTTGGCCTATACTGACACCTGTTGACACCTAAAAAACCCTTTGCTATCATGAAGCCAAAGGGATTTTGTATGTCTGAAATAAAGCCAAACGAAGTTTACACCACGGAAGAAACTCAAGCTTTGCTTAAAGTTAGCAACAGCACTATTAAACGTATGCTAAAAAAAGGGCTTTTGCGGGCCAATAAAATAGGCAAGCAGTACCGAATTATGGGGCACGAAATTTTACGGCTGGTTTCGCCTGTGCTCGAAGAAAAAACCGTGGCAGCGTACCAAAAAATTAAAGCCAAAACACGCAGTAAAGTAAAGGATTGGTAACTGTATATATGCCGGAGACTTTAACCCACCGTACCGTAAAAAATAGTATATATTCTTTAATCGGGTTTGTTTGGCCCCTGCTCCTTGCTTTTTTGGTTATGCCGATAATCATTAAGAGCCTGGGTTCGGCTCGGTTTGGTTTTTATTCCCTGCTTAACAGCGTGCTTATGCTTTTTGGATTGCTCGATTTTGGCTTAAGCTACACATTTGTAAAATTGATATCCGAAGATCGTGAACACCAAAGCAGTAGAGAGCTGTCCGTAATTTTCAGCACTACCACAATTTTATACGCAATTTTAGGAATTATTGCCATGGCGCTTTTGATCTTGCTGAAGGGGAAGTTTCGTTTTTGGTTTAACATCCCGGAGGGGTTTATTTCCTCTTACGGCCTGGCATTTTTTATTTTAGGAGCGACATTTTTTATGAAGATGCTGACTGTGCCAATATCGCAAATCCCTTACGCTCTTCAGCGCCAGGATATTGGAACTAAAATTAGCTTCGTCAATAGTATCCTTTTGGGTGTGGGCAGTGTGCTGGTTTTAAAGACCGGCCATGGCATCTTATCATTGTTGGTAATTCAGCTGATTTCAGCCGCCTTTTTATTTTTGTGTTTTTATTTTGTTTGGCACCGTTTAGCGCCGGATTTAAAATTTATCCCTGCCCTTTCAAAAAAAGTTTTAAAAACCATAGGCCAGCAAAGTTTTTGGCTGTTTATAAGGAATAATATGGTTAATGTTTTAGCCCAGCTGGATAAATTCGTGCTCGGGGTCATATGGGGCCCGACAGCCGTGGGTTACTACAGCACCGCGCAAATGATCCCGGAAAAAATTTCCTCAACTTCCTTCAGCTTGTCGCATATGTTTTTTCCTATTTTTTCCGAAGTCTCTTCCAAAGAGCAGGAAGGTAGCGGCAGGATCAAGGCTATTTTCCGCCGGAGCCTGGGGATTATTTCTGTGGTTACGGCCGGGCTTACAGTGGTTGTCCTGCTTTACGGCTATAAGCTCATAAGCTTCTGGGTAAACCAAGATTTTGCCGACCAGGCGGCCGTGGCCATGCCGGTTTTGGCTTTAACTTATTTTTTGCTGTCGTTTGGGAATTTTATCCAATCTTTCTTAAGCGGCCTGAAAGAATTAAAATTTTTAGCCTTGAGCATAATGCTCTTAGCCCTCGTAGATGTCATTTTTATGTTCATCCTTATTCCGCGCTACTCGCTCAATGGCGCGGCGCTGGCGTATTTACTTGGCGCTTTGCCTATCCCAATGGTTGTCTATTTTATTGAGCGCAAGTATTTTACGAGCCAAGCCAGCGAAATTATTTTATTTTACGCAAAATTGTTCGGAAAAATGTTTTTGGCAGCCTTCCTGATTTTTGCCTTGGGTTGGTTCGTAATTTATCCGTTTGCCACGAATTTACTCCTGACTATGGTTTTGGGGGCTTTAAGTTTCGCTTTGTATTTATTGTTTTATTGGGCATTTGGCTTCTTTGAAAAAGAAGATGAAGATTTGGCTAAGGCTTATGGCCGGATTTTTTTAGGCTATTTTAAAAGAATTTAATTTTTATGGATAATCCCATTGGCTTTCCTAATTCGAATATTGAGTCACTCGACCCCCACTTTCTCGAAAAGGCCGAGCAGTGCCCGGCTTGCAAGGCTGAAGCAAAAGAACTTTTGCGCGTGCCTACCATTAACCCGAAGGCCCAAGACACACTCGCCCTTATGGAATGCCTTTCTTGCGGCCACTGGTGGCACAACCCCTTGCCGGACCAGAAATATTTGACTAAGCTTTATGAGCAGGATTCGGAATTTGTGGTTAATGCCCAGGCCCTGACTAAATTCGGGGCACTGAAGGAAGAGCAATTACTCAAGTTTGTTAAGCCTATATTGAAGGACTTTCCCGCAGGAAAAAGTTTTAATTATTTAGAAATCGGCTCCGGCGCCGGACACATCCTAAAATATTTTTCTGGTCTTGCCCAATCCGCCTGGGGCGTTGAGCCTTCAAGGGCAAAAAACGAGCCTAAATTGATCCCTGACATAGACGACCTCCCGACAGACATTAAATTTGATTGTATTGTGGCGCAGGATGTTTTGGAGCATGTTACCGACCCGTCTGGCATGCTAAAAAAAATCCGCCAGAGGACAAATAAGGGCGGATTAATATACGCGGGGTTCCCCAACAAGGACTCATTTAAGGCAAGAATGATGAAAGCAAAATGGAGCATGGTGAGGCCGGTAGGGCATTTGCATTATTTTTCTTCCGCGTCAATTGACCGAATTTTTAAACAAGCCGGCTGGGAAGTTTTAAACAAACGCCCTGCCCGGATAGGCGATACCAGCGCCTGGGAAATTATTAAGGAATTTGATTATGGCATGGCGAATTTGCCCTACCGGCTGATTAAAAGTTTATTGTTAGGCCAACTGTTATTGGGGAAAGACCAATGGAAAATAAGGGCCGTAGCTTTGTAAATTCTGCAATATTCAATTTTATGAAAATTTTAGAAGTCAAAAATTTAACCATCCCCGATGTAAAAGTCATCCGCTTCGGAAAATTTTCCGACCAGCGAGGCTACTTTACGGAGACGTTCCGGAAAAGTGATGTGTCTAAACTTTCGCTTTTGGATTTTTTAAAATCTTACGAGTTCGTCCAAATGAACGAAAGCTACGCGGTCAAAGGCGTCATTAAGGGTTTGCACTTTCAGTGGCAGCCGCCCATGGGCAAGCTGGTACGCATGGTACGGGGACACATGGTAGATATGATTTTGGACATTCACCAAGCCTCTCCGACTTTTGGCAGAATTATTTTGTACGATATGCCCGACCATGCCAAAGACGACTATGGCGAATGGATTTGGGTGCCGCCAGGGTTCGCCCACGGTATGTTTTTTACCGAGGACAGCGTGATTGAGTATTTTTTTACGGCAGATTACAATCCGGCCGCCGAAGCGGGGATTTCACCTTTAACAGAAGATTTGGACTGGTCGCTATGTGATCCGGCCTTAAAGCAGAAGTTTGAAGAATCAGCAAAATCCCGCGTGATTTTGAGCGAGAGGGATGAAAAAGGTTTCAGTTTAAAAGCTTGGGTTCAAGATCCACGTTCGAATAATTTTTAACTTATGGACAATTTAGAAAAAAATAACAGTCAAAAATTAGATTATTCAATCGGCGTGGTAACTTACGTTGCCCGGTTCGAGGATTTTTTTATGCCAATTATTCGGCAGCTCACTTCGGCTTTTCCGGACAAGGAAATTGTCTGCATAATAAACGGCCACCCTGACCAGACGCTACAGGCCGGCTACTTAAAAAAAGTTACGGCCTTTCTGACCCAATTTCCCAATGTCCGCTACCTGAGTTACGAAAAACATCAGCCGCTGGCCAGGTGCTTTAACTGGCTTTTAATGATGTCATTTGCCCCGCGCATGCTGATATTGAACGATGACCTGAATATAACCTTGCTTTTTAGGGGCGAGTTGGAAAGAGCCTTAGCTACAAATCCCGACTTTTTTATTATCAATCGTAGCTGGTCGCATTTTGTTATTTCCAAAGATATTGTAAAAAAAGTAGGCTGGTTTGAAGAGCGGCTGCCCGGCACTGGCCAGGAAGATGGGGACTACCGCGCGCGCATGGAAAATTTGGGATTTGAAGTTATCCAAGCAAATTGTCATGGAGTAATTAACTATGTCGCGCCGCAAAAAAATGCCGGCTGGCAGAATATTTCCAGCGTTTCAAAAATGGGCGGAAAGTCTTCGGAAGCCAACGACGAGTTTTTTAATAAAAAATTTATTGAAAGCGGAAAATCCAAAGAAGGCCACCCAGCATATAAAATTAATTCGGGAATGGAAACGCCCCAATTTTATGACTTTAACTCTTTGAACAATGATGAAAAATTTATCCCGCCCACGGCTTTTAAGCAGGACAGGCCAAATCCGCTGCTTAAATCGCTGCTGCCGTTTCAGTGGACCTACAGCTTTACGCGCAAGCTGGGCGGCCGCGCCTATCGTTTTTTAAAATCAAAACTTTCCTGACTATGTATACACACAAAACCCAATGCCGAATTTGCAAGTCCGAAAATTTGGAAAAATTTTTGGATTTTGGTAGCCAGCCGCTGGCCAATTCTTTCCTAAAAGGGGAAAGTGAATTTGCCAACGAGCC
>JBBTRN010000058.1:18225-22663 GCA_038065175.1 Patescibacteria group bacterium | reverse complement strand
GCGGCGCAGTTTAACCTCCGCTGTCCCTGGTGCCAGGCGATAGTCACCGTAACCGTGCAGCAGCAGATTCTGACGAACCTAAAAACTTCGGATCCGGGGTCGGTGGGCGGGGAGATGGCGGAATTTTACAGGACTGAAACCTCCCAGGCGCATTCTCCGGCTTTTGGCCAGGAGCCGATTTCCTTCCAGCAAAGCCCTTCCGGACAGGCGCAGGAGAATAGCGGGTTTAAGGTTGTGGGGTTTTTATACCCCCAAAAGGAGCCTATGGAAAAGAAGTCTTAAAAATTTTCAGCTGATACAATTGAATATGTTGCGGACCAAGTGAGCCGCGGGACTACGTGCGCCCATCTTTGCTTAATAAAAGCGAAAGCTTTTGTTTATGAAGATGGGCTCTTGTTTTTTAACCGCTCCTGGAGGCTAATTACCTTCCGGGGTCTTAGAGCCAATAAAGGTCGAACCAAATTAATTAAACAAGAATTATAAATACTCCGGCGTAAAAAGTCGGAGTGAACTCAGACAAAATTGTCTGAGTTCAGAAATCAAACTAATATATATGAAAAGAATTTTAATGTCTTTGGGCGTGGCGGCTATGTCTTTTGCCGTAGCTACTCCGGCCTTGGCTCTTGTTGACACCCAGTGGGGCGATCGAGGCGCAACAAACACTCGTGTTAAAACCCGCACCAGCACGACTTCTGTTACCACAAAACAGAAGGCGACCCTGACCAACACCGTAACTTCCACCTGCAATTCCGGCGACAACACGATTAGCAGCGTGTTTGGTGATGTCAAGAAGACCAACATCACAAGCGGCAATGCTACTTGCGGTTCCACTGTATCCAACACGGTCAACAAGGCTGATGTTGATGTAAACGCTCCAACCACGGTTGGTTCCGAATCCTCTGGTCCAGAATTGGATCAAACCGGTGATCGCGACGCTGTAAATCTTTATGAGGATACCAGCGTAGACGATGTTACTGTTGAAAATAAGAGCAAGGTAAATGCTACCAACACCCAGACCTCTGATTCCAACACCGGCGGAAATGCATTGGGAAGTACGTTTGGTGATGTTGGGGAAGGCGATATCGTCTCTGGCGTAGCCGGCGGCGTTAACAGCTTGCTCCAGAACCTCAACACTTTGATGCTGACAGTCACTCGTTAAGCCGACTTAATGTTTAGATAAAGAATTTATCTTTTATCTAAATATGGCCAGTACCGGACATCTCCCGAAAGGGGGGTGTCCGGTACACAAAACCCAGGTCCATATTTGGCCTCTAAAGAGTATTACGGCTAAAAATGGGTTTAGGTTTCAGCCCTTGAAAAGATACCGCGGTTTAATGTATAGTTAATATCCTCGGTAGATACTAGGTTTTAGGACAGATACCAGATATTATTTTGTTTGATGGTCATCTTCCGGCACGATTCCAACCAAAAATATTTTTTGACATCATCAATGGCTTGAAATAGCGAGATTGATGCCGGAAGATGACCATCAAGGGAATGTCATATGTTTAATCCATCCAGAAAAATTTTTCGTTTAGCGGCATCGCTGATGCTGGTCTTTATGCTTGCCCAGCCTTTTGCGGCTTTCGCCGAAGAGCAGACTACTACTATTACCGAAGAGACCGCGGCTGAAAGCCAGACTTACCAGAGCGTGGAAGCAGGAGCCACAGGCGGCGTGGAAGTTACCACCGAAGTTATTTATTCCACCAGCACGCCGGCTGTACTACCGACTTCTCCGGAACCGGAAGCAACCACCTCCTCGACTTCGCTCGGGACAAGCACGCCTGAATCAGCGGCATCGACAACCCCCGAATCTACCGCGTCCACCACGCCTGAATCAACCGCTTCTACCACTCCGGAAACTTTGGGCGGAGGGGGTGGAGGATCTTCCAGCACCACGCCGGACTCTACCGCCAGCACCAGTCCGGAGTCGCTTTCCGGCTCGCTGGGACTTAATTTGGAAAACGGCCAAAGCACCACTACCAGCAGTAGCACTTTGGAAATTATCAATATGAATGATATTGATATAAAGACTATAAGCACCTCCACGGCTGTTACGGGCTTAAATGACATTGAATCAGGCGGCGATATTTTGGATTCAGACACAGTCGCGGGCGAGGTGAATGTTTTTGCCAATGTCTTAACCGTGGCTAATGTGAACTTGGTAAATTCCGAAATCGTGGAAATGAACAACACCTTTAACCAATTGGCCGCGGATTTGTATTTTAATCAGACCGAACTTTCGGCAGGCCAAAGGACCCAAAATTTAGTAAGCCCCATTTGCGCGAGCGGGGGAGTGGAATGCCAGAGCATTACGACTTTTAAATTAAGCAACACCAACACGGCCAGCGTGGAAAATAATGTGGCGCTAAACGGCATAAGCGGCGGCAATGAGTTTGATTCCGGCGGGGACATAAAGCGCAATTCCTTAATTACCGGCCATGTCAACGCCGTGGTCAATGTTTTGAATATCATCAACACCAACGCCGTGAATTCCCGCTGGACTTTGGTGACCTTTAATGTGTTCGGCGGCTGGGAAGGCGACCTTATAATGCCTTCGGAACTTTATTTCAGCGACATGATGTCAGTCGGCTCCACAGACGACGGGGACACGGAGATCAGCCAGGTGGAAAAAGTAATTTTGGATATTAATAACGACAACACCTCGATAATCAACAATGATGTTAATTTAAGGGCAATTAGCGGCGGCAACACCATGGTGTCCGAAGCCCCGAATTTGCAGCAGGGCGGCGATGTAATAGATAACACCATTACCGCGGGCAACACAAAGGCTCAGGCCAACACCCAGAACATTACCAACATTACGCTTTACAACAGCCAGTGGTTTTTGGGTTTGGTGAATGTTATGGGTAGCTGGTCCGGCGAGGTATTTTCCTTGCCCGACAGCGTAGCCGTAAAATACAGTCCCACGGGTTTTTCTTTCGTTTCGAGCAATAACCCCGAAGCCCAGGCGAGGCTCTTGGCGCAATTGAAAGACCCCATTGCCACTTCTTCGCCTGAATCCACGTCCGAAAACCCGGAAGCCACCAGCACCACAGACAGCCTGCTTATTGAGGAAGGATCGGCTTCTTCCACCACGGAAAGCACGGTGGAAATAGACAATGTCAATGTGGCGGCTATTAACAACAGCATTACGGTGAACGCCATCTCCGGAATAAACAGTATGACCGCGGACGGCGACATTAAAAATAACGAGTTGATTACCGGCAATGCTACGGCTTTGCTCAACCTGCTCAATTTTGCCAATGCCAATTTGGTCAACTCGGATTTGTTCGTGGGTTTGATTAATATTTTCGGCGACTGGAACGGCAATGTGATTTTTGGCTACCCGGATTTGGCCGTAAGCCAGGCCGCTTCAGCGGGCTTTGTGCCGACAGCGGCCAATTCCGACATGAGCCTGGATGTTAACCTGGCCAACGCGGGCAACGGCTCCATGCCGAATTCCAAGCTGGAATGGAAATTCAACCCCGACCTGTTCAGTTTTGTTTCCGCGGACCCTGTTTATCCTTACACCCAGAATGCCCCGGGCGATTTGCTGTTTGATTTGGGCAAAATAAACCCCAGCCAAAACACCCAGGTTGAAATGAACTTAAAGACCCTTCTTAACCAGGCTGTGGGCGCCGAGAATCACTTCTTTGCCAATATTTTTGGCAGCAGCGCGGAAAGCAACTTAACCAATAACCAAAGTACTTTTACGCTTTTGGCCGCCGAAGCGTCGCCTGCGCCGGACCCCGACCCCTCTCCCGCGCCCCAGGCCACCCCCACAGACCTGTCCATAACCAAGACAGCTAATTTCGCCACCACCACGGAAGGCTCGACTTTAATTTATACCTTAACTGTCTTAAACAGCGGACCGGCCACGGCTACCGGAGTTTCCGCGCTGGACGCCATTCCTGTGGACTTGAATTTTGTGAGCGCGAGTTCCACTCAAGGGAGTTTTACAGGCGGCGCGTGGACAATCGGAACTTTAAATTCCGGCTCCAGCGCGGTTTTGAATTTAAATACTACTGTTAAGACCGGCACCTTGGGTCATACGATAGTAAATACCGCCACGGTAAGCGGCGCGCAAACAGATCCTATCCTTGCTAACAATTCGGCTTCGGTCTCTACGGCTGTGGGTTCTGTGAGCGCGGCGCCGCCCACAAATTTTGTTTTGACAGTGGCTAAGTCCGGCTCAGGCTCGGGCACGGTTATTTCCAATCCTGTCGGTATAACTTGCGGATCGGATTGTTCCGAAACCTACTTTTCCGGAAGCGTGGTAATTTTAACGGAAACCCCGGCTTCGGGCTCCACCTTTAGTGGCTGGTCAGGCGGCGGCTGCAGCGGCACTGTGGTTTCGTGCAGTGTAACTTTGACTGCCAACACCACAGTCACCGCTAACTTTGCCACAGTTACTGTCCAGGCGGCTCCTCCTTCC
>JBBTRN010000058.1:0-18215 GCA_038065175.1 Patescibacteria group bacterium | reverse complement strand
CGGCGGGGGCGGGGGTGGAGGGGGCGGTGGAGGGGGCGGTGGTGGCGGAGCTCCACCGGTCAGCAGTAATTCCGATACTAAAGATATTGGCAAAGTGCCGAACCTCTTGCGCATCTATAAAACTAACAATTCCACAGGCCCCTTAAAGGCCGGCGATAAGATTGAATTTAAAATTACGGTTGACAATGACGGCAATAATGACCTGAAAAGCCTGGTCGTGTATGATACGCTCAACGGGCCTGACGGCAAGACCATCAGCAACAAGACTTATGATTTGGTGGATATGAAATCCCGCCAGGAGGTGATAATCAAATTCTCCCTGGCCATAGACAGCACGGTCAAGTCCGGAGTTTATACTACCGCGGCTTATGCCCAGGGCTTAAACAGCAGCCTGCAGATTGTGCGTAGCCAGTCAACGGCCACCAATATTTTTACAGTCGGGGGTACCGGGTTCGTGGACTTAAGCAAGGCTACCACCACGCCTGAAAGCGAGCTTAAGACAGCTACTTCCACCGATGATACTTTAAAAGGCCTTACATTCGGTGAATCCGGACAGGTTTTGGGTGAAACTTGCGCCCAGCCGACTTTTATGGTTGATTTGAGGCAAGGCTCCAGAAGTAATGATGTTAAGGCTCTCCAGGTTTATTTGAACAATAACGGTTTTGCGCTGGCGAAAAAAGGAGTGGGTTCGTCCGGAAATGAGACAATTTTATTCGGGCCACTAACCAAAATCGCTTTAAACAAATTCCAGGTTGCCAAAGGCATTAAAGAGCGCGGCGTGTTCGGCGCGGAAACCCGCGGCGTTGTTAACGGCCTGCTAAATACCACCGGCGCTCCGCTGTGCGAAAAAAGGGCAGAAGTTAAATCGGTGGCAGTAGCGGAGGCACCCAAGTCGGCTTTGGCCAAAGTTGTAAAGCCGGCTACCCCCAAACCGGCATCAACCAAAAAAGTCATTAAGCCGACAGAGGCTTCTGCGTCCAAGCCGACCTCGGCCCCAACTCCGGCTCCCGAGCCCAAAAAGTCAGGTTTTTGGTCAAAGCTGGGCGGCAGTTTGTTTAAATAATTTAGGACTTGCGCATTTCATCAGAGTTAAGACCTCTTGCAAAATAACATTATGGCTAATTTTCAACAATTTCGGCCATCTGGCCAATCCGCCAAAGGCGGACCGCTTAACTATGGTAAACATCAAAATTTGTTTTGCCCAGCTGTCTCGAAATTCTAAAAAATTATCTCAAAAGCTTATTTTGCAAGAGGTCTTTAGTCTTCGAGCGAGTCCCGAGTCTTTTAAGGGATGAGTCGAAAAGCGGGTCAATTTAAGCAAAATTTAGGTTCGCCACAAGGTCGAACAGTAAATTTTGCCCCAGTGCGTAAGCCTATTAAAGACAACCAAGCGTATGGTCAAGAAAAAAAAATCTAAAGGCAAGAAAGACTTAAGCAAAGGATTTTACTTGGGGTTTATTGCGGTTATCATCTGCGGCGTAATGAATTTTCCTGCCCTTACGACAAAGGCCGCGACAGTTAATGTGCCTGACGCCACGGGCGTGGGCAATACGGACGATTGGACAGCCAACACCGGCACTAAAGCCAATGCCGTGGCATCAAGCGACGGGGATACGACCTACATTAGCTCTTCTGTGGGCTCGCCTTCGGCTCAGACTTTCAGCTTCCCGGGCACGGGCGTGCCGGGGGGTTCTACCATCAACTCCGTGACGCTTACGGCTCAGGTAAAAAAAGGCGCCAGCTTCTTTAGCCCCCAAATCCAGCTCCGCGCGCAAAATGCTTCAAGCACAGCCAATGACAGTTTAGGGCATATTATCAGCAATGACAGTTCTTATACGCCGATTGTATGGGAAATGACAAGCAACCCGTTTACTAGCGCTGCCTGGACATTGTCCGAGGTGAATGCTTGGACTATCCAATTCGGTGTGGCCAAAACTGACTTGGGCCTTTTTGGCGAAACCGCCATGGTTACGGAAATTTCACTCACTGTTGACTACACCGAGCATCCGGCTCCGGCTACCAACCCGTCCTTGCCTGTACCGACCTGCGGTTTGGACATTGCCCTGGTTTTGGACAACTCCGGCAGTATTGGCAACAATTTGCCCACCATGAAAACTTCTTTTAATAATTTCGTAATTTCGCTTTTGCCCGGCACGCCCACGGAATTTTCCGTTACCTATTTTGATGGCACTGCCGAGTACGCGCTCCAAACTTTTTCCAGTAGCGCTTCGACCATCACCACCGCGATTACTGCCGTACCTTCCCCTTCCGGGCAGACCAACTGGGAAGACGGGCTTTTAAAGGCTTACGAAACTTTTGACCCGCGCCCGGGCGCTGACCACCCTAATTTGATTATTTTTGCTTCGGACGGGGTGCCAAATTTGTATAATGAATACGATTCGGAAGGCAACATCACCGGCACCCAGGGCAGCGGCGGCTCAAGCACCGACCCCGACGCGCTGGACGCGGCCGTGGCCCAGGCTAACATCATAAAAAACGCCGGCATAAGGATTATTACTTTAGGCATCGGCGGCGGCGTGGACCAGGGGAATATGGAAGATATTTCAAGCGCGGACGCTTACTACAGCGCGGGCGATTTTGACGAGTTGCCCGAGGCTTTAGACGGCATTGCCGGGGATTTGTGCGGCAGTTCCATTACGGCGACTAAAATAATCGACCAGGACGGCAATTTAGGGACCACGGGCGACCAGAGCGCGGGCATAGCTTGGAATTTTACGGTCGCGGGCGCGTCCAAGACAACCGACAGCCAGGGCAAGACCGCGTCAGACGGGGTTAATGCCGGCACATATACCGTGGTTGAAACCTCGCAGACCAATTTTTCTTTAATTTCCGCGAGTTGCACCGGAGCGACCAATAACGGCTCGGTCAGCGGCACAACTATCAGCGGCATTGAGGTTAATGGGGATGATATTGTTTCCTGCGTATTTTATAACCAGCCAACAGAAGGCGATACAAGCGCCGATGTGAGCATTGTTAAAACTGTAAATAACACTACGGTCAATGCCGGCAGTACTTTAATTTTTACTTTAGTCGTAAAAAATAACGGGCCTGACGCGGCAACCGGCGTAGTGGCTTCGGATACCCTGCCGTCTTTGCTTACTTTTGTTTCCGCTACATCCACAGTCGGGAGTTTTAACGCTTCAACCAGCCTTTGGACAATAGGTAATTTGGCAAGCGGCGCTTCGGCCACCAGCACCATTACCGCGACAGTCAACTTCGGCACAGGCGGACAAACAATCAATAATGCCGCCATGGTTGCCGCAACCAGCGCCGATCCTAATTTGAGCAATAATTCTTCCAGCGCGAGTTCTGCCGTTAATAATCCGAACGGGTCTTTTGTCCTTACTGTGACTAAAACCGGCAACGGCAACGGCACTATGTCAGCCGTTGTGGGAGAGGGGACACCCACGACAGTTTGCGCGCTTGATGAATGCCGTTCAAATAATGAAAAGCAGTCTTTTACCGAAACTTACGCGTCGGGCACGGTAGTTACGCTTACTGCCAACCCGGACGCAAGCTCCAATTTTAACAGTTCCTGGAGCGGGGCATGCGGCGGCACTAACCCGGTCTGCGCCATAACAATTACCGGCAATATGAGCGTTAACGCGCATTTCGCGCTTAACCCGACAACCCCTCCGCCTTGTACTTCTAATTGCGGTGGGGGTGGGGGTGGAGGCGGTGGAACAGCCTCATTTATCCCTTCTTCCTTATTGCCCCCAGCCCCACAAGTTTTGGGCATAACCACCCCGGGCCTTACAGCTCCTCCCGTACCCCAGGTTTTAGGCGCAACAACTCTGCCTAGGACCGGAGTTGACCTTGGCTTTATGTCCCTTGTAATCTTAACCGGCTTGGCCATAGTTGACCGTAAATTCCGCTTAGTCTAAATATTTCCAATTAAATATTCCGCCGTTTTTTTAAACCGGCGGGATATTTTAATTTTATGTTATTATAAAATCACTATGAAAACAGTTGCAAAAAATTGGTTAATAATTACGGCATTTATTTTGGCATTCTTTGCGGTGCTGGATTTTGAGTATCTTAAATTTACCGTACTTGACTGGTTTGGGAAAAGCCAAAGGGTTAATATGTCCTCCTATCAGGAAGCGCTGACAACTGCGCCCACGACAGCGTCTTCGACAACATCACAAACCGCGCCTAGTAAAGCACAGTCAGGCACAATAAACCAAAAAACCCGGCAGCCGGAAACCTCCCCCTTTGTTTTAACAATCCCAAGCCTTAATATTTCCGTCCCCATAGTTTATGTGTATGACGCTACGGAAAAAGAATTCCAGGCCGGGTTAAAAGACGGCGTGGTTTTGTACCCGGGCACGGCTTTGCCCGGGCGTCCTGGCAACACATATATTTTTGGGCATAGCAGTGACTATATTTGGAATAAGGGGAACTACAAAACAGTGCTGGCGGACTTGTCTAAAATAAAATTAGGCGAAGAAATTTGGCTGTCCGACTTTGAGGGTAATGCCTATGTTTATATTGCCATGGAAAGTTTTGTGGCCGGACCAAAAGATTTACATTTTTTGTCCCAGGAAACCGGGGGTAAAAAAATTCTTACTTTGCAAACTTCCTGGCCATTGGGCACGGCATTAAAGCGCTGGATAGTAAAAGCGGAAATTAAAACCCCGTAAAAAGGGTCTTTAAACATTTTAGCACTCATGCAACAATTGTTGCATGAGTGCTAAAATTTGGATTGTTGAGAATTTAATTTTACTTTCTGTAGTTTAGGTAAATGAGGCTGATTATTTTAGTTAAATTTATCACAATTAAGCCAGCAAGCAGCCACCAGTCAAGCTGGTGGGCAATGAACATTTGGTAAATTAAGCCAATAGAAAAAATAATTGTGCCGGCAATTAGCGCGTAGCGGTTGGCTAAGTTGCGGTGCAAAACATCTCTTTCGTCTGCGTTGTTTGTTTCGCCCACTAAGGAGATGGCCACCACATAAACTATCAAAACCGCGCTTACAGACAGCATAGCCGACATTGACATTGTATCCATATCGCCGGAAAGCAAATAGCCGCCGGTGAGGGCGATGAGCAAAAGTAAGAGAAGGTAGTAGATAAGTACTTTCATATTCACCACGTTAAATAATTTTAGATCCCGTATCCCCAGTAGCAGAACCTTCGTTTCGCTACGGGGCAGGCAAGTACGGAATGACAGCTTTGCTGTCATTTTAACATAAACAATTTCTCTACATCCACATCGAAGTATCGCGCGAGCTTCATGGCCAAACCCAAACTGGGTTCGTAGTTGCCTTTTTCTAAAGCAATAATCGTCTGGCGGGAAACATTGAGGGCATCGGCAAGTTGCTGTTGAGTAAGTTTTAGTCTTTCTCGGTGTTCATTTATTTTATTAAATATCCGCATAAGTAGCATGTAGCAAGTAGCATGTAGCAAGTAAAAGTCAAAAGTCGGCAATTTCTTAATACTTGATACTTACTACTAGCTACTGTTATCCAAAAGTAAACGCAAATATTTCAAATCCTGATTCGGGAATTTCGATTTCCAAAACATGTTCTGCTGAAACATCGCTTTTAATTAAATCATAAAGCTTTGACTCTTGGACAGTAAATTCAGCCGCCTTGTCTCCATCTAGCCTAATAATTATAGGAAGGGATTTTTCCGACTGCGCCACCATAAAAACATCGGAAGCGTAATATTTTAGCCGGATTTTACCGGATCCATTAATCAGTATTGCTTTTTCTCCGTCAAACTTCCATTCGCCTTCTAACGCGAAGCGATTGAGCTTTAAGCTGGGAGGAAGTTGGTAGCGTTTGGCGTTTGGGGATGGGGATTGTTCAGGCGTTAAATATTCCAAGCGGTCAGTGCCGAAATAAATTTCGGGGGTTTTGACCCCAGTACCAGAACCGGTTTGCGGTTCGGTACGGGACTGCGATTCGTTTTCGTTGTCATTTAAGCCAAGTAGAAAACGAATCTTGTTTTCCGTAGTGTCATATTCTCCTTCGCCGAAATGCGTATAGACTATATTGCCTTCTTTATCTATTAAATATTTGGCTGGCCAATAGCGGTTTTTGTAGGCGTTCCAGGTGGCAAAATTGTTGTCTTGCGCCACAGGGTATTTAATATTATGGCGTTTGATGGCAGTGGCGACATTTTCCGTGACTTTTTCAAATTCAAATTCCGGAGTGTGCACGCCGATAACCATCAGGCCGTCATTTTTGTATTTTTCATACCAGCTTGTAACATAAGGCAAAGTGCGAATGCAGTTTATGCAGGAATATGTCCAGAAATCTATGAGTACAACTTTACCTCTAAGTTGCCGCATTGTTAGAGGTTCAGCCGAAGGTCTTGAGCCTGTCGAAAGATTCAACCAATTACTGATCCCGGTAAATTCCGGCGCCGGGCCGTAGTTTTTGAGCTTGGTATTGCCCGTAAGTTTTTCACCCCCTCCCTGCCCTCCCCCCTCAAGGGGGAGGAAAGAAGAAGGGGATGATTTGTCAATGTAAAACCCTGCTGTTAAAAAAATTACAACTGCAATAAGAATGTAAGGAGCGTATTTCATAAGTTTGTTGTCCCAGGCCTTGAGTGCGTATGTAGTGGAGGATTCCGTCCTGCGTCATCGCGAGGGAATGCATCTGGCCGCGGCGATCCCGTCGATTATAGATTGCTTCCCCCTTCGCTGAAGCTTCGGAGGACAGGTCGGCTGCACTCGCAATGACACAAGGGTTAAAGTTTAATTATTCCCGCAAAATTCCAGGCAGGGAAAAGTTCTAAAAGTTTTGCCTGCAAAACCAAATCATACTGGTAAAACATGGCAATAGCTAAAAGCAAAATCATCACGCCAAAAATTTGTTGAACGCGAGTGGCGTACTGTGCCAGAAATCTGACTTTGGTGGTTACATACTGACCGCCGTAAGCGATTATTATCATAGGTAGCCCGGCGCCAATGGCATAGGCGACTAAAAGGATGCCTGCGCGCGCTGTTTCGGTTTGGGAAATAATCAGCGTTAAAATAGAACCCAAGACCGGCCCGGCGCACGGCGTCCAAATTAGGCCTAAAATAAGCCCCAAAACAAAACCCCCAAAGTTGCCTGTGCCGGCTTTTTGCCCTAAGGCGCTTGCTTTATTAATGGCGCCGCTCATATGCAGGGTTAAAAGTTCAAACGGTTTTGGCCAAATCATTAGCGCGCCAAAAATTGCTAAGGCAAATACCGCAATGTTCCTTAAGCTGTCCGGCGCTATTTTTAAGCTTGTGACTATAAAAGACAAAGTGAGGCCGGCTAGGGAAAACATTACAATAAATCCGAGCGCAATAAAGAGCGGGCGTGTGCGGCTTTGTTGGCCCACACTGGCGCCGAGCAATATTGGAAGTAGAGGCAAGATGCACGGGGCACCGACAGTTAGGAGGCCGGCGAGGATGGCGAAAAGAATTTGAAGCATAAGAAATACAATGTTTAATGTCGAATTACTAATGCCTAATCAATTTCCAATTATTAAATGTCTAAATAAGACATTGGAAATTTGAAATTGATTAGTAATTAGATATTAGTCATTAGGAATTATTTTTATTTAAGATTCGTTTTTAACGAATCAATGTCTCCGCCGTTCCACTTGGTGATTTGGTTTCCCTGCGCATCTATCTGAACAAAAGTATGCTGGTAAGTTACGCCGTATTTGGTTTTAAGCTCTTTTTCGTTATCGTAGCTGGTTTTTAAGACAGTCACACCGGCAGGAATATCGCCAGTCCGTGATGTAAATGCCGCGTCAGCAACTTTGCAAAATGGGCACCACGGGGCGTAGAAAAATAAAATTGCTTTGCCTCCATTTTTGGATGCTTCTGCTAGGGCGGCGGGGGAGTATTCCACATAAGTGCCTTTGGTCATTTTTTGTCCGCCCCGCGTTATTTTACTGTCTTCCTTGACCATCGCGTCTCCGTCTTTTTTGACGATTTCATTTTTTTGCATCATGACACCCTCTTTGGTTTCCGTAGCTTCTTTATTATATTCGGCGCTATTTCTGCTTAAAGCATACCCACTAACTATGATAATTACTATGGCCAGAGCTATCCAAAATATTTTATTACGCATATTTGCTTTTTTCTGTTTGCTTTTTGTATAGGACCGATACGACACATCGAGCCAATTAGTCTTATAAGTTAAGGATAAACATTAAAAAATTATATGTCAAGTATACTTTACATTATAAATTAAAACCAATTATCAGCCTGTACAAAGTGCTTCGCATTTCGGGCAAGCTTGACGGGGGTGTTTAATTATCACTTGACACCTTAGAGTGATAATAGTAAAATAGATCACAGATACCCTGTACCAGTCATCGGATTCCGGAACAGGGCATGGCACAGATTAAGCCAAATGACGCAGATTTTTATATGGAATTGGCCATAAAATTATGGATAACCATCAGGAACTAACAAATCGTCAAGCCAAAATATTAGCCGCAATTGTTAAGGAAAACAGCGATTCCGGCAAGGCTGTAGGAAGCAAAGATTTGGCAGACAAGTATAGTTTTGGGCTTTCCGCGCCGAGCATACGCAACGAAATGCAGGCGCTCGAGAAGCAGGATTTTATAAAACAGCGACATACTTCGGCAGGACGCGTGCCCACGGACAAGGGCTACAGGTATTTTGTAAACCAGCTTATGGACAGGTTTAAACTATCTTTGGAAGAGCAGAACCGTTTAAAGAAAGAATTGGTTAAACTGCAAATGGCGCATGTGGAAATGGGTAGAAGGATTGCTAAACTTTTAAGCGAATCTACCCAGCAAGCTTCGTTTGCCATCCTTCCGGAAGAAGTTTCGACCATGGGGCTTTCGAATATTTTGGACAACCCCGCGCTTCCTGCCGGTGATGCCAAAGAAATCGCCAAATTTTTTGATGACATAGACCAGTACGCGGAAAAAATGGTTTCGGATTATAGTGGCGAACTGTCGCCTAAGACTTTTATTGGCAAAGAACTTCAACTTAGTAAGAACTCCGACTACTCTATGATGGTTTCGGGACTTAAATTGCCGAGCGGAAAAAAAGGGGTAATTGGGTTGATTGGCCCCAAGAGCATGAAGTATGAGAAGAATTTGAGCCTCATGGAATATATATCTAAATTGCTTGGCGGGGGAGCGGGAGTAATATTATTGACCATAATTAAATAAGATTGACCAAAATTGACCATAATTTATGGCAGAAGAAAATCAGCAAAACGATAACAATCAGAATAGCGATATTACTTTAGAGAAGCTTCAGGAAGATTTAAACCAGGCTATGGCTGGTTGGAAACGAACGGCTGCGGATTTCGATAATTTTAAAAAGCAAAAGGAACGGGAGAATAAGGAATTGTTGGAGTTTGCAAAAGAGGTGACAGTGGTGAAGCTACTTCCGACTTTGGATGCGCTGGAGCAAGCGCTTAGGCATGCGCCTCAAATCACACAACATGGAACATATAACATAGAACAGGGGTTTGAAAAACAGTATCAAAATTGGCTTTTTGGAGTAAATGGAATTGTAGCGCAGTTGGATAAAGTCTTAGGCGAACTCGGAGTCAAAAAAATAGAAGCCATTGGCAAAAAGTTTGACCCCCATTTCCATGAAGCGGTTAAAGAAATCGTGGGGGATCAGGAAGATGGAATTATAGTAGATGAAATACAATCTGGATTTATTTTAAACGGGAAAGTTATAAGAGCATCGCAAGTTATTATTAGCAAGAAGAAAAATTAATTATCCACTAATCACAAATACTGCAAATTCTGCAAATAAATGCAGTCCGATTTGTCCCTATTTGTGCTCATTAGTGATTTGCGGAGAATATGTGTTAATAAAAGATTTGTTTGAGGTCGGGATAATTTTAGAAGACGAGGAAAAAGCCAAAGATATTGCCATTTTAACCGGCGATGACTGCAAAATTGTAAGCAAATTGCTCAATAAGAAAAAAATTATTTTGCATATGCAGAGGCAGCCGGACGGCAGTGAGGGTAATGTGTTTGTGAGGCTCAAAGACGAACACGAAAAAGAGTTCGCAACTTCCAAAAAGCTCCTGGCGAGCAAAAAAGTAATTGGCCTTTCTTTGAATGAGTTTAAGAATTTGGAGATAGAGAGCTTGTAGCTGCCGGCAGGCAGGCAAGTAGCATGTAGAAAGTATTAAGAATCTGTCATTCCGAGCGTTGGCATTATCCTGCGAGGAATCCCTTATCGTTCGTATTTAAGGGATCCCTCCGCTCCTTCAGATGCATTCAGTCGGTCGGGATGACAGAAAAAAACCGCCTACGCGGGGATGACAAAGCATCATGATAAAAAATATTAGCGGGTCAAAAATTGGAAAGTGTATGGCAGCTGTCCCTTATGCCATAAGTGCAATAATCGGAGTTACATATCCATACAAGTTGCCAGAAGATCCTATACCAAGTGATTATAGTTCGCAAACTAGCGATTTTAGAAATTTTTATGTGTCAGGCGCTAGGGATACATCAGTGGTTGGGATATATGATTCAGAAGTATCTTAAAGGTTAAAGATATTTTTTATTTACAATTTGTAATTTGTTTCCGCCGTCGCTAAAGCTGTGGCGGACAAGTCGTATTTCGAGTTTAGAAATTCGAATTTAATTAATCAAAATTATCAGAATCACCCTCACCTAACCTCTCCCCTCAAGGGAGAGGAAGGGGGACAGGGGACAGGGAGAACATTATGGCAAAAATTATTGGGATAGATTTAGGGACAAGTAATAGCGCCGCGAGCGTCATGCAAAGCGGCACGCCGGTAATGATTCCGGCGGCAGAAGGAACAAGCCTTGGCGGCAAAGCTTTTCCGAGCTACATCGCCTTTACCAAAGAAGGCCAATTATTGGTCGGTGAGCCGGCTCGGCGCCAGGCCGTCACTAACCCCGAAGGCACCGTGTTTGAAGCGAAAAGAAAAATGGGCACGAAAGAAAAGTTTGCAGTCCACGGCAAAGAATATACGCCGGAACAAATTAGTGCGTTTATTTTGCAAAAAATCAAAAAAGATTCAGAAAGTTTTTTGGGCGAACCGGTTGCTAAGGCTGTCATCACAGTTCCCGCGTACTTTGACGACTCCCAAAGGCAGGCTACAAAAAATGCCGGGGAAATTGCGGGGCTAGAGGTTGTGCGCGTAATTAACGAACCCACGGCCGCGGCTTTTGCTTATGGTTTGGACAAGACCGGTAAAGACCAAAAAATCCTTGTATTCGATTTAGGCGGCGGCACATTGGATGTGACCATAATGGATTTTGGCGAGCACGGCGGCCAGGCGACTTTTGAAGTGCTGTCGACTTCGGGCGACACAGCCTTGGGCGGCAAAGACATGGACAAGGCGCTTATTGACTTTATCACAAACGATTTTAAATCATCTTCCGGAGTAGACCTATCGGCCGATAAAATGGCTATGAACCGCGTAAGGGAAGGCGCGGAAAAAGCCAAAATAGAGCTTTCGACTACGCTGGAAACTGATATTAATTTACCTTTCATTACCGCGGACGCGAGCGGGCCCAAGCATTTACAGTTAAAAATTACGCGCGCGAAACTGGAAGAGCTGGTCAAACCGATTTTAGACAGAATGAAGCATCCAGTAGAACAGGCTTTGAGCGACGCGAAATTAATGCCTACGAACATAGACAAAATTATTTTAGTGGGCGGGCCTACCAGAATGCCGAGTGTGGTAAAGTTTGTGGAAGATTACATAGGCAAGCAAATCGAAAGGGGAGTGGACCCCATGGAAGCCGTGGCCAAGGGCGCAGCTGTGCAGGCCGGGATACTCGGCGGCGATGTGCAGGGCAAGGAAATTTTGCTTTTGGATGTTACTCCCTTAACTTTGGGCCTGGAAACTTTGGGTGGCGTACGCACTTCTCTTATTGAAAGAAACACCACTATTCCAACATCAAAAAGCCAAACTTTTTCTACAGCCGCGGACAATCAAACCTCGGTAGAAGTCCACGTCCTGCAGGGCGAACGCGAATTTGCCAAGGACAACAAGAGTTTAGGCCATTTTATTTTAGACGGCATCCCGCCGGCTCCGAGGGGCGTGCCCCAGGTAGAAGTCATGTTTGACATAGACGCGAACGGCATTTTGACGGTTAGGGCCAAAGACAAAGCCACAGGCAAAGAAAACAAAATTACTATCCAGGGCTCGTCGAATTTAAATAAAGACGAAATTGAAAGGATGAAAAAAGAAGCCGAAACGCATGCGGCTGAGGACCGGAAGCGGAAAGAAACTGTGGATATGCGGAACCAGGCCGATACTTTAATATCAGTGAGCGAAAAAACCCTTAAAGACGGCGGAGATAAGGTAAAAGCTGAAGATAAAACAGCGGTAGAAGAAAAGATTAAGGCACTTAAAGAAGTAAAAGACAAAGACGACATTGAGCCAATAAAGAAGGCTATGGATGAGCTTTCCGCGGCCATTCAGAAAGTCGGAGCGGCCATGTATGAGTCCGGAAAATCGGATCAATCGGAAAAATCAGATAAATCGGAAGGGCAGGAGCCAGCATCAAACAGTGATAATAAAGGACCGGTGGATGCGGAGTTTAAAGAAGTAAAATAGATGACAAAATTGACAAAATTGACAAAATTAATAAGCAGGCACGGATAAATTTTGTCAATTTTGCCCAATTTTATTTAATTTTGTCAATAAATTTATGGAAAACCAACAACCACAAAATAATCAGCAACTTCAAATCAAAGCAACCGACGAGGTCCTAAAAGGCAACTATGTTAACATGGCGCAGATTAGCCACGGGAGTGAAGAGTTTATATTAGACTTTGCCAACGTCATGCCGCCGCAAGGCATGCTGGTTTCCAGGATTATCGTTTCGCCCTCGCACGCTAAACGCTTGGCCAAAGCTTTGGATGAGAACGTAAAAAAGTACGAAGAGAAATTCGGGACTATTTCTTTAGCAGTCGTCCCGGACCAGAAAATGGGATTTAGAACAGAATAAATATAATCCGAATTATCCGAATACTGCAATCCGAATGTCACGAAAAATTGCAGTATAATTCGGGTCATTAGGATATCTATTCGGGTCATTAGGATTATAAAATGGCTAAAGATTATTACGAAATTTTAGGCGTGTCTAAGTCCGCCGGCGCGGACGAGATTAAGCGCGCCTTCAGAAAAAAAGCCCACGAATTCCATCCGGATAAAAATGGAGGCAGCGGGGAAAAATTTAAAGAAGCCAACGAAGCCTATCAGGTTTTGTCTGACGAAAAAAAAAGGCAGGCGTACGATACCTATGGTAATAACTGGGAATCGGCTTCGCAGGGGTTTTCCGCCAGAGGCGGGCCAGGCTCTGCCTGGGATTTTGGGGGTTTTGGCAATAATGAGGGCGTGGAGTTTGATTTGGGTGATATTTTCGGCGACTTTTTTGGCGGCCGCGGCCAGCGCACAGAGCGCAGAAATAAAGGCATAGATTTGGAGATGGGCCTTTTGGTGACTTTTGAAGAGGCGGTTTTTGGCGTGGAAAAAGAAATTATTTTAGATAAGCGGGATAAGTGCAAGGACTGTAAAGGCACAGGCGCGGAGGGCGGTGGCAAGGTTATTACTTGCCCAAAATGCCATGGCCAGGGGCAGATTCGCACCACTCGCCGAACTATTTTTGGCAACATTGCATCCGCCGCAATTTGCGAAAATTGCGAAGGTACAGGTAAAGTGCCGGAAGTCGCGTGTAAGATTTGCGGCGGAAGCGGGAATTTGCGCCAGGAGAAAACTTTAAGCGTAAAAATCCCAGCCGGCATAGGCGACGGGCAATCTATACGTGTTTCCGGCGAAGGCGAAGCCGGCTACCGCGGCTCAAGCCCCGGAGATTTGTTTTTGCGCGTACGCGTCCAGCCGCACAAAGAATTTGTGCGTGATGGTTTTAATTTATTTAAAGATTTGCCAATAAGCTTTACGCAAGCGAGCTTAGGCGCAAAAATCATTGTCAAAATTTTAGACGGAGATATTGAGTTAAAAATACCCAGCGGCACGCAAAGCGGTAGCCAATTTAGGGTAAAAAACAAAGGCGTGGCTCATTTAAATAATCCGACTAAGCGCGGGGATTTAATAATCACCGTGCGCGTAATTGTACCCAGCAAATTAAATAAAAAAGAGAAAGACTTGTTAAAACAAATGGCGGAAGAAAGAGGGGAGACGGTAGAAATTGACGAAGGGCTATGGGAAAATATAAAGGGTTCATTTAATTAAATTTTGTTTTTTTGGCTTCCGTGTTATAATTAAGTGGAATTAAACATCCTGTTATATGAAGAAAATAGCAAAAACCTATTCCATTGAAGAAGTAAAAGAAAAAATGGAAAACTACCTGGATGCTTCCCAGGAGCGTCTGCGTTCCCGTTTAAGGCAAGCTTGGAAAAAGCAAACGACTAAAATTATGATGTTAAAGGCGGTAAGACAAGATTTATACGTTCAATTTCGGTAGACAGGAAGCCGATAATTTTTTAAAAATATTTAAGCGGCGGGACGCAGAGTGCGCCCGCCGCTTTGGGTTTTTACAGCCTGCTCGCCTCCTTCCGAGCGGCTTCGACGAGTGGGTGGTCGAGCGTGCCGAAGTCCGGCGCCATGCCGGAGAGGAGCGCTTTGATGATAGCGTCGGCCTCGTGCGCCCGGTCTGTGCCATTAAGTATGGCGACCAGGCGAGTAGTGGCAGGCATTGCAGTCGCGAATCCAAGCATGAACTGTTCCAGCCGGTGTTTACGCGAGTCTGAACTATTGTTCCAGCTCGCCATATGGATCAGGCCACTGGACGCCAGTACCATGATCCCGGCAAGTTGCGCCTTGTGCCACACTACCGGCGTGAGGATGCCGAACAGCATCACCGGCTCGTACTGCAAGACAAGCTTTTGCCACCATTCGTTGGCCGCGAGCGCGGCGAACGGGTGTTTGAACGAAGCCACGAACGCCGTGATAGTCACGGCGGCGAGGACTCCGAATGCCTCTGACAAGCTCTCGGCCGGGGACAGCAAACCGACAGCGATTCCGATTGCGTAGAACAAAATCATCAACATCAGTTTTTCTCCTTTGTTCAGAATTCCTCTATGGTACTTTTTAGAAGCCTAACTATTTTGTCGCGCATCTTTTTTGACGGGTACCGTTCAATCAGGATTTCCGTAAGTTCGCCTATAACCAGCATGACTTCGGTGATTTGGTCTTCGGGCATTGGCCCGGGGGGAACAAATGCGCCTAAGCGGTCGTCAATCTCCTTCATGATTAAGTCTTCGTCCTCAACGCCTCGAGCCTTGAGGGCCTCCACTAGCGCAGTTTTTAGTCTGGCGACCATTTCGGGGTTAGCTCTCTTTCTTCGGCCGGTGACGAGTTGAGATACCCACGGTTGAGTCGTTTTGCTTTTTACCGCCAGATCCTTTTGGCTTAAGTTTAGTCTCGCCAAAAGACGAGTTAGCCAAAGCCCAAAATCCTCTTGCAACATTGGTTTATTCATCCTCCTTTTCCTTTCTCCATCGCCTTTTAGCCCCGAGTAGTGAAATCTAGGGGTTGACAGCGATGACCCAAGAGCGTATCATATTGAATATGAGTGGTCAATATCACCCTAGGGTGATAGATATCACCATTATTGAAATAAGCCTTATTTGTCTGTCATTTCCGACTTGATCGGGAATTCAGAATTATAGATTCCGGACAATTTTAATAACAACAGAACCTACGCGCTGATTGTCATCCCGACCGAGCCCGAGTGCATCCGAGGGCGAGTGGAGGGATCCCTTAGCCTTTAATATTCCAATATTTAAGGGATTCCTCGGCTCGATGACTCGCTCGGAATGACAGAAGGGTGGATTTGGTTTAGTGCGTAAGTCCCGAACAATATAAAATTTCCGGAATGACAAACATGTACTCCGAAATCTTTGAAGAAATTGGGCTTTCGCCTAATGAAGCAAAAATTTACGAAACCCTGCTTAGTGCAGGGGAAGTTGGCGTTTCTGAAATATCTTTAAAGGCAAAAGTCCATAGGCGCAATGTTTACGATGCCTTAAACCGTTTAATAGAGAAGGGTTTGGTTTTTCGCATATTTCAAAAAGGCGAACACCAGTTTCGGGCAGTGACGCCGGACAAGCTGGCAGAAGTTTTGGACGAAAAAAGGCAAAAGCTTTCTAAAATTTTGCCGGATTTGAGAAATATTTATCAATCAAAACCCCAGGAAGAAGCCGCGTTTATTTACAAAGGCAGGGAGGGCTATAAGAATTTTTTGCGCGATATGACACGGGTGGCCGAAGACACTTACTTTTTAGGCGCTAAGGCGTTGTGGTTCACGCCGTGGGTGGAAAAGCAGTATTTGGAAGATTACCAGGCCGCAATGAAGCGAAAAAACAAAAAATATTTTACGCTTTACGATTATCGCGTAAAAGAAAAATTTCCTCAGGTTTTTAAAAACGTGGGGGGAGAGTATAAGATTTTGCCTAAAGAATACACAGCGCCGGGCGTAACCGACGTATTTGGCGACTACGTAGTTACCTTTACCAGCGTGGATGTGGGTAACTTTGGCGAAGACGGCACAATTTTTGTTATGATAAATAAAGAGCTTGCGGAAACCTACCGCACTTGGTTTAAAATGATTTGGGATTTTTGTCCGCCTAGAAAAAAATAAAGGTTCCTCGCAGCAGAGCTGGCGAGGTATTAACTGCAAGGGGAGAACTATCATTTCGGAGCAAAGCTCCGAGGTATTAAACCTGTATTAGCTCCTCGGCTCGCAAGATAATCTTTAAGGATTATCTTGACTCGCTCTACGTCGCGAATAAACAAATGTCAAAAAAACCGTTTACGCAAATAAGACAATTCGGCTTTAGCTTAATTGAACTTTTGGTGGTAATCGCAATTATTGGCATACTGGCCAGCGTGATTATGCTGGCTATGAATGGCGCCCGGCAAGACGCTAAGCTCACCAAAACCCAGGCGGATTTAAGGCAGCTAAAAGTTGCCATAGCCATGCTGGCTCAAGACACCGGCAAGTGGCCAAACGGCTGTCCGACTAATACTATAACTAACCCCGAAGTTTTACTTGACCAGCCGTCCGCGGGGATTAAAATTTCCCCGATTGCAGGAATAATTGAGCTGCCCTGCGAGTGGACCGCGGAAGAAGTGGCTAACTGGCGGGGGCCTTATGCGTTGCAGACGCAGGATTTGTGGGGGAGGAGCTACCGTTTTGACGCCGATTATACCACACATTGCGAGAGCGGCGCTCCGGTGCAGAAATATGTGGTTCATTCAATGGGGTCAAATGGGGTCTGGGAGTATCCGGTTAACGGAAGCTGTAATCCGCAAGTCTCTGACGATATTTATATGGTTTTAGAGTGAAGCGGCTGATCCATGTTATAATATCAGAACTTACATACAGCCTAAGCCCAAAATACCCTAAATACCAAAACAAATGCCGCTATCTGAGACAACCGAATTAGTTAAAGCTTTTAATTGGTACAGCCCCTCTTGGGATTTGTTTATATTCCTTTTTTGGGCGGTAGCCGCGGTATTCTACTCGTTTGCAGCCGGCAGGGGACGGGTTATAAACATTTTGATTTCGGTATATATGGCGAAACTTTTGGCAATTGAAGCCCCGTTTCTTACCGACGCGATAAAAATGAGGCTGCCGGAAAGTGTTTTTGCCGTCCAACAGCTGGTAATTTTTGTCATACTGTTTGTTGTTTTATTTATTTTTTTAGGCCGCTACGCGTTTAAAACCTCGGCTGACCACAGGAAAGCAGCCTCCATAGTCTTTGGTTTAATATTCAGCATTTTGCAAATCGGGCTTTTAATTAACACCATACTCACGTTATTGCCTATTGGCATGCAGGATAGTTTCAGTGAACTTATTCAGATATTATTTATTCGCAACCCTGCTTCTTTTGTATGGCTTGTGGCCCCGCTGGTTTTCCTGATATTATTAGGCAGGCACATTAGCCACCACGACGAATTTTAATTTTTAGCATTTAGTTTGTAGCGCTTAGTAAGTAGCCAGCATATTTGCCCGGCTAAACGCTACTCACTAATAGCTAATCGCTAAAAAATGCACAAACATTCTATATTGATGGTTGACGATGATTCGTTGATCATTAACACACTTTCTAAAAGGTTCGCAACCCGTGAAATTGAGCTTTTTACGGCTAACACCCCGGAAGAGGCAAAAAGTATTTTGGACAAAGTCGTGCCCGATATAGTAATTTTAGATTTGCTTTTAACCAAAGAAGACGGCAGTACCGGGATTTTG
>JBBTRN010000057.1:0-2453 GCA_038065175.1 Patescibacteria group bacterium | reverse complement strand
TGGCACGAACATTAACTGGCAGAGCTTTGGAGAATTTTTAAAGGAACTATCACAAAGAAATTTTGCCTGTAATCTTGGGAGCTTGGTTGGTTATTCAACTTTAAGGAGAGGTGTGGTGGGAGATCAAATAAGAAGCCTTGAAAAAAGCGAGTATGTATCCATAACAAACATTTTAGAAAACTGTCTCGAGGAGGGGGCTTTTGGCCTATCCAACGGTCTCTCATATTCACACGAGGTAATTGTCACGGAATTGGAGTTATTCTCATTAGCTAAAGTCTTAAAAAAATATGACGCACTATTTTCCGTGCATTTAAGAAACGAGGGTTCGGAAATAGTTGAGGCCCTAGAAGAAGCCCTAGACATTTCAAGAAATACTGAAGTTAACCTTAAAATCTCACATTTCAAAGTTAGGGGTGAAGAAAATTTTCCTAAATTCCAACAGTTAATTTCGGAACTGGAAACTGCCTACCACAAAGGCATGAATGTGCATTTCGACGTTTATCCTTACGACACAGTATGGCAGGTATTGTATTCATATTTACCGAAATGGGCTTCAGAGGGCGGCAGAACAGGAATGCTAAGGGCTTTAAATGATCCCGTGCAAAAAAATAAAATTTTATTTTATTTAAACTCTTTAAACGTTCGATTCCCGGAATTAGTTATTGCCTCCACCACTAACAAGCTTTCAGCTTCCGGTAAAACCCTGGGACAAATTGCCAAAGCCATGGAAACTACATCTGAAGAAGCCTTATTGGAGCTTATTCAAAATGGAGGTAATGAAATACTGGTATTTGAAAAAAACTTAAATGAAGAACAAATCAGGGAACTTTTATTCCATCCGCTGTCTTTAATTGGCAGCGACGGTGCCGGGTTTTCGCTAAAAAACCAAACCAAGCTGGTTCATCCTCGCTGTTTTGGCACAGCACCTAAATTTTTAAAAATGGCCAGGGACACAAAAATTAGCGTGGAATCGGCCATAAAAAAACTCACCTCAGCCCCGGCAAAAAAAGCAGGCATTAAAAACCGAGGGGAAATTAAAATTGGAAATTTTGCAGATCTTGTCATTTTTTCTCCAGAATTAATTACAGACCAAGCCACTTATTTGAACCCTTTCCAATTTTCTGAAGGTATTGATTCTGTTTTTGTAAATGGCAGAGCCGTGGTAAACGAAGGGAAGATTACCAAAGTTTTACCCGGGAAGGTTTTAAGAAAAAATTAATGGCACAGGACTTGCGCATCGCCGATTTTTAGGGCGGGCGAAGCCCGACCCTACAAAAATCGGCTTTAGCCAATTTCTTTGTTATTTTCCTCCGAATTTTTTCGGCGTTCGACAAGTACGCCTCCAAAATTCTCGGAAAATGCCTCGAACTTGACTAATGCGTAAGTCCTGTGGTAATAAAAAATTTAAAAAATAAATTAATCGCTGTTTTGGGCTACGGGCAGGAAGGGGAGGCAGTGGCCAGGTATCTGCTAAAGCACGGAATCCAGCCCGTGCTCTTTGATCAGCGGCCTTGGGAAGACTGGACTGAAACAAAGAAATTGGAAATTAAGAAATTGGGGGTAAATTTTATTTTTGGACCCGATGCTTTTTTGGAACTGACAGGATTTGACGTGGCATTTAAGAGCCCGGGGATAAGACCGAAACTAATAACTGACAGCAAATTACTTATAACATCGCAAACTAAATATTTTTTTGAAAACTGCGCGGCGAAAATAATTGGGGTAACCGGCACCAAAGGCAAAGGAACAACTTCGGCGTTAGTCTACGAAATCCTATCTCTGTCATTGCGAGGGAGTGCATCCGACCGAAGCAATCTAAATCTTGAGGAAAGATTGCTTCTCCATTCGGATGCACTCATGGCTCGCAATGGCAATCCTATTGCTTATCTCACGGGCAATATTGGAAAACAACAGCCTTTGGATATTCTTGATGACCTAAATCCAAACGACTGGATAATTTACGAGCTTTCCAGCTTTCAATTGCAGGATTTGGACAAAAGTCCGCACATTGCCGTGGTGTTAATGATTACTAGCGAGCATTTGGATTACCATAAGGACAACAATGAATACATAAGCGCCAAATCCGCGATCACCAAGTTTCAAGGTTCTGATGATATTGCAATTATTAACGAAGCATATCCCGCTTCCGTGCAAATCGGAAAGCAGGGTCGCGGAAAAAAGATTTATTTTAGCGCCAAAAAAATTCCGGAATTGATAGACAAATCTAAAATTCAATTGCGCGGTGAGCATAATTTGGAAAACATCGCGGCCGCGGCCGCTGTGGGAACCGCATTAGGCATCAACACTGGTGCGATAAACGCCGCGGCCGCAAACTTTAAGGGTCTCGAACACCGTTTGGAATTCGTTGGCGAAAGCCAGGGCATAAAATTTTACAATGATTCCTTTTCAACAACCCCGGAAACAGCTATTGCTGGGATTAGGTCTTTTACCGA
>JBBTRN010000056.1:0-3945 GCA_038065175.1 Patescibacteria group bacterium | reverse complement strand
AGAAATTTGATATTGTTTAGTATTTAGGTATTAGAATTTAGGATTTAGCTAAAATCATTAGAAATTGTGCTATAATTTTTGTATGCAATATCCCGTGCCGCAATTTACCGAAGTAGAAGACAGGCTGATAGGACCTTTGTCCATTAAGCAGTTTTTTATAGTGTTTATGGCCGGGATACTTATATTCGCAGGCTATTCGGCAACAAAGAGCGTTTGGGCGCTCGTGATTTTATTTTTAATTTTTGGCGTGCCTGCCTTAGCTCTGGCCTTTGCCAAAATTAACGGCAGGCCTGTATATAAACAATTGTCCTTTCTGCTACAGTTTTTTACGGCTCCGCGGAAGATGGTTTTCCATAAAGAATCTTCTAATTTTGGAGTGAATACTAAAATCAAAGACATTGAAATGCCAAACGCGAAAAAAGAGGAAATCCAGCCAAAAGGAACCACGCAAGAAAGGTTAAGGGAAGTGCAAGTCATTTTAAAAAAACAGCAGGAAGAAGAAGAACAGCTAGCCAAAAAAATCTAAATTCGAAATTCTAAAACCTAAACAAGTACCCAAATTCCAAAAATCAAAATATTTAAACTTTAGGGATTGAGAGTTTGTTTAGAATTTAGGTTTTAGATTTTAGGATTTGAGTAATATGGACATGCAAAAGAAAAATAAACAGCAAATAAAATCAACGCAAAGCTTTTTGCGTATCGCGGAAATAAAAAACGACACTGTGGTTTTGGACGACGGCACTTTGCGGGCGATTTTAGCCGTAGCTTCCACCAATTTTGACTTAAAAAGCCAGGAAGAACAGGAGGCAATAATTTTTAATTATCAGCGCTTTCTGAATTCATTGGATTTTTCCGTGCAGATCTTAATGCAAAGCAGGAGAATGGAAATAGGCTCATATATAGACAAGCTGAAAAAAATTGCCGAAAAACAGACGAACGAGCTATTAAGGGTGCAGACGGTTGAGTATGTGGAATTTATTAGCCGCTTAATTGAAAATGCCAGTATCATGAACAAAAATTTTTATTTAATTGTGCCTTTGGGGACGAGCGTGAACCCGAATCCTGCGGGTTTTTTGTCTAAAATATTCGGAGGCGGAAAGGCAAAAGAGGCCGCGGAAAGAATTGAGAATTTTGAAAAAGCCAAGGAGCAGCTGGATACCCGCATAATGTCCGCGTCTTCGGGTTTGTCATCCGTGGGTTTGAAGGCCGTGCGTTTGAAAACCGAGGAAATAATCCAGCTTTATTACAATTCATATAATTTTGAATCAGGACCCGTGATAGATTCTAAGGCCTTGGGAGAAATTAAGTTATCGGAGACTCAAAGTTAATAAGGCAAACCGAAGTTAACCAACTAAATTAGAAATAAAACGCGTAGTATACGATACGGCTCGCAATAAGGATTCAGCGACCTATCAGCGTACCCATTAGCGTTAATTCAGCGGAAACATGAGCATATTTACGCCCAAAACCCAAGAAGAACTCGAAGCCAAAAAGGCCAGGCTCCAAGAATTGGAAAACGAAGCTAATGCCGGTAAACGGCTGGACGAAGTGGAAAAGACTTACCGCGAAGGGCTTACCACTCTGCGCGATTTAATCGCGCCCGCGGCTTTGAATTTCCAAAGCTCCTACTTTGAACTTAACGGCAAATTTGCCCGAAGTTTTTTTATCTTGGCGTATCCGCGGTACCTTTCTTCCAATTGGCTGTCGTTTATTATAAACGCGGAAGGCGCGCTCGACGTTTCGCTGTTTGTGTACCCTATTGCTTCGGAGACAATATTAAAAAAATTAAAATCCAAAGTGGGGGAAATAGGCTCCCAAATGGCCATTAACCAGGAAAAGGGCATGGTGCGCGACCCGATGCTGGAAACCGCTTATAAAGACGTGGAGGGTTTGCGCGATTCTTTGGTGCAGGGCACGGAGCGGTATTTTAGGGTTGGGATTTACTTTACGGTTTACGCGGACAGCCTAAAACAGCTTGACGAGTATAGCGCGTCTTTGGAAAGCTCATTGGGCTCTAAACTTATTGTGACTAAACGCGCCATGCTTCAGACCCAAAACGGCTTTAATTCAACCCTGCCTTTGGGCTTGGACGAATTAGATGTCGGCAATAACATGAATACCGGCCCGTTGTCCACGACTTTCCCGTTTGTTTCCTCGGATTTAACTTCCAATGACGGCATACTTTACGGGATTAACCGGCATAATAACAGCCTGATTTTATTTGACCGTTTTGCCATGGAGAACGCTAACGGCGTGGTTTTTGCCAAAAGTGGCGCCGGAAAATCTTACGCAATAAAGCTTGAAATTTTAAGGAGCCTAATGGTCGGCACCGAGGTAATTGTTATTGACCCGGAAAATGAGTACAAGCATTTAGCCGAGGCTGTGGGCGGCACTTATTTGAACGTGTCCTTAAATTCCGATTCGCGGATTAATCCCTTTGATTTGCCTTTCGGCCTTGAGGGAGAGGATAACGCGGACATTATGCGTACTGCCGTGGTCAACCTTTTAGGCTTGGCTAATTTATTGGTGGGGAAACTAAACCCCACGGAAGAGGCTTTTTTGGACAAAGCCATTTGGCAGACTTACGCGAAAAAAGACATTACCGCGGAATTGGGGGATTTCAGGAACGCAACCATCCCAACCATGAACGATTTGCTGGAAATCCTTGAAGGCACTGTGGGAGCGGAGAGCCTGGCGCAGAGGTTCATGAAATACACGGAAGGCACTTTCGCGGGCTTGTTTAACCAGCCGACGAATGTGGTTTTAAATAACCAGCTGGTGGTGTTTTCCATCCGCGATTTGGAAGACGAACTTAGGCCGATTGCTATGTACATCATCCTTAATTATATTTGGAACATAGTAAGGAGCGAGCTGAAGCGCAGGATAATGGTAATTGACGAAGCCTGGATATTAATGCAGCACGAAGACAGCGCGAGGTTTTTGTTCGGCATTGCCAAACGCGCGCGCAAGTATTATTTGGGTCTTACCACAATTACCCAGGATGTGGTGGATTTTATGAATAGCCCATACGGCAAACCGATTGTCACCAATTCTTCCATCCAGCTTTTGTTAAAGCAGTCCCCGGCGGCGATTAATGTCATAGCGGAAACATTCTTTTTAACCCAAGGGGAGAAATACCTTTTGCTGGAAAGCGAAGTGGGGGAAGGCATATTTTTCGCAGGGAGTAAACACGCGGCTATTAAAATTTACGCTTCTTACGTGGAAGACCAGATTATTACCACGGACCCAAAGCAGTTATTAGAGATAAAAGAGAGCCAAGAACAGGTTAATTAGTAGTAGGTAGTAAGTAGTAGGTAGTAAGTAGCCGGAAAAAGGCATTCTGATTTTTTTGCTGGCTACCCACTATTTACTACTCACTACTTACTATTTTTTCATGGCAGAAGACGACAAACAACCAGGCGGAATTGGGATAATGGACGCAGGTGATGAGGCAAGCGGGCAGAAGGAAGAAACGCCATTTTTAGGGCAACAGCAGAGGGGAGCTTTGCCTTTAATTTATATTGGCAGAAAATTTAAAGATACAGGGACTGTAATTACCAGCGTTGCCTCGGGAGGCAGGGGGTATGCTTCCGCGGATGAAACCATTGCCGTAGTTGCCGGCAGGCAGTTGGTAATTTTGGGGTTAAATTTGGACAAGTTCGAAAGCGTGGCTTTGCGGATTGGCAACACGCAATACTCTCCTTTGAACTTGAATATTTTTCCCACCCAGATTAGTTTTAATATAAAGGATTACGACAATGACCTTCTCTCCGGCGGCGGGGTATTAAGGCTGGAATTTTTGTCTTTGCTGGATCCGGCCTATAATGCCAGGCTGAATAATAAGCTGGTTTATAAAACCCAAAAACAGATTGAAGAGTCCGAAAAAGAACCAGCAGGCGGAACAGGCGGCCATCGTGCGATTACTGCGCGGTCTGGGCGCGAGCG
>JBBTRN010000055.1:0-11985 GCA_038065175.1 Patescibacteria group bacterium | reverse complement strand
TTGCCATTTTAGCTCTTGAATAAAAGCTAAAATAGGATTACTCGCTACCACTTCAATGAAAAGACTTCATACTCATATTACAGCTGGCTTAGCCGCGCTTTCAATGCTGGGGTCGTTAGCATTCTTTTTGTTAATATTTACCGCAGGCTTTTTGCCTTCAAAAGTTCAGGCTACGCCGGGCATGATTCCTTTTGGGGGCAGGATCACTGTGTATAATCCGGTTTCCGTAATTACCGGATGCCCGTCGCACACGGTAATATTTGATTATGTGACTTTAAGGCCGGTTGGAATAGCGCTATTGCCTTCTTCGCAGCTGCACGAATTTGGGAATTTATTCACGCCCGGTGTCCATGTGTTAGGCGAATATGTTCCTACGCCTTTTCCCACTTGCACTACCCCATATTTAGTTTTTCCAATTTTTCAGGTCGGCACTTCATTAATCCCATAAATTTTATGATCCAAGAAAACCAAATTTATAATGAAAAATTCTTGCCGCCGTTGGGAAATAATTTTGCGTCAGGAAATCCAGCGGCGCAGGAACATTTTTCTTTTGGGCATTTAGGATTAATTCTGTCCGTGGCTACTCTGCTTATTGGGGTTTCTTTTATGAAGAATCCGGGGTTGTTTAATGTTTTTAAATCTGCCCCATTAGATTCATCGATTACTGCTAATCTCCCAAAGTATTATGCTTACGAACCTTCGCCGGAATTAAGCGCGCCGCTGGTTGCCGGCGCTTCCACCGAGCCTATGGGCCCAATGGTAATAAATGAAGACGGATCAATTACTTCGGCTGTTGAAGTCGGGGATGTGTTGGGCGCTGATACAACTGATTTAATTTTAAATCTCGAGGCCATTCCCATAAATGAGATTGCCGATTCAGACGAAAATTTTAAAATTTATATCTCTGCCATTGCCGGAATTGAAGGAGGCTATTTAGACAGCGCCAAGTTTGAGTCTGCCTTGGCATCGGCAGAGCAAAAGCAAATTAATGAGCAGGCCAGGCTCATACAGAATATTGTGGTTAATATTAGTAATTTAGCCGTACCAGAATCTTTTGCCCATTTGCACAAATTAAAAATTTTGCAATACAATTCTGCTATAGAAATTTTAAAACATTTTACAACCGCGGATGAGAATCCGGAATTAATCAATAAGAACCTTACAGTCTTTTTACAAACCGAGCAGGAACTGCAAAATGAGGCTAGTAAGTTAAATCCCTTAATCCAAAGGTTAAATTATGAGGCAGGCGGACAATAGGCAAACAATTAAATATTTTGTCGCGCTAATTTTACTTTTGGCCATTGGGTTTCAGCCAGTGGTTGCTTTCGCGCAGCTTATTACAACTGTGCCTGTTGGCCATCCGGGTCTTGGTTCGGGCGGGGTGGTTGGGGAAGGCGCGGCTGCCGTGGCAGACGCGGCCTTGGTAGCACTTGATGTTAAATTTTCAGTATGCAAGACGGAAGAAAATATTGCAAAAGGTTTAGACGTAGCCGATACATCGTTCGGGGGTTTGAGCCTGGTTGCCGGGAATAAAGAAGAAATCGCAAATTTAACCACCCGGATTAAGACAATGGAAGCTTTGATTGTCTGCTACCAGGTACTTTTGGCTTCAATAAAGGCTGTGCCAACACCGAATTTATTCCTTGGTCAAAAAAAACAGCGGCTTGAAGCCGAGACGATTTTATCGATAGAAACTTTAAAGTCCCGAAAGGACCAACTGCAGGCAAGATTGCGCATTGCCAAAACCGGTTTTTGGAAGGGCATTTTGGCAGGCATATTAATCAAGACCACAAAAGTGGTTGCGGAAAGGCTGGTTTATAGCTTAACATCCCGTTATAAAATTAACGATGTTATGCAGTATGCCGACGCGGTGGCAAGCCAGGTTTACTCTGCGCAGTTAATCCATGACCGTGCGGCAGACAATGAAGAGCAGTTGATTTTGCGTTCTTTGGCAACCAACCCGCTTTTAAGGACTAAAATCGATTCGGCCATTTACCAAAGAGCCGCGGATGCGGTGCAGTTAAACGGCGACGTGTTTTCGGCAAGGACTTTCAGCGCTGACGACCCGGATTTTTATTTGAAGCTGGCAAAATTCGGCGACCCGGAAACCAGCGTGCCGTATTTAAAAACCGCTTATGAGGGCAGGGCAAACCAAATTCAGACCGTGGGGCTTGCCTCGGCGAATAACGAAATGCTTTTAGGCAGTGGGCTTAAAGCTCCCCGCACCTGCGCTGGAAATGTTAATGAGCAAATCGGCATTGAACAAAAATGGGTTCAGGTGAGCGATGAATACCGTGACAGGGAAAAACTTTTAAGGGATTTACAAGGGTCGCATATCAGTCTGTACGCAAATAAACAGCTTAATCCTAAAGAAGCAAAGCAATTGGAAGCTGATATTGCAAAAGCGCAAAGGGATTTTGACCAGGCGGCAATCAAATTAAAAGCCATGCCTAAGAGTTTTGAAAGCGCGGACGGACAAAAGAGCAAGGTTTTTAAAGCATGCGAAGCAATTGCTTCGCCTGCGGAAATGGTCAATAAGGGGATAGACGAGGCCTTTAAGTCCATTGGCAAAGGTTTGGGTGATTATAATGATAATAATTTGCCGTTCTTTATGAGTTGGATAAGCGATGTTGGGGCGAATATTGGTTCCAGCTTAATTTTTGGCGGAAATGTAAAAGCCTCGTTTTTAGCTGAAAGCGGACAAATTTCTACTGCCATAAATACGGCCTTAAGCTTTGCGGATGCCCGAGTATCAAAAAATAATTTGGAAAACGGTCTTAAGTTTGACTATAATGTGAGCGCTTCGGGCGCGGGCAGGTACACATTGCATTGGGAAATTTTAGATGTTGATAACGCGAGTTTTGTTACCATAGAAGGCCCTGGAATTTCGAATTTTAAATTAGGGCCCAGCGGCGGCTTGGCGCTGGACCCGGCTACAGGATTACCGGTTTACAATGAACTTGGCTTAATAGGCGATCTAATTGTAAGCGCTCCGCAAGGCGGTTCGTATGTGTTAAGGGTTTATAACAGTAAAAAACAAAGACTGTCTAACACCGGCACGCTCACTATCCCAAGGCCTACTACTAATAGCAGTCCTGCTACCACCTCGCTTCCCTCGCCGGTGTTTATTCCGGGTCCGGGTTACAGCCAGTGTATTGCCGATGGTTGGGGCGAGGCCTATTGCCAGGGGACACATGGGAGCGTAAGAGGGGCGTTTGTTAGGAAACTTAGCGAACCGCCCAGAGGCTACAAAACGGAAGAATTAAGATAAATTTTTAAAAAACCTTCTAAAAATTCGGAAGGTTTTTTTTATTCGCCTCCGCTTTAATACCCCGCCGCTTGCGGCGGGATTAATGGGGGCGAATCCTCCGTAGTCCGCCTAAGGCGGACGAAGTCGGATAACAAGCTTTGGCGAATGAACGCTAATAATTAGCCCCGATACCTCGCAGCTATGCTGCGAGGAGCTTCATTTTGATTATAATCTATCAAAAAAAGTATACTATCCCCAAAACTTGACGGCCGTCAAGTTTTGGGGATATAGTGTATTTATAATTATAAATAGAAATAGTTTACAGTCTTCAAAGGTTTTGCGGTTAAATCAATAACTTTAAGAATTTAAACTAAAATGCCAAAAAAGCGCTGGAGGGATTATCGAAGAAAAAAATATCAGGACGACGAAGAGAAGCTGTCTCTTTCGGGCAGGGTTTTGTTTTACTTATTCGCCCTTGCGGATTTTGTGCCCCGGCCTTTTGAACATAAGACTGCTTATGTAAGAAGGGCAATTTTTGGCACCAGCAGCCGGGACTATAAGGCATATTGGAAAATTTTTAATTATCTGGAGCAAAAAGGCTGGGTAAGGGTTTATAAAAAAGAAAAAGCTGACACCGAATTCGTTAAGCTCACTAAAAAAGGCCAGCTCCAAGCGTTGCTTATGAAAGCTAGGACGCAGAAGCCGCAAAAGTGGGACGGCAAATGGCGGCTCATAATTTATGATATCCCCGAGGATTCCAGACAGCACCGGCATTTATTTAGAACATTATTAAAACAAAATGGATTTTATAAACTTCAGCAAAGCGTGTTTGTAAGTCCTTTTGCTTTGAACCGGGACGCGGTTTTGTATTTGCGACAGACGGGTCTGGATAAATGTATCCGCATTGCCCGAATAGATGAACTGGACAGCGATAAAGATTTGAAAAAGTATTTTAAATTAATCTAAGCCTCAGGACTTACGCACCGCCGCTTTTAGGACCGGCGGAGCCGGATCCTTAAAAGCGGCTTTGGCCAATTTCTTTGTTATTTTCCTGCGGTTTTTGTCGTCGTACCAGGAGTACGCCTCCAAAAATCCTCGGAAAATGCCTCGAACTTGGCTCAATGCGTAAGTCCTGAGCCTATCAAAAACATAAAAATCGTCCATTGATTGAATATCCAAACGATAACCTCCGATATCCCCAAAACTTGACGGCCGTCAAGTTTTGGGGATAGTTGTTTTAAATGGATGTTTTATTAAAAAACCCATTGTCTGTTTTTTCCGTCGTTTATTGCTTTTGAAAATAAATCCAGTATGTTCTGGAAAAAATTAAATCTCTCGGGAAAAATAATTACAAAACCAATTTATCCTCGTATCAAGCCGCGTGATATTCTGGGAAGGAGTAGGATAAACAGAGGAGTCTTAATAGTTTTATCAAATTAAAACGGTCAATGAAAAAAATCTTCTAGGCCAACCTTTTGCAAAAAATTTCCATATCCCCATTTTATGACGGCCGTCATAAAATGGGGATATGCGATTAATAAAAATATTTATGATAGGATTGAGGAAAATTTTTCGAAATTATGAAATTTTGTCTAAAAACACACCCACAACTTTTCCTTTATTGCCTATGCTTTATTGCCTATGAGAGTTAAAAATTGTAGAGTAAATTCAAAAACACTGACTGAAAATAGTAAATCAATAATGTGGATAAGCATAAAAAATCAAGGGAATAAGGCGTTTGGAAGTATTTAGCAGTTTGTGGTATAATTATTGAAGAATTGAAGCGTTTGGAGGGCAAAAAACCTTATTTTTTTGAATTTTTTGAAAAACAAACTAAAAGAAATAATTACACAATATTGGGCGAAAATATTAAACCCCAGAAGCGTTTTTGGGGTGGTTTTGGGTGTTGTTGTATTCCAGTTTTTAGGATTAGTTTTTTTGTCCAGAGTTGTTAGGGCAGCGGAATATCCTCCCGATCAGATTGGTTTTTCTATGGAAGTGCAAACAAAGGATGCTTCGGGCAATTTTACGAATGGTAATTTTATCAAGTTGGTGAAGGACAAGCCTCTTGAAATTAGAGTTTTATTTACACTTAAAGGCCCTTCGCAGGGTTTGGCAATTGATACCGATGAAACCAAGGCTGACACAATCTCATACAAGGACGTTTCCGCTTCTATAGACAGCTTGGGAATTGAGCTAAGACCGGTAGCTGACCCGAAAAAAGCAGATTCAGGCGCTTCGGGCAGTACATCGGCATCGCTTACTAAATATTTGTCTAGGTGGAAGATGGCGGTCAATGAGATAAGGACATTCGATTTTACCGTGCCCTACGGACAGGCCGTTTCCGGCCTAAAGCTAGATAGCAAGGATTTCGGATCCAACACGGCGAATTTTTTGGTCGCGCCTGCCTTCAAGCTCACCGCGCCGGCTGATGTTTGGGAAAAACTTGGCGTGGCCGCCTACGCGCCGTTATTGGGGGTTGCCGGAGTCGGAGCGGCTGCTCTTTATTTTGAAGTCCGATCCCAGACAGCGGTTTTAAGCCCTCAAAAAAGGATGTATGTAAAGTTGTATCCGGATCAACCGGCGGCCGATGCTGACATAGCGAAACCTGCTGATGTGCCAGGTTATGGCGGCGTGGAGGGCAAACTTCAGGGCGAGCCAAGTCCGATTACCAAATTCATTAACGAGCTTTTTACCACATTTGGGCAGTTGTTGATTAATGGGATTTACTGGGTGTTTTCCGTGATTGTTTCGCCTATGCTCGCGAGCCTGCTTTCCGTTAGGGTGTATACCGACGGGTTCGTGAATGTTATTTATCCGGGCTGGGAAATTTTGCGCAATGTCTGCAATATTTATTTTATTCTTGCCATTATTGCCATAGCCATGGGCACCCTGTTTCGGGTGGAAAGCTACAAGTTTAGGCACCTTTTAGTCCAGCTGATTATAGCGGCGCTCACCGTGAATTTTAGCTTAATAATCGGCCAGGCAATTTTAGGCGTGGCCGACACGGTGCAGAACCAGTTTTTGCCGAACAATGAACAGGTAATAAACCAGCTTTCCAGGGATTTAATGCCCGCGCGTATACAGGAAATAGTCAACAAAAATCCGCTGGCCGCAAACAGTTTTTTTGCCTCATCTATTTCCACGCTATTTTTAGTTTCGCTTGCCATGGGCGCGTTCGTTTTGTTTTGCGCGATATTAATATATTTGGTAATTAGGATAGTAATGCTGTGGATTTTGCTAATGGTTTCGCCGCTTGCCTATGCGGCCGGAGTTTTGCCTTCGACCAGCAATTTACGGGGGCAGTGGTGGGGAGAATTTTTGAAATACGCGTTTTTTACCCCCATAATGGCGTTTTTCCTGAATATGGCCGCGATTATTTCCACGAGCTACGAATTTGTGTTTGCGGATATTACCACTAAGCTTGCCGGAGGCTCTAACTTTGCCACCCTGCTTTTGGCGGTTGCGAGCAATCTTTTGCTTTTGGTATTTTTGTTCGCGGCAATTAACCTCGCGCAAAAGTTTTCCATTTTCGGCGCCGGCACAATAGACAAAGCCTTCAAAACCGGCGTCTTCGCTCCGTTTGTCGTAGCGGGTGCGGGGGTGGCTTTGGTCGGCAAGGGGGTTGTAGAGGGGGGTAAAGGGATAGGAGGGTTAGTAAAGAGAACAATCACAGGGAAACTTGCCAGTAAAATTGGTGAGCAAGCCGGTTTGGGGCAAATGGCAGAAGCAGCGGAACAAAAATCATTGGTAAAAGCTAGGGCCGCTGAGCTAAAAGCACAAGCCGCTACCACTCAAGCCGAACGGGATGCAGCTTTGGCCGAAGCAAGAACTTGGAGAGAAAAATCGGAAAGCGCCAGAAAGGATAAAATTAAGCATGGGCTTAAGAGTGCTGGTTTTCGTTTGCTTTCTTTATATGATCCACAAGTGCTTAAGGAGGCATGGAAAAAACGCAAACACGAGAAAGAATTACGCGATTACCAGCCAGCAATTGGCCATATGCAGGATACTTTTAACCGCATCTTACCAACAGAGTGGATAAAGCCAAAAAGCATTGCTGGCAAGAAAACTTATCATGGTTTAGTTGCAAAACGTGGCGTAGTCTCTACCGAAACAAAAGAACTTTTAGAAGGAGTTAGGACAAGAGAAGATGCTGCGAGAATTGCAGATAAAGCTTTTGATTCCGGGGACAAGGATTTAATAGAAGCGGGATTAAAAATTTTACAATCGGGTAACTGGCAGGATGATTATATGAACCTGAAGGGTTTGGAATTTACGGTGGAAGGTTATTTGCAACACATTACAGAAAGGATGCACCAAGCTGGTTTTAATCATGAAGAGATTATGACAATCTTAGATGATTTGAAAGAAACTGGTGAAAAAGAGGGTCGAATACGAGCATACGGGTATACTAGAGAAGATGAAGATGGTGCCATTCGAGCGGTAAATGATTTTACTTATTATAAAAATTTAGATCCGAATCAGCAAGTCGGAGAATTGCGCAATCTACACAAGAGATTTTTTGATGAGGCTATGGCTACTGGTTCTGATGAGATGATGGATGTAGCGACAACATTTGAACAGGCAGCTAATCAGGCAGCGGCTGGAGCAAGCTTTGAGAATGTTATGAATATGGATTATAGAAGTCAAAATGCGATTTATAAAAAGAAAGGCGATCAAAAGTTAAGAAACGCACTTACTAAGAGACGATTTTTGGATGAAGCTCATATTAAATTGCGTCGTGGTAACGCAGGTGCTCACGCCAGGAACTTAGAAGCGGCGGTTTTCAATTATCAGGGGGTGGATGGTTGGGATCAACAGGATTTACTTGGTCAAATGTTGATGACAGAGTTAGGTCCGAATATTGTTGAATCCACTGTTGGTCGCATCCACGAGAGTCAGGGCAGATTTTCTCAAGGTTTTGGGGTATTGCAAGATGAAACGACCGGCAGGTGGTCTTTGCCAGATTTCAGAAATACGGCTCAACAACACCAAGATGGATGGCGTAAAATGATAAATACTGCAAAAATGAATCCTAAAATATTCCACACCATTGTTACTAGTCCAAGATTATTTGAAGTAGAAGCACGCGCCGAATTTGCTATTCGTTACAATAAGTATGTTGATGAGGCCAGAGTGAGAGGTGAGTTTGGCGCCGATAAAATGGACAAAATAACAAAGGATGAAATATTAGGAAAATCACAACAGGGAGAAGGTGGTCTTGATGAGGGTTTACTAGATCAGCTACCTTAACTAAAATTATTTAAATTGATTATGGAAAAGAATTCAAATACAAGCAATCTTGTTAAATCCTCTCCTTCCACAATCTCCAGTCCTGATCAGATTGTGGTTGTAACTTGGAAGAATTTGGATTTGATAAAACCAGAATGGCTTTTAGACGATGGTATTTTGTACAGCTTAAAGCTATTCGTTTTGGATTTAACTGAGGAAGCTGACCCAGCGTCGGCTAGCCACTGTTTTAATTTTTTATTTAATTTAATAAAACAAATACCGAGGCTTGCTTCTGAGCGTCCAGATATGTTTCGTGAGTATCTTCGTATGTTAGCTGGTTTGAAAGCTAGTTTTTTCCTCACCATGCCTCTTGGTGACATACTTGATTTTTTGCGTGAAAATTTGCTTTACTCGTTAGAGGTTATTGATTTCGATATTGTAACAAAAATTTATAAATTATTAATTTTATCTGCAAAATATCCTGAAGTATTTGAAACAGAACGCAAACAATATATTAAAGCTATTGAGCAAAATAAAGAAATGATTGGAAATGATTATATTAAAACTGAAACGAAAGCCCTAGCAACACAAATTCCGACTGTTGAGAATTGGCTTTTGGATTACAACCAGTTTTCAGTAGCTTACCAGCCGGGATTGAAGGGCGGCATGAGGCCAAGAGGCAGTGGTTCTTTGGGAGGAAGCTTGGAAAGGGTTGCTTATATGCAGAAAAGCCCGAATGTCAAGAATTTGAGCAAAGATGAGAAATTTATTTTATTTAGGCTTTTGGAGTTATATGATTGGTTAAAAATCGTAAAGCCTACCGACCAGTTTGTTCCTATATTTTCGTCGTATTATCAAATCGGAGAAGGTGAATTGGACGGAGAAGTAGAAAAAGAGGAGCCGCAATTATCTAATGTTAGGCAAGTTGAGCCTTCAACTAAACCTATCCCGCCAAAGGGGCCTTTGGGGGGACAAAACGCGGCTGGAACTGCTCCTTTAAAGTTTGATTCGGTTAAACCTGCTGCCGCGCCTTTGCCTAAAGCGTTTTCTGATGATCTTAATTTGCAAGGAGGCAGGACCCCAGTTGAATATGAGGAAATTCAACGGGGTAAAGGTTTGAAGTTTGGAACCACAGATACACAGATTAAAAAAGCAGATTACACAGATAAACAAAAACCAACGGCATCGAGCCTGGCATCTATAACCCCTCCTGCCTCCCCTTATCTTAAGGGGAGAGATAGGCAAAGGGATATTGATTTAAAACTGGAGGAGTTGAAGAAAAAAGCTAAAGCTAGGAATCAGGAATAGTGAATTATGGACACGCAGGACCAAGAAAAAAATATCTTAAATAAGGAAGAAAATCAAGCCTTGACAGGCAGTTTTGGGATTGTTAATATATTCTTAGCTAAAATCACCCACTCTGACTGCCGCAAGGTAGCACAGTGGGGTTTTATTTTGCCTATTTATGCCTGAAACAAACAAAAAAACCGATGAAAAGGTCAATAGATGATTGATATGAATATTAAAAATTACAATTTGTGGCATAAATTAAAAACTTGGTTGCATAACGAAAGCGAGAGAGTGTTTTTTCATGAAAGAGAAATTTGGTTTTGTTTTTTGGGCTCCAATGTTGGTTTTGAACAGGACGGAAAAGGCGTGGATTTTTTACGGCCCGTCGTCATTGTAAAAAAGTTTAATAATCAAATTTTTTGGGGAATTCCTTTGACTTCCACTTTGAAAGATTCTCAATATTATTTTATTATTGAATTCGATGGTAGAAAAAATTCAGCAATCTTATCTCAGTTAAGGCTGATTGACGCCAAAAGGCTAAGGTATAAAGCCGGGGTTTTACCGGAAGATCAGTTTTTGGAATTAACAAAAAAACTCAAAGGATTAATCCCTTGAGCCTTTTAACCTTTGCCTTGCGGCAAAGGAGAGCCGAAGCCGTTTATAACAAAATAATATACTATGTACAGAACTTTGTCAAGAGTGAAAATTCCCCACAGACAAGACCGAAAAATCGGCGGATATATTATTTGTAGGCATTTGGTAGTGCCTAAGTGTTTGGGGTTTTCGGATTTTTTTGAACAAACAAAAAACTTAAGTATTTAAAACTTGTTTTTAACAAAAGGATTATGCAACCGCAGGAAATAGACAAAATCAAACAACTAATAAGAGCATCTTCTCTATTATCATCCCCTGAAAAAGAGGAGTGGTTGGCGTTGGCCCCCATAATGAACGACAAGCAGTTGTGGGAATTAAAGAACATTCTATCACACAACACAGAACATGGAACACGCAGTACGGAGCATAAGCCAATGGGCATTCCGCCGCTCACTCATATAATGAATTTGCCCAAAGCCGGCACCGCGGTGTTCCCAAAAGAAGCGGTGAGCCCAGGGGTCAGAGACGCGAGTGGAGGGAAAAAAGCGCAAGAGGAGCCAAAAAAAGCATTTTGGCAGAAAATAAAAGATGTTTTGTCGGAAAAGGAGTTGCCAGCCGGGCATAAGGAGGCAAGCGGAGAATTATTGCTTTCTGACCATAGCGCTCCAGCATTAGCCGTAGAAGAAACTTTAGCGGAAAATAAAAAAGGAGAAAAAAACATTTCGCAGGCGGTTCCAAGAAATACCTTTGCGAAATCTTTAAGTAGGCCCGTAGCTCCGAGGCCGCTTCTGAAAAAAGAGCCTTTGCCTGCAAAATCGCCAGAGCAAATCCCGGCCTATTTAAACAAACTCGAGCAGGTACTACAGCCCCGTCCCTCACATAGTTTCGAAATTCCAAAAAAATTTCCAGAACCCGTAGAACCAAAAGTCGAAGAAGTAACTATCGGCACTTTAAGGGTTTCTAATTTAATAATATCAAAGGGGAAAGAGGCCAGTTATTCTTCTGCTGTTGACTTCAAAACGCCGCCTGTCCGTAAGGAAATAATTCAAACAGAAAGCAAAAAGGAAGACAAGCGGGAAGATGTTTCCGACGCGGATTTTTTTGTCCCCGGGCTTAAAGACGCGGGAATTCTTATGGATGCCAAATTGCGAGGCTCGGAGCCGTCCCCCTTTGGTACGGGGGGCGGTGACATGGTGGCTTCCCCGGGCATCGAAGCTGGCCATGGCGGATACGCAAAACATCCAGACAAACATTTTGAACCGATTAATATAACTACTTTGGATCAGGTTGGTAAATTGCAAACAAAAGACCTCTTAAAAGATATCACTCCGCCGCTTAAAAGCTTGTCCGGTATTTTAGGATACCACAGGCTGGCTTTAACTTTGGAAAAAAGCCCTTTGTTCCAAAGCTATATTAATACCGGTTTAGCGGTTTTAGGCGGAAAGTATGACTTGAAAAGCGGCGAGTACCGGGAGAAGACTATGGAAAGATATTTAACCAAGGATGAATTTGAAAGGGTGGTAGATGTGCTTAGGGCGATAAAGAGTTAACCTAAGTAACCTGCCATAATTGGTTGAAATCCTAAAATTCAAATCCTAAATTCTAAACAAACCCAAATA
>JBBTRN010000054.1:0-14377 GCA_038065175.1 Patescibacteria group bacterium | reverse complement strand
CCGCGCCTTTCATCTGATTCAAGGCTCGCAATGACGCTCTACTCGCTATGAGTTCAATGTCTAAGTAAATTATAGCATAGTTAACTCAATTTCCGAAAATCCAATTAACTCGGGTTCAATTTGTAATTTTATTCCGGTTTTTTGGTATACCGATTCAATTACATTTCTTGCGAGGCTTAACACATCCTGGGCAGTAGCTGTGCCGGTTTCGTTGATAATAACCAAGGGCTGGTTGTGGTTAATTTTCGCCCCGCCCACTTGGACATCTTTAAGGCCGCAGATATCCATTAAATACGCGGCCGGGACTTTAATTTCGCGTAAGGTTCGAAATAGCCTTGTCTCGAGTTCAGATGCCATGCTTATGCCAAATATCTCGGCTATTCTTGCCTTTAATTTTCCTAGGCCCGTTTCATCAATAATTGGGTTTTTGAAAAATGACCCGGCATTGCCCAGCCGCGCCTCTGTTGGGAAAGGGTATTTTTTATTACGGATTTCTATCACGGCTTCCCTTACTTCGTTTATTGTGGACTGATTGGGGCTGAATCTTTCGCTTAAATCTCGATAGGATAAAATCGGGTTAGGGATTTTTGATAAAATTAAGGAGATGTAAAAAATTATATACCTGCCTTTTTCGAGCGAATTAAAAATGCTTTTCCTATAGGAAAAACCGCACTGTATGTTATCTAGTTCCAAAATTTGGCGCGTAACGCGGTTAAAAACCGTGACGGATTTTATGATCCTTGACGCTTCCTGGCCATATGCGCCTACATTCTGAATGGCTATCGCGCCCGCGCTCCCCGGAATGTGCGAAAGGTTTTCAATCCCCCACCAGTTATTTTTGGCCGCGAATTTAACAACCTCGTCCCAAATTTCGCCGGAAGCGATTTTTAAGGTAACCGATGATTCAGATTCGTCCAAAATCTCAATCCCTTTATTTTCAACCCTTGCCACCAGACCATCAAAACCTTCATCGCTAATTAGCACATTACTCCCGCCGCCCAAAATAAAAACATTCTGATGATTCTCGCCCGCAAACTCGTAGGCATTTAAAGCATCGAACTGGTCCTTAACCACGCAAAAAAACTTAGCCAGTCCGCCAATTTTAAAAGTTGTATAAGGGGCTAGCTGAATGTTTTGCCTAATGTCCATAGGTTGTATTTTAACATCGAATGGACGCGATGCACAAACTTACATTAGACCTGTTGTTAAATAATTTTCGCCCAAAATATGCTCTTTCGCCAAAACCTTGCTAAAATTTTTTCCGCTTAACTTAGGTTAAACATCAAAAATTTTAGACTACAGTTTTGTCGGAAATATCATATTTTACATCAAAAAATTATTAAGCAACAAGTCTAATTATTTAATTTCTAAAAAATAATAAATAGACTAGAATAGATTGTTCTAACAACAAAAGTCCTATCCCTAAAGGAAGATAAAACTTACGAGTTTTGTGTCTAAAAGCAAAAATGCCCAAAAATACGCCTAGAGAAGCAAATAAAGTAGCCAAAAAGAAAAACCATGCTTCCGGAACTCTCTGTTCCGCACGGTTAAAACTTTTTCTTTTATCTATACCTACTAGAACAAACGAAAAAACATTAGAGATTAAAAACATCCAAATTAATAATTCTTGGTTATTACCCATTTTTTTGTGTTATTTTGTTATAATATTTCCTTTAATTCATATGCCAGGCGGTTAAAATCGCCTACGGCCATAATCATAACAACATCTCCTGCTTTGAGTTCAGCTTTGAGGATATTCAAAGCTCCATTTTTGTTTATGACTTTTCTAATTGAATTTCGAATTATGAATTTCGAATTATGAATTTTAATCGCACTTATCACATCTTCTGACTCTACTGTTGCATCAGCTATTTTTTCCCGTGCCGGATAGATTTCAGAAATCAAAATTTTGTCAGCCGCATCAAAGGATTTAGCTAAATCATCCAGCGTAGCTTTAGTGCGGGAAAAGGTGTGGGGTTCAAAAATAGCCCAAATTCGGGCATTAGGATAACGCATTTTTGCCGTATCAAGAGTGGCCTTTACAGCCGTTGGATGGTGTGCGTAATCATCTATAAGGATTATGCCGTTTTTGACTCCCACAATTTCAAAACGCCTTACAATGCCCTTATAGGAAACTAAGTCCAACTGGATTTGCTCCTGGCTAAAGCCTAAAGCGCGCAAGGTTGCCACAACTGCCAGGGAATTGTAAATATTCAGCTTGCCGGGCAGTTGGATTTTGTACTCCTCGGTTTGACCTAATAAGTGCGAAGAAATATTTTTTGAGAGCCTATTTAAAACTTCAAATGTCGTATAATCATTTTCGTATTTAACCTGCTCAATTTTGTAATCTGCCTCGTTATCAATTGCGTAACTAACACTGGTGACCTCGGTGTTCATTGCCAGGTGGGAAAGGTTGATATCATCGGCATTGTAGACAAGCAGTCCGTCTTTCGGTAAATTTGCGATTAGCTGTTCAAACTCCCGCTGTAAATCATCAAAAGTAGCGAATAAATCAGGATGATCGAATTCCAAATTCGTTAAAACTAGAATATCTGGTTTATAAAAATGGAACTTTGGGGTAGGGTCGTCGAATTGTTCCCTATACTCATCTCCCTCGAATATAAAATAGTGGCCGCTCCCGGAATAAAAATTTTTGCCGAAATTTTGCAGAACCCCCCCGGTAAAAAATGAACTATCATCGACATGCATCAGGACATGGCCTAAAAGGCCGGCCGTTGTAGTCTTACCATGTGTTCCCGTAACCACCATTCGCAAATTTTCCTTAGATATCGCATAAAGCAATTCAGCAAAACCAGCCCTCGGCAAATTATTTTCCACGACAAATTTGACTTCCGGATTTTCAACCCCTTCCCCGGCGGACAGTACATACAAATCTGCCCTGGAATTTTTAACATTCTCCGAATTATAGCCTACATGGTAATTTAACTTTGCGGAATCAATTACATTTTTTGCGGGACTGTAAACTTCCTGCGAATCCGAACCTTCCACCGCAAAGCCCAATTCGTTGGCAATACAAGCGGCGGCGGACATGCCAATGCCGCCTATGCCAATAAAATATATTTTTTTGATACTTTCCAAATTTAGCATTAAATATTAGACTTGTTGCTTAATAATTTTTTGATGCAAAATATGATATTTCCGACAAAACTGTAGTCTAAAATTTTTGATGTTTAACCTAAGTTAAGCGGAAAAAATTTTAGCAAGGTTTTGGCGAAAGAGCATATTTTGGGCGAAAAATTATTTAACAACAGGTCTATTCATTAAAATTGATTATTTATCTACGGTGCCAATAAGTTTGCGCATTGCATTTAGGTTGTTTAAAGCGGTTCTCCTGCCGAGCAAATACATTTCTCGTGCTGTCGAAAAATCGGAAAAATGCTGGTATAAAAGTCTGCGCCAAACAGGAAACGAAACAATTGGGGGGGAAATTAGCAAATCGCAAAAATAGTTATTTTTTTTATGCGTATCGTTTTTGTGGGCTTTGTCGGCAATGTCAATCGCACGGCTTAATATCCCTAAAATACCCAGCGAGTCGCCATTTTCGTTATCGCTGATATCAACCCGTTGGTAATAATCAATATTACTGTTTGCGCCTAATTTCGCTTTGGCAAAACCATAAAGTTTTCCTAGAGGATTAAACAATACCAGCCGCTTAAGCCCGGCAAAAAATTTAACGAGTTTTATTTCCCATTTTTCAAAAACATGCGGAGTTGTCCGTAAATCTATGCCGACAACTGTATCGCAGCCCGCTTGCTTAACAACATCGCCCGGGATTACTGTTATTATCCCCCCGTCTACCAAAAGCCGAGCCCCCCACTTTACGGGCTCGAACATGCCGGGGATGGCGCAGGTGGCGCAAACAGCTTTGGCAATATCACCCATGGACAAAACAACTCTTTCCCCGCTTTCTAGATCGGTCGAAACAAAACCCATGAGCGGGCGCACATCTTCAAATTTTTTTCCGTGGGTTAATTCATTGCACTTTTCTTCAAACCGATTAAAGCTATAAAGCGCTGTCTTAGCCTTGGTATTTTCAAAATAGGAGTACATGTCCTTTTTCTTAAAATTTAAGGCTTCGTGTTTAAGTTGTTTTAACGTCCCGCAGGCGTAGGCTGCCGCGACAATCGCGCTGGAAGATGTCGCGGCAATGTAATCGACCTGGAAATTTTGCTCCTGAAGCACTTCCAAAAAACCAATGTAAAAAATTGAACGGACAGACGCGCCGCTTAATGCTAACCCTATAGTTTTTTTATTTTGCGTGTTCAAGGGCAATTTCAATGATAATTTTCCCTATTTTTTCAGCGGAATTCTTCGGCATAATCTTTAAGATATTTCTGGAAAGGGTTTGCTGTAAACTGAGGTCAAAAATTAGTTTTTTAATAACCAATAAAAGTCTTTCCGTGTTGAGGCGCTGTTGCTCCAACACCAAAGCGCTCTTTAATTCTTTGAGTAAATCCGAGTTATATTCCTGGTGCGTACCTGGCATGGGAATAATTATACTAACTTTACCCAAATTCGACAATTCAGCGAGTGTTGAAAGCCCTGCCCTGGAAAGCACAATATCTGCCGCTGCATAAGCGCTTGTCATATTAGTAATAAAGCCATGAGGGTAATAGTTATTATATTGCATTTTTTGTGGATTGCGCATTCCCCACGAATGAATGATTTGGATAGTTTTTGAAAGCGTCGGCACTGAATCAATCATGAGCTGGTTAATAAAGTCAGAACCCGTGCCTCCACCTAAAACTAGAAGCACAGGCATGTCGCTACGCAGCTTCAATTCTTTTACGGCGGTTTCCCGGGCCATGCCGGCAAGTTCTTGCCTTACCGGATTCCCTGTTTGTATTACCTTTTGAAATTTATTTGATGCATAAAAAATGCCCAAGCCTTGTTTAAAATCTGTAAGCGATTGTTCAAAACAAACCGTAATTTTTTTTGCAAATGCCTGGCATAGCTTGTTCGCTAAACTGGGCATTAAGTCCTGCTGGTGGATTACGCTCGGAATTCCTAAAACCCAAGCTGCCCAAATAACCGGAACCTGGACAAAACTGCCGGCGCCAAAAACACAATCAGGTTTAAATTTCCGCAAAATGACTAACGATTGGAATAGGCCAATTAGGATTAGGATTGGAGTCGCCACATTTTTTAAACTAAAATAACGGCGCCATTTGCTGGAAATTATGTAGGAGTAATTTATCCGCGCATCTTCTGCCATTATTCGCTCCGGCCCTTTTTTTGTCCCTACTAATATAAATTGTGCGTCAGGATTATTTTTTTTGATTGCTCCTGCTACCGCTAATAATGGCGCAACAGGGCCCCCGCTACCGCCCCCGGCAAGTAAAATTTTTATTGACATAATTGACAATATTGACATAATTGACAAAAATTACTCCAAACTAATTTTGTTCAATTTTGTCAATTTTTTAAATTTTGCTCAATCCTTTGTATACTCCGAGGGTTTCCTCCGCGCATTTTTTCCAGCTAAATGCCCGCGCCCTTTCCAAGGCTTTGTTCTTTACCTGCGTATAGTATAAGCTGTCTTGAGCCAAAAGGTTTAGGCATTGGGCGATATCTTCCGGATTGCTCGGATCAAAATAAATCGCGCCGTTCTGGTAAATTTCGTTAAATACGGGTATATTAGAAACCGCTAAAGGCAGTCCGAAATTCATTGCCTCAAGTCCCGGAAGGCCAAACCCTTCGAATAAGGAAGCGGAAACAAACGCGTACGCGCCGCCGTACAAGGCATCCAAATCAGCGTCATCCACAGGCCCTGTAAATACTAGATTTTCGGCGCAAGGCAAAGCCAGGCATTCGCTTTTTATCCCTGGGTAATGAGAATCAATTTTCCCAACAATAACCAAGTCAAAGTCATGCTCGTATTTTTTTAAAAATTCCCCGAAGCCCTCACACAGTTTTATTATATTTTTATTTCTTTGTAGGCTGCCTACAAAAATAAAATACGGCTTGTTTAAAAAAAATTTTTGCCTACTTAAGAAAATTTGCTTTTCATTCCGGTTAATGCCCATCGACGCGGCTTCGTATACAACTGCCAGCTTATTTTCCGGAATAGTAAAATCTGAAACAAGGTCATCTCTGGAGGCTTTCGAAACCGTAATAATTTTTGTAGCGCGCACGAGTGCTGATTTAATTATTTTCTTGTATGCCCAATAATGCAGTAAATTTGTTTTTTTCACACCCCCCATGCGGCTGTGGATTAAATCGTGTACCGTAACCACGAAAGGCCTTTTATATAAAATCGGCACATTAAAATTGGGAAAATGCATTAAATCCAAATTACACCTATTTAGGACCATTGGGAACAAGAGCTGTTCCTTTAGGGAATAATGTTTAATGTTCGTTTCAATTAGTTTTACCTTGTGATTTCGGGATTTTAGTCCTCGGACTAGTTCGTCGGAGTCGCGGTTGTAAAAAAGGCAATACTCGCTGTCTTTATCTGACTTTAAAACATGTCTAGCCAGTTCAAAAACATATCGGCCGATTCCGCCGTGCTGGGTGCCTGCCATTCTCATGTCTATGCCTATTCTCATGATATATTTATAGCTTCTAAATAAGCCAAGGTCTGCTGGGCAGTAATATGCCAATTAAATATTCCCACTCTTTCCTGGCCTTTTTTTATAAGTAAATTTCGCAATTCCTCGTTGCAATCAAGGACCGCCATGGCTTGGACAATGTCCCTGGTATTATATGGATTGATTAATATTCCGGCATCGCCCACAACTTCCGGCAAAGCTGTTATTTGGGAAGCTATAACCGGCGTCCCGACAGCCATGGCTTCCAGCGGCTGGAAGCCAAAGCCCTCATAAAATGATGGGTAAATGAGAGCCGTAGACATTTTTAGGAGCGCGGGCTTTTCCGCTTCGTTAATGTAACCCATATAATGTATCCGGTGCTTTTTTTTGCTGTTTTTTATTCGCCGTAAAATTGGAGCTGTTTTCCATCCTTTCCTGCCTGCTATGACTAGGTGGGTATTGGTTCTAATTTGCTCAAAAGCCTTAATTGCGCCAATAAGATTTTTTCTTGGTTCCAAGGTATTTAAAAACAAAAAAAATTTACCCGGTAGCGCGTAAGTATTCCTTAATTTACGCATATTTAAAGCTGGTATATTGGGATTAAAAATCCGAGTGTCCACGCCCGGGTAAACTACTTTTATTTTTTCTTCAGGCAGGTTATAAATTTTTATTAGATCATTTTTTGTGTAATTGGACACGGCAAAAATCATGTTTGCCCGTTTGAGCAACCTTTTTACGTTTAGGAATTTATGCCAAAGTTTCCTTTTAACATCATAATATTCAGGCAAAACCGCGAAGGATGCGTCGTGGACAGTTATGGCAAGTTTGGTCTGGTTCCGAATATTCACCACATTTAAATTGGGCATAAATAAAATATCGAAGTTCCCAATTATGCTTTCTAGGCTTTTTAGTTTTAACTTAAACAATAAATTCAGCAATTTGTTCGGCCAGCGGGATTTAATGACCTTAGCGTTAATAAAATTAAATTCCGGTAAATTCATTTTTTTAAAACTGCTATGAAAAAGCAAGTAGGTATTACGTTTATCCATAGTCAAAAGCTTTTTTAATAAATTCAAGGTGTAATTCTCCACGCCCGAAACTGTGCCGCTTTGTAATGATCTTAAATCAATTGCTATTTTCATTTTTTGTTAAAACAATCTTTATATCTGCTTCAAGTTGTCCTAGACAAAAAAACTTTTGACTAATTCCCTTAGTTGATTTGAAAAATTTTCTTTTGTAAATTTTTTCGCTTGTACATTTAGTTTTTCAGGTTGATAGTTTTCTGCTTTCCAATTTAAAATTAAATTTTTAATTTTTTCCTTATCGTAACTCTCAAACAACTCCCCAGTCGCTCCTGGCACAACGGTTTCCAGCGCGCCGCCGGAAGCAAAAGCAAGCGTGGGCGTGCCGCAGGCCGCGGCTTCTAAAGGCATAAGGCCAAAGTCTTCCACTTGGGGGTAAATTAAGGCTCTAGCGCCGCTGTATTCGTCCCTTAGCATTTCATCGGAAACGCGCCCGAGAAATTTGATATTTGGCTTTGCTATGGACCTTAGGTATTTTTCCTTCCTGCCGGTGCCCACTACATGCAAAGGTAAGCCTAGTTCATTAAAAATCTCCACCACCCAATCAATTTTTTTATGCGCGTGTAGCCGTCCTGCGACTAGGAAATAATCTTGTTTCGGCTCGGTAGGATACCAGAATTCTATATCAATCGGCGGATAAATAACCTCTGATTCGCGTCGGTACACATTGAAAATCCTTTTTTTGACCTCCTTCGAGTTAGCAATAAACCCATTCACCCTTTTTGAGCCCCTTAAATCCCACTTCCGCATCCACCATAAAAAAATACTAACTATTGGCTTTAAAAAAAGCGGCACTTCTTCTTTTACATAACCCCTGTCTATCCACAAGAACCTCGCGGGCGTGTGACAATAGTTTATGTGGACAGCGCCTTTTGGCGCGGAAATATTTTTTACGAATCCGGAAGAAGATGAAATTATTATGTCGGCATTTTTAATCCTGATGGCTGATACTGCCCAAGGAATCAAAAACAACCAATATTGAAGTTTGGGAATTAGGCCGTAAAAATATTGCAGCCAGGTCGTGCGAATATCCCAAGCCCCATATTTAGGCAATAATTTTTTATCTAAAACCAATGTATAAACAGGTGCGTGCGGGAAAATCTCATGCAAAACCTCGACCACTCTTTCTGCCCCGCCCATTTGCGTAAATGAATCGTGAACTATCGCGACGCGCATTTTAATAATCGGCTTTCGGCGTCCTGGCGAAAAACAAAATCCAAAAGCTCTTTGCCAGAACTTTAATATCAAGCCACAACGACCAGTTTTCAATGTAAAAAATATTCAGCCGAATTTCTTCGTCAAACGGCAGGTCTGGCCAGCTGAACTGGGCATTTTGCGAAATGCCGAACACGCCTGGTTTTATTGAGAACATCCGCTGGTAGCGGCTGCGGTATCGACCAACTTCCTCAACCACATGGGCGCGGGGGCCAACCATACTCATATCGCCGATTAGCACGTTCCAAAATTGCGGGATTTCGTCCAGCTTGCTCCTGCGCAAAAACCTCCCGACTCGCGTCACCCTTGGATCATTTTTAATTTTTAAAAACGGGGAATACTCATCCCCTCTGTCGTTTTGCTTCCATAACTCCTGCCTAACCTTATGCGCGGCCTCGCCTCCGTATTGCTCGCCTACGGACAAATGGCTGTGCATGGTGCGGAATTTATAAAATTTAAAATCTTTTCCGCGCCCACCGCGCACTGCCGTGTAAATGGCTCTGCCCCTACTGTCCATTTTAATGGCAATGTAGATAAACAGGGTAATGGGAAAGGTAATAATGAGGCAAGCGAACGAGGAAACTATGTCTAATACTCTCTTAGCAACTTTGCCCCAGCCGTCAAGCGGCGTATTTTTTAGGCTAATGACCGGCACACCGTTTAAATTGGCGGTTTCCACGGAATTTCTTTGGACATTGAACAAATTAGGCACAAAACTGTAGCCCAAGCCCTTATTCCTGGCAAACTCAACCAGCTTGAGGTTGTCTTCGTCGCTCAAAGAAGTGTTAGCCTGCAGAATTTCGTCGATCTTGCGGCTGGCATACAACTCCTCCAAATCATTGAAAATACCAGATCCAAAATCCAGCTCTTTGATGATTTCATAGCCGTAAGCCGTATTTTTAAAAAATTTTTCAATGATTTGGGTATTGTTTCCGTGTCCATTTACTACCGCCAAACGATGCAGGCCAATGTTCTTGGAAAAAGTAAATTCCTGCAAATCCTTTAAAACAAGCCTGCCTGTACTCACAAATAATATCCCCAAACCCCAGGTGGCTAAAATTATAAAACGTGATGGAAAAATAGTCTGGTCAAAAAAGAATAACAGCATTACTAGAAGGAGTCCCAGTGATACCCCGACTAATACCCTGCCAAATTCAGACGCAAACTTCCTCGTTCCTCGCAGATTATAAAGGCCTAAAAAAGCAAAGACAACTAAAAGCACCGGGATTAGCCTGTAGGCTGCAGAAATAAAATCCGACAGCCTTAGTTCGAATAAAACCGGACCCACAATTTGCGTGGATTTGCCTCGCAAATAAAAAGATGCGGCGCCTGCCAATAACAGCATTAAGGCGTCGGTAGGTATTGAGACAATATTAAAAGCTAATTCCGAGCGTTTCATCCTGTTTATTATACAATTTTTGGGGATTTAAATCCAATAAAAATACCCCTTACAAGCAGGGGTATTTTTAGGCTCTAAGCAAACTCGTAAGCCGAATTCTGTTTCTAAATAATCATCTCTCTAGCCCCGGCATTGCTGGCGGGATCATGCAGCCTACCAAATTTGGCCTTGCACTCAGGTAAGGATTTAGCCGTTTCACTCCCTAGGTTTCCAAAGGGATTAATCTCTTGCGAGATCCTTAAAACCTTTCGGTTTCAAGCGTCACTGTTCGCACCTCGAGGATTACTCCAGACGGGGATTACCCGCTACCATTCTTGACGGACTCTATAGAAGGGCCATCAAATAAGTGTTCGGACTTTCCTCTCTTTAGCTGCATCTTACGATGCAACAAAGAGCGATTATTCGATTAGCTTAGAGCTTAAAAATAGTATCATGATTCGACGTTTTTGTCAAACTCTTATCTCTTCGCCCACTGCGGTGCCCTGCGGGCGCGCTTTAGCCCCGGCTTCTTTCTTTCTTTTTTCCTGTCGTCGCGAGTCAAAAGACCGTTCTTTTTTAATACTTTCCTCACTTCTTCAGAAGTTTTACCAAGCGCAATTGCCAAACCGTGACTTAGGGCTGTTGCCTGGGAATGGGCTCCCCCGCCGTTAATATGCGCAACAATACGATAACTCTTCGAGAGTCCGGTAACATCAAACGGCTTTAAGGCCCTATCTTGGTAAAAAGAATACCCAAAATAAACCTCGAAGGGCTTTTTATTGATTACATGTTTTCCTGTACCTTCAAAAAGCCTCACATTAGCTACCGATGTTTTTCGCCTGCCTGTGGCAAAAATGTATCTTTCTGCCCCTGGAGCTGCGGCTTTATGAGCCTTCGGTTCTTGGGCTTCAAGGGGTTTAACTTCAATTTTTTGTTCATCTGTTTTTTTATGCTTAACTTCATGAGTAAGCGGCTTTTTTTGAGCTTTCGATTTTTTTGGGGCTAATGAAGCCGAAACTTTCACGCTTGATGCGGGGGTTTTAGTAGTTTTGGTAGGCATATTATATAGATTTATGAATATTAAAATTATGTTCCGCGCCGTTTACCAACTTTAACCTGGACATGATTTTTTTCCTAAACTTTATGTCATCAATCATGCTAAAAACCGCGCGCTTTAAAGCTTCGGACGGACTTTTTTGGATTAAAGTCTTAAGACTTTCTGATTTTATTCCGCCCAAATAACCTGAATGGCGGTAATACAGTTTCTGGCTCACTTTTCTACCGGTAAACTTGAGCTTATGGGCATTAATAGCAACGACATAGTCGCCCATGTCCATATGCGGGGTAAAATCTCTTTTATGCTTTCCCCTTAAAATATTTGCAATCTCCGTAGCCACCCTCCCCATGGAATTCTTAGAGGCATCTATTTGAAACCATTTTCGGGTGATTGTTTTGGGAATTGAAATTTTTTGCGTTTTCATATTATTCTACGAATTCCAATAATACTTTAGAATTCCCCGAGTTATGATGAACCAGCTTAATTATCCGGCTATAACCGCCTTTTCTTTCTTTAAATTTCGGACCCAAAACCTCAATTGCTTTTTTTGCAGCCATCGGAGTGAGTTTGGAAATTAGAATCCTTCTGTTGTGCAGGTTATTTTCTTTGGCCCGAGTAATAAGTTTTTCAGTATATGATTTTGCGGCTCTTGCATTCTTTAAACTTGTAGAGATTTTTTCATAGAGAATAAAAGACGACCCCAAAGTGCGCAAAAGCTTTCTTTTGTGGTCCACACCTTTGCCGATTTTTAATTTTTTTCTATGCCTCATATAAATCCACTAAACACAAATTTTATTGCTAGCGCTGTAAAAATTCAATAATTTCATTAATTGTCTTTTTGCCCAGGCCCTCAATATTTTCTATTTGTTCGTTACTTAAGGCCTTCAAGGCCTCAATAGATGTAATGCCATTTTTCGTAAGCGCATTTTTGGCGCGCGTAGACAGGGCTGTTCCCATAATTTCATTTTCACCGGAAAGCGTGGCCTGACTTGAAATTTCCACCAAGGGTTCTTGGACTAAAACGCTGTCAGAAACGATATTCTCTTCCGCGCTCAAGGCTGATGAATCTTCTAAAAACAGCGTGGAAAAATGGTCAACCAAGATATGCGCCGAAACGTTTATTACGGCAGAACCGTCAATGCTTCCGTCGGTTTCCATAACCACCTCAAGTTTATCAAAATTTGTCAGCTGGCCTACGCGTACATTGGAAATATCAAAATAAACCGATTTTACTGGGGTAAAAACAGAATCTAGGGCTATCATGCCGATTTCATTTTTTTGACTTTCCCTTTGCTCAACAGGCACGTAGCCCCTACCCTGTTCAATTACTAACTCCATATCAAAATCGGCGTTTTTATTGTCTAAAGTCGCAATGTGTAAATTTTTATTAATAATTTTTACTTGATCTGTCTCCTTAATGTCAGCGGCGGTCACTACTTTTTCTCCTTTTACCTTAAGCTGAAGCCTAATCGGATCAGCGCTGAAACTTCTTACCCGTAGTTGTTTTAACTGTAAAAGGATTTGTATTACATCTTCCTTAACATTAGGTATGGTGGAAAATTCATGGTCAACAAATTTAATTTTAACCGCTGTTACCGCGGCCCCCGGCATAGAGGACAAAAGCACTCTCCTTAGCGCATTGCCTACGGTAACCCCATAACCAGGGTAAAGTGGTTCTAAAATCATTTTGTACCTGTTTTGTCCTAGGTGCTCAATTTTCGCCCTATTGGGCAAGGGGATAGCTTCCATAAATTTGCCTCCAGACTTATAACTGATAATATATAACTAGTAGTGAAAGTCAATTATAAGTATAAATTATTTGTTATTCGTTATTAGATAATTATGTTCTACTGTAATGTTCAACAATGAGTTGCGTGTTTATAGTATTCTCGACAAGACCCTGCGTAGGCAGGGAAATGATTTTTCCCAAAAGCTGCGATTTGTCTAACTCAAGCCAGTCCTGAACCTTATAGGCTTTTATCTTTTCGTTCAAAACTGAAATATTTTTTGATTTTCGTTTGTTATCTTTAACCTTAACCACATCCCCGACTTTTAATAAGTAGGATGGTATATCCGCTTTTTTGCCGTTAACTTCAAAAAATCCGTGGGAAACAAGCTGTCTGGCTTGTGCCCTTGTTTCGGAAAAACCAAGCCGGTAAACCACATTGTCCAGCCTTCGCTCCAGCAGACTTAACAAATTTTCACCGGTAACGCCCGACTGTTTTAGGGCTTTCTCAAAATAGCTGCGAAATTGTCTTTCTTGTATACCGTAGTTTATTTTCATTTTCTGCTTTTCTCGAAGCTGGGTGCCATATTCAGAAACACGCGTCCTGTTTTGGCCGTGCTGTCCTGGAGGGAAACCTCGTTTTTGCAAAATTTTAGCGTCCTTGGCAGTGAATGCCATGCCGAAACGCCTTGCTTTTTTTACTTTTGGACCCGTATATCTCATAGAAATTTAAAATTAAAAGTGTAAAGTGTAAAATTTTGGTGTCGCTTCGCGACTTCTATAAATGTTTTGCACAGCAAAACTCCATAATTTTTAAATTTGCATTTTAAATTTTACACTCTTCTCGGTTTCTTTGGCCTAACCCCACCATGTGGAATAGGCGTCTGATCCTTAATAGTCAGGATGGCTAAACCGCTACCCTGGAGAGCCCTAATCGCCGATTCCCTACCAGAGCCTATACCTTTAATGAAAATATCAACTTCGTTTAATCCCCTTTCTTTAAGCTTGCCCAGCACATCTTCCATTGTCCTTTGGCCAGCGTATGGGGTGGATTTTTTTGAGCCCTTAAACCCAATTTTTCCTGAACTGCTCCATAAGAGCACATTTCCCGCCATATCAGTTACGGAAATAATGGTATTATTGTATGTGGAGTTAATGAAAATTTTGCCCTTTGTGAATTTCGCCTTTGCTTTCTTCTTCTTGGATTTTATTTTTGGGGCATTTTCTGAAACGGCTTCAGTTTTTGAAGCCTCATCTGCTGGAACAATATTCTTTTGTTCAATTTCATCAGCCATTAAATATTCAATAAATTGATAGACTTGTTGCTTAATAATTTTTTGATGCAAAATATGATATTTCCGACAAAAC
>JBBTRN010000053.1:0-6058 GCA_038065175.1 Patescibacteria group bacterium | reverse complement strand
AACAGAATATCTAACGGGGTAAAAAACAACAAAATTTTAATTATCATAGTATTTATCATTGCAATTTTGGACTTGCTATTTTTATTGTCAAAGAACAAGACTGTCAGTAATCCGCAGAATAGCCGAAATCCCGTTGCAAGCCCTGAGTCCCGAACAGCCTTAGAAGCCAAAACCAATGAAGAAGGTCCTGTCAAAGTTAAAGTAACTCCAATTGATGTCTCGCAAAACTCAAAGCTATGGAAATTTAATGTTGTTTTAGATACCCATTCCGTGGAACTGGATTATGATTTAACCAAAGCCGTTTCATTGTTTGATGAACAAGGCAAAGAATATAAGCCCGTTTCTTGGGAAGGCCCGGGTCCCGGCGGGCATCATATAGATGGCAATCTAACTTTTAATACGATTACTCCTGTGCCGAAAGAAATTGAAATAAGAATTGTGAATGTGGGTGATGTGGCAATAAGAAGTTTGGTGTGGCAACTTAAATAATATGTCTAAATTTATAAAAATTATATACTTCTTGCTGTTTGTCGGTTTAGTCATTCATCCGCATTTGGTTCCCGACCATATTGGGATACTGCCCAAAGCTTACGCGGAATCTCTTCTAACTATATTTATTCTCGGAGCGGGCATTGCCATATATTATTTGCATCAAAGAGAGGTTAAAAAGAGTAAAAAATTGCAGGAAGATTTACGGATTTCACAGGGGAAATTACTGGATTCTTTTAAGTATATTGGTTCGGTTAATACCAGATTGCCTTTGTTCAAACACTTAAGCAGCGAGTTGTTGGCCAGTTCAAAATATACCAAGCAACATAAGAAAATAATATTTAATAACCTATTGGCTACAGCTATTGTGTCTATTGCCAAGGCTAAATGGGGGCTCTTAAGGTTTGTGGAAATTAGCACCCAGCGCACTGTCAAAGAATTTTTATATACTAATGGGGATTATGTGCTGTTAACCCAGCGGGTCGGGAATCGAGAACTACTGTCTGCAAGAAAGCAGCCCTCAAACATTAAAGACTTAGGCGAATTTCAAGTTGTGCCGACTTCAGATGAAGAAATTACTGTGCAAGGTTTTCTCATTCTTCCTAAAACAGAAAGTAATTTAAGCGATGAGTATTCTTTTTTACAGGCCGTAGTAGACCAATCACAATTATTTTATAAATATTTATTTGCATAAAATCTATGTGCGAACTACATCAACATAATAAATCAGGCAAGCATCATCATGGCCATACCCACCCCGGTAGTAGTCCCGACGCGACGTCAGGACACTACGGGGCAAGCTGCAAGTGCGGCAAGGAGTGTTTGGCTTGCGCGGCTGAAGAGTTAAGCTGCACTTGCGGCTGTGAAATGGAAGCTAAGCAGTATGAATATGGCATGCCGGAAAAGTTAACACATAAACAACACGAACATAATACTACAAAACCACAAAAGGATACGAATCTACAAATGACTACAAATGGAAGCATTTATACCTGCCCGATGCATCCGGAAGTGAGGCAAAAACAGCCGGGTAGATGTCCTGGTTGCGGCATGGACTTGATTCCCGCCTCCGACAAGGCTATGGCGGGCAAGCCCGAAAAAGCTAAGCATGATCACACGGAACACGGCGACGAGTTTTCCAAAATGAGCCACATGGATCACGAAGCGGCTATGCCTGCCCCGCACCGACATGAAATGTCTGGTGCGGGGACCAGCCCGCAAATGGCCAAGAAGATGGAAGCGGACATGCGCAAAAGATTCTGGATCTCGCTTTTGTTGTCTATACCCATTTTTCTTTATTCGCCTGTGGGTTTAAACTTTTTTAAATTAAACCTCCCGACCCCCATTCCGGTTAATTGGCTGCTTCTTATACTTACCACGCCGATTGTTTTTTGGACAGGCTCAATTTTCATTACCGGCACTTATTACTCGCTCAAAGCCAAAAAACTCAACATGGCTGTCCTTATTGCAACCGGCGTGCTGGCGGCCTATCTATTTAGCGTCTTACTGACTTTCCTAAGGCCGGAGTCTGAAACTTTTTATGAAGCAGCCGCGCTTTTAGTAACCTTTGTATTATTTGGACACTGGATGGAAATGAAATCCCGCAGAGGGACTTCGGATGCCTTAAGGGCTTTATTTGACTTGGTGCCGCCTCAAGCTATGGTAATTCGCAATGGAAAAGAAGTAAGCATACCCAGCGCGGAAATTGTAAAGGGCGATATTGTAGTTGTCCGCCCCGGCGACAAGGTGCCGGTTGATGGAGAGGTGGTGGAGGGCTCAACTTCCGTTGATGAATCTTTAGTTACCGGGGAATCCCTGCCCGTTACTAAAAATAGCGGAGATAAAGTAGTTGGCGGATCGGTAAACGTTACTGGCGTGGTTAAATTTAAAGCCACAAAAGTTGGCGCTGATACTGTTTTAGCCCAGATTATTAAACTGGTAGAAACAGCCCAAAATTCCAAAGCACCTGGCCAACGCATAGCGGATAAAGCAGCCGGTTGGCTGGTTATTGTGGCTATCGGCTCCGGCCTTGCCGCCTTTTTTGGCTGGTATGTTTTGGCAGACGCAAGCCTGCTCACGGCGCTTACTTTTGCCGTGGCTACCGTAGTTATTGCTTGTCCCGATGCTTTGGGTTTGGCAACTCCCACAGCGGTTGCTGTCGGCACCGGACTTGGAGCCAAACATAACATTTTAATTAAAGATGCGGCGACCTTGGAAAATACCTCTAGGCTGACTGCCATTGTGCTGGATAAAACCGGAACACTTACGGAAGGCAAGCCAAAAGTTACTGATGTAATGAGTTTTTCCGGGCTGTCGCCGGACGAGGTTATTCAATATGAGGCTGGTATAGAATCCGGCTCCAACCACCCCATTGCCAAAACCATTGTTGATGAAGCCAAAACCCGCAAATTAGAACTGAAGAAACTGACAAGCTTTGAGTCCATAGCGGGCTATGGTTTAAAGGGAGAAATAGACGGAAAAATTGTATTAGCCGGAAATGAAAAGCTGATGGAAAAATATAATGTTGACAGAAGCGGCCAACGCGAGAAGATTGCTCTGTTGGCCAGTCAAGGCAAGACTTTAAGTCTTTTGGCCGTTGACGGGAAATTGGCGGGCATGGTAGCAGTGGCAGATACGGTTAAACCGAGTTCAAAAAAAGCTATTAAAGAATTAAAAAATTTAGGCTTGGAAGTGGTAATGATTACCGGCGACCATACTAAAGTGGCAGAAGGAGTGGCCAAAGAATTAGGGATTGACCGAATTTTTGCCGAAGTGCTGCCGGAAGATAAAGCTAAGTATGTGAAAAAACTCCAGGACGAAGGAAAGTTTGTGGCTATGGTAGGAGACGGCATTAACGATGCCCCTGCCCTCGCCCAGGCAGACATTGGCATTGCCATTGGCGCGGGAACGGACGTGGCTATAGAAACCGCCAATATTGTGCTAATGAAATCCGATCCTTACGATATTGTAGCGGCTATCCGTTTAAGTAAAGCCACGGTAATTAAAATGAAGCAGAATTTATTTTGGGCTGCAATTTATAACATATTGGCCATTCCGGTAGCGGCCGGGGTATTCTACAACAATCTCGGCTGGTCGTTAAAACCGGAAATCGCGGCTTTGCTGATGTCAGCTTCTTCCATTATCGTAGCCACAAACGCAGTGCTTTTAAAACGAGTCGAACCTAAACTTAAAGTCTGATTTATGAATTTTTTTCGTAACTCAACAAATAAACTTTTAATTGCCAGCCTTCTCACAACGGCGATTTTCGCAATTGGGCTGTTAAATTTTATGTCCATGAACCACTCTGCCCAAGGCCATGAGGCCTGCATTCCCGCAATTGCTCAAGGTGCCGATTGTTCCGTCCCGCAAGGAAACGAGGCGTGCTTAGATTATCACTTGGGTATAATCAGTAAATTATCCCAGGCCGTTCCGAGTGGCGGTAAGCTAGCCCTGCTTGCTCTAGTGCTCTTGCCTATTTTTGCATGGTTCATACAAAGATTTCATCTGTTGTTAAGGCATTTTTTACACATAAGGATTAGGATGAGATGGCTATGGGAAGACTTGGTCTACTCTATTTCCAAACAATTTTGGTTTTTAGCTTTGCAGGAAAAGCGCGATCCGGGCTTTGCTCTTTTATGATGCAAAGCGGTTTTTGTTATTAATTTAATACAATTATGTCACATGATCATAACTTAAATTCACAAAAATCCAATATCAAAAAAACCAATTGGATTTTTGTCGGCATCTTCCTGTTTATAGTGCTGATTGCTGGAGCCTTTGTCTTGTCCAACAGTCCTACGGCCTCCAATCAGCCACAGGCAGGACAAAAGGCCGCCGCCAGTAAACTTACGGCTGCTGAAACCTTCTTTGACTTTGGCACCATCTCTATGGCCAAAGGCAAAGTTACCAAAGCGTTCACTGTAAAAAATACAACGGGTGAGCCTATTACAGTAAGCAAAGTCTACACTTCCTGCATGTGCACCCAAGCCGTCATTACTTCCGGCAATGACCGCAAAGGCCCCTTTGGCATGCCTGGGCACGGCGGATCCATACCGACCATCAGCTTAACCATTGCCCCCAATTCCGAGGCTGTTGTGGAAGTCATATTTGACCCGGCCGCCCATGGACCCTCGGGAGTCGGACCCATTCAGAGAAATGTTTTTGTGGAATCCACGGACAGCGGCAAGCTCACCTTAGAATTCAAAGCTAACGTTACCCCTTAAAAAATTAACTTAATTATCCTAATTTTTAAAATCCGAAAAAGGTTGTCATTCCGAGCGAGTGCGGCCGAGTCGAGGAATCCCTTAAATTCGGCAGATAAGGGATCCCTCCCGCCGCCGCCAAGGCTTTGGCGGGCAGGCCACTTATCACTTGGGTCGGCTGTGCCCGACGAAGCTTTAGCGAAGTCGGGTCGGGATGACAGAAAAGGAACCTAAACAATTCACATGAAAAAACGATTCATTATTATCCTTGCATTGGTGTTGGCTGGTTTGGGGATTTTACTATTCCTCAAATCCAGCTCTTCTGCCACACAAGTAATTTGGAATATTTCGGGAGGAGGAACAAAGTTATTTCCGCTGGTTTCCATTGCCGCGCTAATAGACAGCATTAACCCCTGCGCATTCTCTATATTACTGTTGACCATCGCCTTTCTATTTTCCGTTGGCACATTCAGTCGGGTAAAGATGCTGGAAATCGGCGGAGCTTACATCTTCGGTATCTTCATGGCTTATTTGGCCATTGGGCTTGGAATACTCGGAACACTGCATTTATTCAACACACCACATTTCATGGGCAAGATTGGGGCGTTCCTGCTTATTGGCATGGGAATAATTAATTTGATTAATTATTTCTTCCCAAGCTTCCCAATTAAGCTGCAAATCCCGCACGCCGCGCATAGTAAGATGGCTGACCTTATGGGCAAGGCTTCTATTCCAGCGGTGTTTTTTCTGGGAGCATTAGTCGGGCTTTGTGAGTTTCCTTGCACCGGCGGACCATACTTAATGGTCTTGGGACTACTGCATGACGCGCAGACTAAACTAAAAGGCATGGGTTATTTGATCTGGTATAATTTGCTGTTTGTGCTGCCTTTGGTTGCCGTGCTGTTCGTTGCTTCAGAAAAAGCGGTCTTGGAAAAATTTCAGGACTGGAAACGCAATAACTTAAATGCGGTGAGGCTATGGGGAGGGATTATCATGGTTTTATTCGGCATCTTTACCTTGTTCGTCTAAAAAATAATTAAACTTCTATGGCAAATATCATCAATCAAGAAGAATTAATCAAAAGGGTTAATGAGCTGAAAGCCAGCGGCAGTTTTGACCTTTCCACTGAAGAAGACTTGAGCCTGGCGATTATGAATTTAGTGAGCTTGGAAGAGCACTTCTTTTTTACCGGCGAAAAGACCGGCAAAGGAGAATACTTTGACTTGCTTAATTCCACCCGGGAAATTCGCAAAACCCTGCTTGCTAAAATGATTGACCAGCATGAAGGCGAAACTTGGTGCATTTCAAAGCACCTCTTGGCCGCAACTATGCGGCTTATGGAAGTTGGCACCAAACTGCAGTCGCAA
>JBBTRN010000052.1:0-21494 GCA_038065175.1 Patescibacteria group bacterium | reverse complement strand
AGTACTAACTATCCTCCCCAAAGAGAAATTAGACATAATTCGGGCATAGGGGCGCAATGGACCAAACAGCATGGGGGTGGCAAAGTTGTTTATATAGAAACGTATGATACTTTAGCAAGGGCTATGCGTAGGGAAATTCAAGTTAAAAAGTGGTCAAGAAAAAAGAAAGAAAATCTAATATCTGGAAAATGGAAACAAATTTAAACCACCCTTTGTTGGGTGGTTTTGTGTTAGGAAGGATACCTTGAACGACGGGTTCAGTATTCATGTGGTTTTTTGCCATGCCATGCCAGTATTACTACTAGTTTAGGCACATATTCAATTATTTATATTTTCATTCATTTAAAAAGTCACCTTTAAATATCTGGAAATCAATGTTTGCAGGAGTGAGAAACAGGTGGTGAATCAAAATATCTGGAACAAATCTGGAATCGATAATTATCTCCAGAATATTAAGGTTAACTGCTTTTATTTCTTAAATTGACGCTAGCTAAAGAGGGGTATATAATAATACATTAATAATAAATTTACATTTATGGCCGAAGAAAATAGCGACCCTAAAAATAACTCTGAAGAAACGCCGAAAAAGCCAGAAGAACAGCTGGCCGATTTAAAAAAACTAATTACAGAAACAAAAACAGAAGCCCAGGAAGCCAAGCGTCTTTTGGTTTTATGTCAGCAATATGAAAAAGAAACAGAAGCTATAAAGAAAAAAGTTCAAGAATCACAATCAGTAATAGACACAAGTAAGGGAACTGCTGTAGAAGTAACCAAGACTATAACAAAGACCGAAGCTAGTGCTAGTGCTTCCCTACAAGCCATAGAGACAAAAGTTAAATCAGTTGAAACCAATATCCAAAAAATGGATACGGCTTTCATAGAATTTGAAAAGATAAATGCTAAAGTTGCAGACCCTGTTTCAGGTTTGGCAAGCACCTTAGCGCTTTCTCAGGAATTAAAAGGTCAAATCGAAACTGCTAAAATGGAAGCTGATAAAGCACTAACAAAAATAACTGAGGATTTAGCCATCTGGGCAACGCAATCTCAAGAAATGAGCAATGCTTATCAGCAATTTCAAGATATAAATAAAAAAGTTTTTGACCAAGATACGGGGATTCTTCCTTCTTTTGAAAGAGCAAAAAAAATCGAGGGAGAAATAGCGGTACTGAAAGAGCAATCTTCAAATGCTAAAAATGACGCCAATAAAAATAAAGAGGACATTGTAAAATTAAATGAGCAGGCTATAAAAGATTCAGCTAAGATTTCGGAAACACTCCAAATAGTAACTAATCAAGCACTAGCCAATCACTTTGATAGGCGGAGAAAGGCTCTATTTCTCCCCGTTGCCTTATGGGCAGGAGCTACTTTTACTTCAGTTTTAGTTCTAGGCGTCATTGTAAGCAAACTTTTTCCTGACGGAATTATTAACACACTTGGTGGGCAAAATCCTTTTGTTTACCTACTATATAGACTTGCTGTAACATCCCCATTTTTATTTTTGGTATTTTTTACTGCTCATCAGTTTTCCAAAGAAAGAGAATTGTTTGAAAGGTATGCTTTTAAAGCGGTTAAAGCTTTCACTTTAGACAGCTACACTACGCTATTAAATAGAAATTTTAATAAAGACCTCGGGGACAACAGAATCAGAGACTTCGTTTTAGAACAGATTCAAAATATCTACGAAGAACCGTTTAGCCCAGTAAAAAATGATAAAAATTCTAAGGAGAGATTTAAAGCTGTTGGTTCTGCTATAGATAAAAAGCTGAACGCAACAAAAGAGTCAGTAGAAAAAAGTTCTAAGGACGATGTGGAAGAAAGTGCTAAAGTTAATAACGACCCAATAGAATGAATTATTTACCAGAACTCAATAAAAATTTAAAGGGTTTTTCGCTGGGGCTTTTAAATTTACTATTTTTAACAACTCCGGGATTTTTAACATTTTTTATTTTTGATAAAGATTTATTTATAAAAATAGAGTTAAGTAAACTGGTTATCTTGTCAATATCAATCATAGCCCCTTTTGTTATATTTAATTTTTTTTATTTTCAAAAGACTGATGAAAAACTTGTTTCGGGGCAGGAGCCATCAGCTTTTACGACTCTGACAATTGCTATATTTTTAAGCATCTTAGTATTAGATTTAGGTATTTTTTTAAAATACATTTTGAGCCTGAATATTAAATTATTTTTGTTATTAACGATACTAATTCAAGTTCTTGCCTCAATCATATTAAGCATTATTCATATACCTAAAAAACGGTTTGATTAATACTTAGCAATCCATAAAATCTAAAAACCTCATTATAAACCAAGTTCCACCTATTTCTCAAAATTTCCACCACGATTGACAATACCACAGCGATGTGGTATTTTGTTATGTCTACCAGCTTCCGCTCTTGCTGATAAAAATTTATCAGTTTTAGTGGGAGCTGGTCTGGGGTGGACATGGCAAGGACAAAGAGCTGGTATGAGCTGGTCATATCTTCACACTCTCGCTTGCAGCCTCGACCCCGCTCGTCCAACCGCAACCAGACGCTCGGATGACCTTTAGGATTGGCTCCCTTCAATTTCTAGGAGGAAACTTTGTGTTTCCAACAACGATGGGCAAGTAGCATAACTTGCCCGATCTTCTAAAATCAGCAAAGACAAAGATCATGTTGATGATTTTAGAAGATTAGAATAGTCGATTGAAGCATCACAAAATAAATCCCCTTTTACCAAAGCCAGATAAGCCTGCCCTGTATCCGAATGTAGTGAGTGGTACAGGGTTTTCCAATCCTCCCGATGTGCTCCACCATGAACTACTCGCTAAAGCTCGAGTTCATGGCGCGGCCACGAACCACTTACTTCGCTCCGGTACGCGGCAATTTAATACGTTGAATTTTTATCTAAAAACACCTCTTTCGAGGTGATTTTAGTAATTGCTCATAATTTCGTTTGCGTTATAGCCAAGATCTTCAGCCAGTTTAAGTATTTCGTATAGCGCAATTTTGTAGAGATGGTTTGGAACCGTAATATATTTACCGCTTTTAGGATCTATAGCCTGCGCATGACTGCCTTTTCCATGTGATAAATCAATTATGAAACCTGTTTTACGCAAAGCTTTTAATAACCGTGACTGCCTTACGTCCGAAGGCAGTTTAGGTGGTAGCATATACTTGGGACAGATGAACCTGATTAGATTTTTCTGTGGCTTGAGTTTCTGATAATTTAGGCAGGCCTTCCAAATTAATCAAGTCGGGATTACAATATCTGGCTGGAATTTTAAAAGCAGTAAAGATAGCATCTTTAATCATAGATGCAAGCTCTTCTTGAGTTTTGCCGGTAGTAAAAATTGTCCCCCTCGGATAACCAATAGATTTCGCATAAAAATAATGCTCACCTTCATCATTGACTTCCTTAACTTCAAATTTAATACCGCGATGCCTCAACTCTACCAGAAGATCGCTAACTTTTTCCTGCGCCTGGGCAGGAGTGGCCAGATGAGATTGTATTCGTTGGATTAAACGGTTCATATGTTTTTGCCTTTTGGATTTACTATATTAACATAAAAAATAACCCGAGTCCATAGCCATATAGGCCTTTTTTGTTTCAATTTTTTAAGCAGATGAATTATAGCATACTTATTTTATTAAATGAAATTTCGCCATTTATGTTTAAGATGTGTATGAGAATGATTTAGTAGAGTGCGAAATTGAGCAAAAAATTTTAATTTATCAACGCCTTTAAGTCGTCTAAATCTTTTTGGTGGATTCCCCATTCGTAGACATCGCAGTTGGCAATGTCTTTAAGCACATTTTGGGTTTCGTGGAAGACCCTTATTACATTAGGAAAATAAAATAGCAAAGCGCGGATTACCCCGCCGTGCGTCATAATCCCTACATTTTCGTGGTCGTAATTGGAAGCGACATCTAATACCGCGGTTAAAACCCGAAAGCGGACTTGCTCCGCGGTTTCACCGCCAAAGCGGGTATAGTCGTAAGTTTGGTTTTTTTCATCTTCATCGTAACTTGGCGCGAGCTTCTTTATTTCTTCCATAGGCTTGCCTGAAAGCGAGCCGAAGTCCCTTTCCCTAAAACGGTGGTCATGGTAAACAGGGATAGGGTTTTTTAGGCTCTGCCTTAAAAGCGCGGCGGTTTCTTCCGCGCGGTGCAAATGGGAAGTAATAATTAGATCCAAATCTAGGAGTTTTATTACCGGAATAAGGTTTTTTTGCACATCCAAAACACCCGGGGAGCTTAAGTATTCGTCGATTTTTATACCCTGTTTAATATTGGCAAAATTGCTGGGTGTTTGCGCATGGCGGATGAAGTAGAGTGTGGTATTTTCTCGGATGTGCATTACGAAGTGAAAAATTAAAAGTAGAAAGTCTAGGAGCGTTTACCTTTTTTAAACAATTTTTTAAGGAATCCAATAATGGCTGCCCATTTAAAACTCTGTATTTTTGCATTTTTTCGTAAAGCTTCTATATCACCCGCGATTAAATCGGTTTCCTGTTTTGCCTTGCCGGTAATGTATTTAACATCGCGAAAAAGTCTAATTAAATAAATAATGGCGATTATGAGCAGAATCGAAATAACTCCGACAGCTAAGGCTGTAATCAGGAAAAAGGCGTCTGAGCGGGCGAGAGTATTCATAAAATAACTATAACAATAACTATGATAATAATCAATCGAAGTTATCGTTATTGTTAGTTAGTGTCGTATTTCTCCACCAACTTCCTTAAGACCGTCTCGTACTGCTTCCTTATGCCTTCATCTTTCCCGACTTCCAAAATTTCATCGTTATTATTCGTACCGGCTCCGGTCCAGTTGTAGGAACCCGAAGCATAAGCTTTTTCCGAAACCACGGTTTTTAAATGCATGATCGCGCTATGGTCGTGTTCATAAATCGGGATGTCGGCTTTGCGCAATTCATTAATGATTTTGCCCTGCAGCTCTATATCGCTAACTTGTTTTTTGTCCGTGACTCCAACTACATCAACACCGCGGTACTTAGCGCCTAAAAGCGCGTCTTTAATGTCATTTCGGGTAAAAGTATAAATGGCGAAATACACATACTCATCCGCATCCCGTATTATTCCCATTATTTCCTTATTTAGTTCCTGCTCCTGGTTATAGTAAACCTGTACTTCGTGGGCCGGCTGGTAGCGGTAGGTGAAGTAGAATTGCGCGCAGGCGGCAATAAGCAGGGCAATGGCGGCAAGGTAGAGTTTTTCTTTAGTTTGAGGTTTCATATTTTAAATGCCTAATGTCGAATTACTAATGCCTAATCAATTTCTAATTCTTAAATTGGGTATTTGGCATTGATTAGAAATTAGACATTAGTAATTAGAAATTTTTCTAATCTCTTTATTGACATCTTTCTTTTTTATATATTCCCGCTTATCCCTCTTTTTCCTCGTCCTGCCAACACCCAATTTTACCTTTAACCAGCCTTGTTTGGTCTGGAAAATTTCCAGAGGGACAATTACCAAACCTTTTTCCTTGCCCATCAATTGGTTAATCTCATTTTTTTTCATTAAGAGCTTTCTGGTTTGGGTTGGGTTATAACCTTCAATGCGCGCGTATTTATAGGAGCCAATGTGGGTATTAATTAATCTCGCGCCATCAGAAGATGCCGTTACGTAAGCCCCAGTCAATGATACATTGCCGTTTTTTACGCTCTTAACTTCGGCGCCGGACAAAATTAACCCAGCCACGAAAGTGTCTTTAATGTCGTAGTCAAATTGCGCGCGTTTGTTATGGGCGAGAATTTTCATTGCTATCTACAATAATAGGACAAATATGGTCAATAAGACAAATAAGGCTTATTGTTTCATCCTTTTTGCCATTTTGTGTTATAATAAAACATAAATCTATGGGTGAAACAGTAAAAAATCATTTAAAAAAACTTTTAGAACAGGCTGTAAAAGAGCTTAGGTTTAGCTTGCCGGAAGTCGATATGTTTGTGCCAGATGAAAAGTTTGGGGACTATGCAACTAATGTCGCCTTAATCATCGGAAAAAAAGAGAAAAAGAACCCGAAAGACGTTGCAAAATCTGTTATCGATAAGATTAGTGAAATGGATTCCGGATCAGAGTCCGGAATGACATTTGATGATGTTTTAGAGGCAGGCGGGTTTATAAATTTTAAGTTATCCCAAAATGCTTTATTAAAAAATCTCGCGGACATTCATCAACATAAAGAAAACTATGGCTCATCGAACATCGGGAAAGGCAAAAAGATTCTCGTCGAATACTTCCAGCCTAACATTGCCAAGCCTTTACATTTGGGGCATTTACGCACCGCGATAATCGGCGATTGTTTGTTTAGGTTATTTAAGTTTACTGGGTTTAGTCCGGAATCTGACACGCACCTAGGGGACTGGGGTACGCAGTTTGGCTTACTGGTTCACGCGTTTAAGAAATATGGCGATATATTGGTAATTGAGCAAGACCCAATTAATGAGCTGAATAAGCTGTATATAAAAATTAATGCGGAAGCGGAAAATGATGCATCGGTCCGCGAACAGGGCAAGGCGGAATTTGTTAAGTTAGAACAGGGCGACAAGGAAAACCGGGAGTTATGGAAAAAGTTTAAAGACTATTCCTGGCAGGAGTTTGAAATAATTTATCGGGATTTGGGAGTCAGAAAGTCCGACCACGACTGGCCGGAAAGCTTTTTTGAGGATAAGATGCCGGCGGTTTTATTGGAATTAAAAAACAAAGGCCTGCTTAAGGAATCCCAAGGCGCGCAGGTTGTAGACTTAGAGGAATATAAATTAGGCACTGCGCTTTTGGTAAAATCTGACGGCGGTACAACTTATTTATTGCGTGATTTAGCAACTCTGATATATAGAAAACAACAAGGCTTTGAAAAGCAATATTATGTGGTAGATGTCAGGCAGAGCCATACTTTAAAACAGACATTTAAGATAATAGAATTATTGGGGTATATTAACCCAGGAGAAGCAGTGCATGTGTCCTACGGTTTTTTGACTTTACCCCAAGGCGCTATGAGTACCAGGAAGGGCACCACCGTGGGCGCCAAGGAATTTATAGAAGATGTACAACATCGAGCTTTGGAAATTATCGAGGAAAAGAACCGGGATTTAAAAAATAAAGAGGCGGTCGCAAAACAAGTTGCGAGCGGGGCGATTAAGTATTTTGACCTTTCCCACAATATAAAAAGCGATATTGTGTTTGACCCTAAAAAAGCTATTTCCTTTGAAGGCAACACGGGGCCGTACTTACAATATACGCACGCGAGAATACATGGGATATTGAGGAAATTTCAAATTTCAAATTTCAAATTTCAAATAAATTCCAAAATCCAAATGCCCAATATTCTAAACAACCATGAATTATCGGTTCTACGGAAATTGCATCAGTTTCCGGAAATTGTAGAGCAGGCCGCGGAAGATTTACAGCCGAATACCATTGCCAATTATCTATTTGAACTTTCGCAAAATTTTAACGCTTTTTATCAGGAAGTGCCCGTATTGCAAGAGCCAGATGAACAGATTAAAGATTTTAGATTAAAGTTAATTACAGGAGCGGCCCAAGTCATAAAAAACGGTTTATTGCTTTTGGGTATTGAAGCGCCGGAGGAAATGTAAACTAATGAAAAAAGATTTTCAAAAATGGCATAAAAGAAAGTCTTGGCTGCATAATGAGAAGCCAAGAGTATTTTTTCACGAGCGGGATATCTGGTGGTGCTCTATGGGTTTTAATGTTGGTTTTGAGCAAGACGGCAGGGGCGCCCAGTTTTCAAGACCAATAGTTATTTTTAAGAAATTTAATAATGAAGTTTTTTGGGCAATCCCCCTGACTACAAAACAAAAAATCGGCAAGTTCTACTTTTCTGTAAAAGTTCATAATATAGGTCAGCAAACCCTGATACTTTCCCAGTTGAGGCTTATGGACTCTAAGCGGCTGCTTAGAAAAATTGGTTATATAAGCAAGGCAGATTATTCAGCCATACAAAAAGCGATTATGAAACTTTGCGAATCATAACCGCTTTTTGCTGTTTTATGTCCGCCTTGCGGCGGAACGAGGCCGAAGCCGTTTATGTATATATTTTAGCAGAATTAAGGGTTTTGTCAAGTGCAGTTTTTCCTTTATAATTAAGGCAGATAACCAAGTGTGCATCGAAGCGTCGGAGGAAATGTAGGTCACAGTTACGCGGATGGGGACAGATGGCGCAGAAAATAAAATATATGACAAAAATTCATTCAGAGGTGGTAGAGCCAGGGGAGCCTAAGGGGATTGTTTTGCCGCAATTTTTGTCTTTTGATAATCCGCAAGATCCTGATTATATGCGCTTGAGAGCGGGCATAAATTATCTTGAAGGAGGCTCACGTGAAGTATGGCAAGAGTCTATTGCCCGAATGTTGGAGACCCCTGCATTAAAAGATTATTTAAGCTCCAAATTAAAGGGAGAAATATTAGTTGATTGCGGTGGAGGAAGGGAAGAGTTTATGCTAAGAATTGCTGCTGGATGGCAAGTTGGAACTTACATTAATATTGATGGTCGGTTGTCAGAATATGATAAATCCGCGCATTGGCAAGAATATAATGAACCTATGCCAGGCAAGGAGCCAGCGATGCGTTTCGTTATGGGATTTAGAGACCCTAAAACGGAACAAAGTACACAAGTTCAGGGGATTAGTGGTGAAATGTTAAGAGTAATAGCCAGGTTCCCAAACCATTCAGCAAATTTTGTTGTTAATGGAATAGATTATGACAGCAATACTGAAAAGGATTCTCATTGGAGAGCATTAGTAGCTGAAATAACCAGAGCAACACGGAAAGGCGGAGTCGTGTTTGGTTACGGAACACCTTTTTTTGAATATTTGGATCCAAAAGAATTTAGAAATACAAAATTAGCCATTGGATCTATGCAGGGAATTTTTGAAAAAGTTTAATTGACTAAATATGCCAAAAGAAAAACAACAAGCATCATCGGCTCCCAACTTTAACAAGCTCGAACTTGAAGTTTTAAAGTATTGGGAAGAAAATAAGATTTTTGAAAAGTCTCTCGAGCAGACAAAAGACAAAGAATCTTTCGTTTTTTATGACGGCCCACCTTTTGCCACAGGACTGCCGCATTATGGGAGCATCCTTCCGAGTGTAATTAAAGACTGTATCCCTAGGTACCAGACCATGAAGGGCAAGTATGTGCGCAGGCGCTGGGGCTGGGATTGCCATGGTTTGCCCATTGAAAACTTGGTGGAAAAGAGTTTAAAAATTTCCGGCAAAAAGCAGATTGAAGAAATCGGCGTGGAGAAATTTAATCAGGCTTGCCGCGACAATGTTTTGAATTTGGCGGATGAGTGGGGGAAGATGGTTAGAAGAATTGCCCGCTGGACAGAGTTTGAAAATTCCTACAAGACCATGGACGCAGGCTACATGGAAAGCGTTTGGTGGGGAATAAAACAATTATGGGAAAAAGATTTAATTTATGAAGACCGCAAAGTCCTGCTTTACTGCTCGCGCTGCGAAACGCCGATTTCCAATTTTGAAGTTGCCATGGACAATTCCTACCGCGATATCACAGAGGAATCAGTGTACGCGAAATTTAAAATGGTACCGCGCCAGCGCATTGTGAATGATTTAACCAATGACAAAACTTTTGCTCTTGCCTGGACAACCACGCCCTGGACTTTACCCGGAAATACCTCGCTTAATATTGGCGGGGATATTAAGTACATAATGGTTGAGTCCGCCTCACCCGCGGACGGGCAAAAAAAGGAAAGGTATATTTTGGCAAAGGATCGTTTGTCAATCTTAGATGGCGAATATGAAATCGTGGCGGAATTTTCAGCTGAGGATTTGGAGAATTTGCAATATGAGCCTTTGTTTCCGGGTGTAATTCCTAACGACGATGGCACAGCCCATAAATTTTATTTGGCAGATTTTGTGACTACCACGGACGGCACAGGCATAGTCCATAACGCGGCCATGTACGGCGAGGAGGATTATGAATTGGCAAAGGCAAAAAATCTCCCGCGCCTAGACATGCTGGACCACAAAGGCCAGTTTTTGGAAAGGGCGCCGGAGCGTTTAAGGGGAGTATTTTTTAAGGATGCCGATAAAATCGTTATTAACGATTTAAAAGAAAAAAACTTATTATATAAGCCGGAAACTTACACTCATTCCTACCCCCATTGTTACCGCTGTGCCACGCCTTTGTTTTATTCTGCTTTACCTGCGTGGTTTATAAATATCCAAAAAATCAAGCCGGAGCTAATCGCCAACAACGAGGGTATTAGTTGGTACCCGGAGCACTTAAAGAACGGCCGCTTTAAACAAGGCATAGAGAACGCGCCGGACTGGAACATTTCCAGAAACCGCTACTGGGCCAGCGCCTTGCCGTTTTGGAAATGCGAGCGGCAGGAGTGTGGGAATAAGATTTGTATTGGTTCTGTAAAAGAGCTTCGTGATAAATCAATAAATTTTGGAGATATTTATCCTGCCGCAGAATTAAGAATCAGGAATCATGAATCAGGCGTTCAGAAGCATAATTCAGAATTCAGAATTCAGAATTCAGATTTAGATTTAGATTTAGATTTACACAAACCCTACATCGACCAGGTTAAACTAAAATGTGAAAAGTGCGGCGGGGAAATGAACCGCGTTCCTGAAGTAGTTGATTGCTGGGTTGAGTCAGGCTCCATGCCTTTTGCTGAACTGCACTATCCGTTTGAAGCAAACCCCGATACCAGTCATCCGTCTGCGGCGGATTCCGGTACGGGGCGTAGCCAGGATGTGTTCAAAAAGCGCTTCCCTGCGGATTTTGTGGTCGAATACATTCCGCAAACGCGCGCCTGGTTTTATGTAATGCACGTGCTTTCAACGATTCTTTTTGGAAAAGCGCCGTTTAAGAACGTCCTTACTACCGGCACGATTTTGGGCGAAGACGGCACTAAAATGTCAAAATCCAAAGGCAACTACCCCGACCCATACTTAGTTATAGATAAATACGGGGCCGACGCTCTAAGGTTTTATTTGCTCACCAGCCCGGTTGTAAATGGAGACGATGTGAATTTCAGCGAGAAAGGCGTGAATGAGGTAAACAGGAAAGTTAGCTTGATTTTCTATAATGTATGGAGTTTTTATAGGATGTACGAAAAGCAAGTATCAAGTATCAAGTATCCCTCCTCCGCTAGAGCTACGGAGGACAAGCAAGTATCAAGTGAAAGTCATATTTTAGACAAGTGGATAATTGCAAGACTTTCACAAGCGCAGACAGAGATTACTAAGCACATGGACGGATACAACACGGTTAAAGCAGGTAAGGAAATTGTAAGTTTTATTGATGATTTATCCACCTGGTATTTAAGGCGCAGCCGGGTAAGAATAAAACTTGGAGACGATTCGTCTAAGCAGGCTTTAAACACGCTTGGGCATGTTTTAGCCCAGACCGCCAAATTAATGGCCCCGTTTATGCCGTTTATTTCCGATTTTATTTTTCGGGATGTGACAGGTAAAGAGAGTGTGCATTTGGAGAATTGGGCTGTGCCATTAGACTTTAATAAAGAAATACTTGCACAAATGGATGTTGCCCGCAAAATCGTGGAGCTTGGTCAGTCTTTGCGCAAAGAGAAAAATTTAAAAGTAAGGCAGCCGCTTTTGGAATTGAGTTATGAGATTAAAGGTGTAAGACTATCTTCAGATATCGACAGCATTTTAGCCGAAGAATTGAATGTGAAGAGCATACAACATACAACACGCAACATTGAACAATCGCAAAATTGGGCAATTAAAGCAGATCAAAATATTACAATTGGACTAAATCTCCAAATTACAGAAGAACTTAAAAAAGAAGGTTGGGCGCGGGAACTGGAAAGGCAAATCCAGGATTTAAGAAAAAAGAGCGGATTTAAAATTGGGGAGTTGGTAGACCTATATTACAATACCCAGGAAAGCGCTTTGGAGGAGGTTTTGCTTGCGCAAGTTGACCGAAAGAAAACTTTTATTAACCAGATAGGCAAAAATTTGGAGGTGGAAGCGGATTTTGAGTCGCAGGAAGAAGTCGACGGCAAGGCCATATGGCTGGGGCTTGTAAGGATATAAAAATCCTAAATCCTAAAAATTAAACTCTAAACAAATTCGAAATTCTCAAATCCCAAAATACAAACTCTTGGTTTGAGTTTTGAATATTCAGAGTTTAATTTTTGTTTAGTTTTTAGATATTAGAATTTAGACTTTATGGCTAGGGAACTGAACTTTACCGCAATCATCCTAAAAAAACAGCCCCTCGGTGAAGCTGATGAAATTATTACTTTTTTTACCCGTGAATCCGGTAAAATTAGGGGTCTGGCTAAATCTGTTAAGCTCGCGAAGAGTAAGCTGCAAAATTCTTTGCAAACATTGTTTTTGGTTGATTTGAGCGTGGCGGGTAGCGGAAATTTGCCTAAAATAATCAGAGCGCAGCCTGAGGAAACCTTTCCGAATTTGCGGGAAAATTTGTTTTTAATTAAACAGGCGTTTTATGTAAGCGAGCTGGTGTTGAAGTTTACGCCCGATGGCCAAAAGAACGAAAAATTATTCGATTTGCTCTTGGAGTTTTTAAAATTTTTGCAAACCAATAACGGCAGCCTGGAACTGGCTTTGGCTAAGTTTAAGACCGATTTTCTTTCCGCAATTGGTTTTGCGGCTATTTACCACCAGGATCTGGCTAAACTGCAGCCGCAGCTGAAGCAGTGCATGGAGCTGGAAAAAACCAGCTTTCGCAACATAGGTTCCAGGGATTTTGGTGAGATCGCGCCCCTGCAGAAATTTCTTTCCGATTTTATTGTTAACCATTTGGAGCGAGAAGTAAGGTCAGAGAAGTTTTTAAAAAGCGTGGTATAATACTAGCGTAAAGTGCAAAGCGAAAAGCGCAAAATAACAAGGCAAAATTTTTAATTCTAACTGTAATTTTTAGTTTTTAGTTTTTAGTTTTTCACTAATTCTATGCCGGACTTTAATCCTCAAAAAATCAATCAGCCTCAAACCGCACAATTATCGGTTGCGCCTGAAATTATTAAAAAAACTTTTTATCAAACCAACAAGTTTTATATTTGGGCTATTGTTTTAGCTGTTGCGATTATTGGGGTATTGGCTTTTTTTGCTTTCCGCCCGGCCCCTGCACTTAAGCTTAAGGAAGCAAATGTAGAAGTCCAGATTTTAGCCCCAGAAATTTTACCCTCCGGGAGTGAGGCGGTTTATCGCATTATTCTTAAAAATAATGAGGCGCGGATGAATTTGACTTCGCTTGAATTGGAGCTCGCGTATCCTGAAGGCTTGGTCTATGTGGAAAGCAGCCCAAAGGCAAAAAATATTTCTGGAAGCCTGTTTAGCGTGCCCGATCTTTTTCCCGGACAAAATGTTTCTGTCATAGTCAAAGCCAAATCGTCGGGCGACATAAATTCCGAAAAAAAACTTTTCGCCAAATTGCATTATAAATACAGTAATTTTAATTCAAGCTTTGTAAAAGAGTCATCGCATAGCTTAAGGCTTACAGCCTCCAATGTTGTCTTGGAGCTGGAGGGCCCGAAGGAAACCAACTCCGCGCAACTCGTTATTTATACGGTAAGCTATAAAAATAGCTCTAACGATACAATCAAAAATGCCAGACTTAAATTAAATTATCCGAATGGTTTTAATTACGGTTCCAGTGAACCTAAGGCTTCTATAGGCGGGAATGTTTGGAATGTTGGTGATTTGCAGCAGGACGCGGAAGGTAAAATTACCCTGCAGGGTTCTTTTGGGTCCAGCCAGCCTGGGGAGAGTAAAATTTTGCAGGCTGAATTTCAAATTTTGGGGAACAACGGGGAATATTTTATTCAAAATACGCGTGAGATCGTAACCGTAATCACTTCCAGTCCGCTTTTGGTGAGTTTGGAAAATTTAGACCAATTTGACGCAAAAGTAGCGGCGCCTGGTGATACATTAAATTTTGCGGTACGCTACCAGAATAATGCCGCAGTAGCCGCGACCGGAGTAAATATCGCAATCAATTTGGACTCCAAGGCTTTAGACTTAAGCAGTTTGCAGGCTCAAAATGCCCAGTTGTCGGGAAATACCGTTTCCTGGAACGCGGCTGGAGTGCCGGATTTGGAAAACCTGAACCCGTCCGAGTCAGGGACATTGAATTTTTATGTGCGAGTGAAAAATCCCGCGACTAAAGATTCTTCGAAAAATTTAACCGTGAATATTCTTTCAAAAATTAAATCTAATGAATATTCCACTTTTTTACCAGGAGGTTCGGTTAATTTAAGAATTTCAAGTCCGGCGCAAATTCAGGCGAATTTGGAATATATAAGCGGCAGTTTGCCGCCAAAAGTCGGCACTCAGACAAAATACAAAGCTATTTTAAGGCTGTCAAACAGCAGTAATGACTTTGTTTCTTCGGAGCTAAGCTGTTTTTTGCCCTCTACGTTTGGAGCTTTTGATATACAGAATGTCGGGTCGGCAGAACGCGGCAATGTTGAATTTGACGAATCAACCGGCAAGCTTACCTGGAGAGTTGGCGTGCTTGAGGCGCACGCGGGCAAATTCAGCCCGGCCAGGATTTTGGAATTTACAGTTGCCGCCAATCCTTCGCCGGCCGATGCAGGCAATTCTTTGGCGCTTTTAAGGAACATCAAGTTTTATGCCAAAGACGGTTTTACTGAAGAAGGGATAGATTTGGGCACAGAAGATTTAACTACGGCGAGTTTAAGCGGCCAAAACGGTTATTCTAACGGCAGTGTTGCCCCATAGCCTAACGCTTCCAATGCCTATATTAAGTAAAATCCGCGAAATAAAAAAATTTCTATCTTCACACAAACCGTTGATAGAGATTTTTGTTTATAAGCAGAATTTGCTCGGCAACCTCCATGGCTATAAAAAAAATTATCCCGGTCTCCAATTTGCCCCCGTGCTTAAGGCTAATGCTTACGGCCACGGCTTAGAACAGGTTTTAAGCATTTTAAAAAGCGAGGACTTGCCTTTTATTTGCGTTGATTCCCATTTTGAATTAAGGATTGCCGGAAAATACGCTCCCAAACTCCAGGCCTTGGTAATTGGCTTTGCCAGGTTTGAGTCAATTGCAAAATCCGATTTTAACAGAACAGCTTTTATCATAAGCAGCCTTGAGCAGTTGGCCGAGCTTTCGGGAAAATTAAGAAACCCCAAACGTTTTCATTTAAAATTAGATACCGGCATGCACAGGCAGGGGATTTTACCGGAGGATTTCCAGCAGGCTGTAAAATCTATCACTGCCAATAAAAATATTAGACTCCAGGGCTTGTGCAGTCATTTGGCTGAGCCGGAAAACGAGGCGGAAACCCAAAAGCAAATCCAAAGCTGGAACAGCGCCGTAAAATATTTTAGGAATACTTTTTCCAACATTCAATACACCCACCTGTCGGCTACCGGAGGTCTTCGTTACAGCCAAAATATTGATGCCAACTTAGCCAGGTTAGGCATTGGTTTTTACGGAATAGATAGTTATCGCCAAACTTGGCCAAACCTAAAGCCTGCTTTGGAAATGCGTTCGCTTATTACCGGCATAAAAACTATCGAAGCAGGGGAAAAAGTCGGTTACGGTTTAACATTTAAGGCAAAAGAAAAAATGAATGTCGCCACAGTGCCGGTTGGGTATTTTGAGGGTCTGGACAGGAGGCTTGGAAACCGGGGATTTTTTAAATTGGATAGCGAGTTTTGCCCGGTAGTCGGCAGGTTAAGTATGGACATTGCTACTATTGATGTTTCAGCAAATAAAAAAGCCGCTTTTATGAGCGAGGTCGTGGTAATAAGCGCCCAAAGCAGCGATAAAAATTCAGTGGAAAATTTAGCGGGGCTTTGCGAAACTTTACCTTATGAAATATTAGTGCATTTGCCCGCGCATTTAAAACGGACTATTGTTTAAGGATAAATGTAGCCGCGGATAGTTTTACTGTTTTTACTTATCCAGCGGGTATTTACCTCACCAAATTTTTCATAGTTCATTTCCGTAACAGTGAATCCAGCGCCATCCACAGAAGTAATTAAGGCTACATGGCCGTAGCGCCTGTTGTCGGTAGTGACTACAATAGCGCCCGGAGTTGGCGTGTTGCCAATCACCGCACCGTAGTTGCGAGCGTTAGTCAGCCAATTTTTTGCGTTGCCTCCCCAGGGAATGTGGATTTTGCTGGCAACATACCAGGTGCAATAGCCCCAGGGGAAAATATGGCCGGTACCGTTATTGGCTGTTTTAGGGGCAGTCACTCCTCCCGGTTTAACTTTGCCGCTTTGGGGGCTGGATTTTGGTTTTGGGGCGCTGGCTATAGAGCCGCCGGGAATGATTATTAGCTGGCCTTCATCTATATCTTCCGCGTTTTCCAACCCGTTATATGAAATAATTGTTTGAAGGCTGCCTTTGTATTTTTTTGCCAAATCGGGCAGGGTGTCGTTGGAAGTCGCTTTATGCAAAGTCCCGTCAGTGGGTAAAATTATTAGGAACCAACCCGGGCGGATGTTTTGGCTGTCTAACTTATTTGCCCACATTAGAGTTTCTATTGAAATCCCATTTTGTTTTGCAATGGAAGCAAGCGTGTCGCCGGGAGCTGTTTGGTGGACTATAATTTGTTTGGCAATTAGGCTTTCTAAAGTGTCTACTTCCGGCTGCACCAAAACATTGGCGTCAAAATTTTGTTCTTCGCTTTCCGATTCCCCGTTTTTTTCTATGGTTGCGCCATCAAACACCCCAAAGTCTTCGGCTTGTGCGAGCGGAACAAAACCCTGGTGATTTACAATTTTAGTTGTAATTACGTTATTTTTTTTATAGAGCTGCTGGTTGAGTTCGGGGTGGTAGCTAAGAAGCTTTGACGCAAAACTTTCTTCCGCGCTCTCCTCCGCAATGTAAAAATGAAAGATGTTGAAGCCCGCAATTCCTAAGGCCAAAACTAAAACTAACAGTTCGCTGGAGAACCGTAAAATATAATCGTAGTGGTCAAGCGGCTTAAAATGAACCGCAGGAAAAGAATTTAAATAATTCCGCTTTAGGCTTGGCAACCTTTTAAAGAAGCGGAAAATAAATCTTTTTGAGTAGTATTGGGTTTTAAAGGCATTCACTGAAACAAATTTCTTGATTATAGAATGCCAGAGTTTTAGTTGTGGAATTTTAACAAACCTATGCATATGCCTTTTATATCTTTTCTTGCCTTACAAAAAAATCTAAATTGCCTGTAAAGATGTAAAAGGCTTAATATTCAAGCCTTTATATCGCTGTTATTCTCTATACAATCTAATTTTAACAAACCTATAAGCCGCGGCAAGGGATTCATCCACAAGTTATTTTTTTTGCTCCAAAGCAAAGGGAAAGAAATAAAATTCCTTATAGATATAGGGTAAATTATAAGTCCTAAGCACTAAATCCTAAACAAATTTAAATATCAAAATACTAAATTCTAAACACTTTTGGGTTTTGGATTTAATGGTTAGGATTTTGAGATTGTTTAGAATTTAGATAATTAGAATTTAGGATTTAATATCCGTGCTTCTAGTTTTTTATTTTGATATACTGTTTAAAGTATGGATCTTTCATCTTTAAATGACAAACAAAAACAAGCGGTAGAGGCTCCCATGGGGCCGGTTTTGGTGTTGGCCGGGCCGGGGAGCGGCAAAACCAAAACTCTTACTTACCGCATTGCTTATATTATAGAGAAGAAGCTCGTCCATCCGGCTAATATTTTGGCTTTGACTTTCACCAACAAGGCGGCAAAAGAAATGCGTTTGAGGATCAGTTCGCTTTTGGCCCGCTATAAAGGCGCGGCAGACCAGCTGAACATGGGCACATTCCACGCGGTCTGCGCGCGGATTTTAAGGCAAGAAATTTCCCTTTTGGGCTACGCCAATGATTTTGTAATATTCGATACAGACGACCAGCGCAAACAGCTGGCGGAAATTTTGGAAAATTTACGCATAGATACCAAAAGGATGCCTGCCAGCCTTTTTGGAGCGCTGATTAGCCGCGCCAAAAATATCTTGCAGCTGCCCGGAGAGTTGGACCTAGGGTTGGATTCGCCGCTGGCAGGGCAGTTAATGGAGATTTATTCCCGCTATCAGAACGCGCTTTACAGCCAAAATGCGCTGGACTTCGACGATTTGCTGATGCTAACAGTAAAAATTTTTCAGAATTTCCCAAAAACCTTAAAAAAATACCAGGATCGGTTTAAATACCTGCTGGTTGACGAGTATCAGGATACCAATTTGGCGCAGTACGAATTATTAAAGTTGTTAGTTGAGCAATTGCCCCGTTCTCCCGGAGTTGGCGTTGCCCAAAATATTTTTGCCGTGGGCGACGACGCACAGAGCATTTATGGCTTCCGCGGAAGCGATATAAGGAATATTTTAAATTTTGAAAAAGATTTTGAGAATGTCCTGGAAATAAAGCTGGAGCAGAATTATCGCTCCAGCCGCACAATTTTAGAGGTCGCGCAGAAAGTCATAGAAATGAACCCCGAGCAGAGACAAAAAACTTTATGGACGGAAAATGCCACGGGCGAAAAGGTTGTGTTGTATGTGGCGGAAAACGAAAGGGCAGAAGGGGAGTTCGTTGCCAAGAAAATTATTGTTTTATCTTCGGGTCGGGAAGGGGAAGTGGAGTATGATTATAGCCAAAACGACAATGACCCGGAAAGCTACTCTATCCTTGACCGATTTTTAAAAGCCAGAAAACTATATGGCGCAAAATTAGATAATTTCCGGCACTCGCTATTGCCCCAAATGCCAAAAAAACATGATTCCTTAAAAGAGTATTGCGTTTTATACCGCACCCACGCGCAAAGCCGGGCTCTGGAAGAGGCGTTTATTGAAAGCGGTATCCCGTACCAAATCGTGGGTGGCTTAAAATTTTACGAAAGGAAGGAAATTAAGGATGCGCTGGCGTATTTGAGGCTGGTTTTGAATTTTCGCGAACTGATTGCTTTAAAACGGGTGATTAATGAGCCCCCGCGGGGGATTGGGGAGAAATCATACGGGATTATTCGCGACTTTGTTTTAGAATTTCGTGTGAGGCATCAGAATATAGAGAACGACGAACAAGAATTAAGAAGCAAGAATTATGAATTAAGCCTCGGAAACTTTAGGCAGAAGTTAACTGAAATCAAACTTCCGCCCAAGCAATGGCAGGCGGCTCAGGATTTTTTTAGCGCGCTGGATGATTTGTCTTCAACAGAGCCAAGCGCCAGTTTGCCCCAGTTAATGAAAAAAATCATTAAACGAACCGGCTACGAAAGCTTTTTGCGCGACGGAAGCGAGCAGGGCGAAGGGCGCTACGAAAATGTTTTAGAGCTAAATACCGTAGCTTCCAAATTTGCGCATTTACCCTGGCGGGAAGGCGCCACCGCACTGCTCGAGGAAATCGCGCTTATTGCCGAAATTGACCAGAAAGACGAAACCAAAGACGCGGTAACCATGATGACTTTGCACAGCGCCAAGGGCCTGGAATTTGACAACGTATTTTTTGTAGGCTTGGAAGAAGGCATACTGCCCCATTCCAGGAGCCTAATTGACCCAGGGGAATTAAGCGAAGAAATCCGGTTGGCTTATGTCGGTTTAACGCGCGCGCGCAAACGCTTGTTTTTGGTTTATGCCTCGTCGCGCAGGGTTTATGGCGATTTCCGGGTTTCCTCCCCGTCGCGCATACTCAAAGTGCTGCCAAAAGACAGGGTGGAATTCCAGGGCGTGTTCAATGATTTGTGGGACGATGATGGGGCGGGGGAATATATAGTGAACTAGAGAATTAAATTTGAATAATGAATTTAGAATTATGAATTATGATCGAAACCATAATACCTGATTCATACTTCATGATTCATATAACACATTTAGATGAATGAAAATTATTTAAAAAATTTATTAAAAAAATATAACCTTAAACCTAATTTCACCTATGGGCAGAATTTTTTAATTGACGACGGGGTTTTAGATGAGATTGTTGATGCGGCGCAGATTAATTCATCGAATAGCATTCTTGAGATTGGTCCGGGCATAGGCAACTTAACCAGACGTCTTTGTGATAAAGCTGGGTTTGTTTTGTCTATTGAGAAGGATCCTAAGTTCCAACCCGTTTTGCACGCCATAAAAAAAGATTATCCTAAAAATTTTCGGTTCGAAATTGTTGACGCATTGGGGTTTAATTTCCAGGATTTTTTTAAAGAGCAAGGCGTGTCGTCTTATAAAGTGGTGGCCAACATCCCGTATTACATAACAGGTAAAATTTTAGACATGCTAATGACTGCCAAGTTTAAACCCTCCTCCGTTACCGTGCTTGCGCAAAAAGAGGTGGCGGAAAGAGTTTGCGCGGCGCCGGGGGATTTGTCGGTGCTTGCAATATCAGTCCAAATTTACGGCAGGCCGAAATTTATCCGCGCAGTTTCCAAAAACAGTTTTTATCCGGCGCCTAAAGTGGACAGCGCGATTTTGCATATCGATCTATCACAGCCGACAAAATACCAAATAACAGATGAGAAAAAATTTTTCAAAATAGTCAAAGCCTGTTTTGCCGGCAAAAGAAAACAAATCCATAATACTTTGGTGAATAATTTAAAATTAGAAAAAAATCAGGCCATATCAATTTTGAATTCAATTGGAATTAGTCCGAAAGCCAGGCCGCAGGAGCTTACAATAGGGGAATGGGTTCAATTGAGTGGCATGATTGACCATGATTGACCATGATTGCCAAGAATTAAATCTTGGCCAATTTTATTTAATTTTATTTAATTTTGGTCAATTACTTTTATTTCATCTCCCGCCTTCACCCCGTTCCTCTTGCTCCATCCGGCGTTTACTTCGAGGATCTGATCAACATTGGCAGGCGGGGAGTAGCTGGGCAAAATATCCGTCATTGATTTAGGATGCGGCACATTCGCAGTAATGCCAATAATTTTTCCTTCCCGAATCCAAATTAAATCTAAATCAAATTTCATATCCTTCATCCAAAATGCCGGACGAACCTCCCTTGCCCCCCCTTTGCTAAGGGGGGGGATTGAGGGGGGGTTATCAAAAATAAACAGCATGCCCTGGCTGTCTGTTAATTTTTGCCTGCCGGACAGCCCTTGGGTTTTTTGTTCCGGCGTACGCGCAATTTCTACGAAAATTTTTTTCTCGCCGACCATTAGGGGATTTGAATAATTATATAAAGCTGGTAATCCGGGGTCTTTACAGCCGGAAGAAAGCAATAATAGGGCAAGCAGGGCGATAAGTTTTTTAGCCTGGACTTTTTTCATGGGATGTGCTATAATTATAACAAGACTAAGTTCTAGAGTCCAAAGAAACCAAAAGAAAATCAAAATTTAGAAAAGTCCTTTATTTTTGCTGATTTTAACATCAGCGCTTTTGTCTTTTTGCGGCGCACCCGTTTTTGCGGCAATCTGGCTTTGCCAGTAGATAAAAAAGGCAAGCGTGTAAGTCCAAAAAAAATAAATGAACTCATGGCGAGTAGGGTGTCATTGCGAGCCTTGAATCAGATGAAAGGCGCGGCAATCTAAGTAATTTAATAG
>JBBTRN010000051.1:0-6484 GCA_038065175.1 Patescibacteria group bacterium | reverse complement strand
GTCGCCGAGCGAAGCGAGGCGAACCAAAACTCTTTGACTTTTCCTACATGGTGCACCCGCCAGGAGTTGAACCTGGAGCCTTGTGGTCCGAAGCCACACGCTCTATCCAATTGAGCTACGGGTGCAAAATATATTTAACGGGGCGGGCCCCCAATAACGGTTCCGAAGACCGTTGTGATATCCATTTCACCACGGAGACAAAATGAGTGACGGGGCAAGAATGAGCTACGAGAGCAGACGATTAGCAAAGATACGGCAAAATATTATAACCCAACCCAACAAAAAAAGCCACAAAAAAAACAAAAAAAGCAATCAGTTATCTCATTTGAATGAATTACCCCGCAGCAAACTGCGAGGTATCAACCGCAGAATGCATCACCCCTCCCTAACCCTCCCCATCAAGGGGAGGGAAAACTGCAGGGGACACCCCGGAGCAAGCTCCGAGGAAATCTATTTGATTATAACTCAACCAGCCGGCCTAAAAATCACTGCCTTACCCCAAAAGGGTTTTCGTACAAAGGGACTCCCGGGTAAAATTTCCTGCCGTCTTCTATTCTTTTTGCGGCTTCCTGGTACTCGTTCAGCCTTAACCGCACGCCGCGCGGGGTAACCGGGTCAACTATGGCTTCTCTGGAAGTTTGAACCTGCTTGACCGCAGCGTAAAAAATTGAAAACTCATACAATAAAATAGCCGCAAAAATTAAATAAAAGACAAGCGCGGTGTTGGTTTTAAACTTTGCGCCTAAAGATTTGAAGCCTATATTAAGATTGATATTTTTCATAAATACATCGAATCAACGAATAAGACGAATCTGCGAAGAACTACGAATTAGTCCCTGCGTAAAACCCTATAGGGCAAGGCTGATTTTGCCCAAAAATTAACTAACAAACCCAAATCCAAATTTAATACTTTTAAATACCTTTGTACTTGAACAAAATCATCTTGGTTTAAAAACGGCTTGGCTTTTATTTCAACCAAAATTCTATCATATAAAACAAAATCTATCCGGTTCCCTGTGGTAGCTGCGGTCAATTCTCTTCTGCATGGCATGCCTAATTCCTTTGCCCGGGCTTCGAAACAATCACAAAACTGTTTTTCTTTAGCAAATCTTCCAAGCCTGTTTTGGATATAAAAACATAGTCCGGTTATTTGGAAGCATTCGTCTGCATACAAAACTTTTTGTTTGTCAACTTTATATCTTGTTGTCATTTGTTTCTTCGTAGTTATTCGTTGATTCGTTCAATTCGCAAATTCGATGTATTTATTTTTTTAAATAAAAAGATGCGGTGAAAGTTGTGTTTATTTTGCCCTCCGAGGCTGAACTAATGGAAACTGTTCCCACTGAAGTCAAAAATTCCAAATTCTCCAAATATTCCATAAAGCTTACTATATTTGCCTGAGAGCCTTGCGCGCTTATAGTAAAAGGAATTTGGTAAATTTCAGCTTTCGTGGCCGCGCGCTTGGCTGATTTCAATGTGCCCGAAACCCCGGAAAGGTTCATAATCAAATTTAAGTCCCTGGATATTTGCTCAAGCCGCCTGATTTCGTTAACTAAAGTAATGTCGCGGCTAAAAAATGACTCGGGCTGGATTGCCTGGAGGGATAATTTTTCTAAATCGTTCTTGCCCTGGAGGAAACTGGCTTTTTCCGCTTCCAATTCCGACCGCTCTTTCTTAAGCACCGCGATGCGGTCTAAAGACGCGATATTGGAAGCATTCAGCTTTTTAAAAATAAACCCAAAACAGGCAAAGCATAAGACTGCCCAAACGAATATTGCAAAGTATATTTTATTTTTCGGGGAATTATTCACTATTTTAGCAGATCCGGGTTTATGTTAAAAGTAAAGTGGAAGCCGATGTCCACGGGTTTTGCCACATTTTCCAAAGGGTAGTCTATATCCGGAAAATTATTTTTTGCGTCCACAATATTTTCATACAGCCTAATTACCAGCTCCCTGGTTGGGCTCTGGCCGGTAATGTCTATTACCCTATTGCCGGAATCTATTTTCATAGAAGTAATGTTTATCCCAGAAGGGATCAAGGGCGCGAATTGCCTTATTACCTTGGACAGTTTGGCTACATTGCCACTGATTGCCCGGTAATCCGCGACCATATCGTTTAACTGAGTGATTTTGGCTTTTATTTGGGCATTTTCTTCTTTGCTTGCCTGCGCCTTTAAATCTTCTATGCTAGCCTTTAAGCCCGCTTCCTGCCCCTGCAGATAGGCTTTTGCGCCGAACTGGGCAAGCAAAACCAAAATAAAGCTGGCTACGGTAATCCAAATCAAAGAAATAACGGTTTTGGAAAGCCGCTTATAACCCAGCTCTTTCTGTTTTTCTTTTGGAAGAAGATTTATCAGCTTCATAAGCTCAATGACAATAATGACAAAAATGAATCCCGTTTCGCAGAATAATTTTTGCTCATTTTTATTATTTTTTTAATTTTTGTCATTCAATTGTTCCCCTTATAGCCAAGCCAATGGCGGTAGTGTAGCTTAAAGAGCTGTTTACATCAAAGGGCGGATTGTTTATTTGGGGCAAATTTACCCATGGATTGCCCAGCTCTAAAACTATGCCGCTTTGGGAAAATTCCGGAGCCAAACTTTCTGCCAAGCCTTTGAGTTTGGAGCCACCACCCGCCAGAATAATTTTTTCCACTTTATTTTGGGAGTGTTCACTGTGAAATTTAATAATGTTCTTTATTTCAGCCGCCAGGTTGTTTAAGACCGGCACTGAGGCTGTTTTAATATTGGGGTATTCCGCGGTATTGTTAATGCCGACTTTGCGCTTGATCATTTCGGCCTTTTGGCTGGAAATGCCCAATGCCCGGGCAATGCCTTCCGTAAAAGTATTCCCGGCTATGGGGATAGAAGAAGTAAATTCCAAATTTCCCTGTTCTACCATTATGAGGCTGGTGCGAAAAGCATCTAAATCGACAATTAAGCAATTCTGCTTTTGACCCAGGAGCACTAGAGCCCTGTGGACGCTTTGCGACTCTACTTCCAAAGCCGACACGCTCAAGCCCGCGCCCTCCAAAACCTGGAGATACTTATCAACAAAATCTTTTGGGGAAGCAATTATTAATACTTCCTGCTTATCGGCTTTTCTTTCCAATTTTTGCCAATCCAAATAAACCTGGTCAAGAGGCAAAGGGATAAAACTTTCCGCTTCCACCGGGACGGCAGTTTCCAGCTCGCTGTCGTTCATTATGGGCACCTGGATTACGCGCACAAACGACTTTGATTCCGGCAAAGAGGCAACCACAAAATTGCCGGTTAATTTCCCGGATTCCGGTTTAAGCAGGGCTTGCTTCAAAAGGTACACGAAAGTTTTTGTGTCGCTGATCCCGTCGTTGATAATTAAGCCCTTGGGCAGAGGCACATCTGAAAAACCCTGGACCGCAAGCGTCTTACCTTCGATTTTTAATTGGAAAAGCTTAAAGGAACTGCCCGTCACATCGAGCCCAAAAGCATTTTCCTGATGTTTGAAAAAATTAAACACAAATAATCCTAATTGTAATAATTTTTATTATTTTTGCTCATTTTTTTAATTTTTGTCATTATTTTATGCTCTGACTAATGCTGTAAATCGGGCTAATTAGAGCCATGGCGAGTATTCCGACAATGCCGCCAATAACCAACAAAAGCAAAGGCTCTATTATGGAAGAAAGGTTCTTCATTATTGTATCAACTTCCTCCTCATAATGTACAGCCAGCTGCCCCAGCATATCCTCAACTGTGCCCGATTCCTCGCCCACTTCCAGCATTTGCACCACAAGAACTGGAAATAGCGTTTCGTCTTTAGACAGAGTTTCAGTTAAATTTTTCCCGAGCCGCACCTGCGAAGAAGCGTTTAATATAAGCTCGCGGTAAGGGATATTCGACAAAGATTCGCCCGAAACTGCCAGGCCTTCCACGATGGGAATCCCGCTTTTTAAGAGCGAGCTCAAAATTCTCGAGAACCGGGCAAGGTTAATTTTGCGCACAATGGGTCCTATTACATACAACCTTATCGAAAGCCAATCTAAACTTTTTTTCCCCTGATATGTCCTGTAAAAAAGCACAAAACCGAAAACGGCCGAGGCAAGGAAGAATATGACTAGAATAGCATGAGCGCTCATAAAATCCGCAACCCCGATTACGACTTTAGTCATAAAAGGCAGATCAACATTGCCGAATTCCTTAAATATTGAGGTCAATTTAGGCAGTACAAATATCGACATAAGGATTCCAATAATCAGCATGGCCGCCATAATCACCGAAGGGTAGATCATGGCTCCCCTCACTTTAGATTTTAAGTCCGCCTCCCTGTGGAGCTGGATGGTTAAATATTCCAAACTTTTGTCTAAATTTCCGGAAAGCTCGCCGACTTTAACCATGCTGATAAAAATATTGGAAAAAATATTGTTATACTTTCCCAAAGATTCAGCCAAACTTTTCCCGCTTTCCACCTGGGAGGCAATGTCGGCAATAATCGCTTTAAACCTGGCATTGACGGTTTGTTTGACCAAAATTTGCATGGCGCGGGTAAGCGGAATGCCGCTTTTGAGCATTATGGACAAATTCTCCACAAAACCGATTTTTTCGTCGAGTGAAATTGTGGTAAGGCTTTTTAAAAAAAGCAGGGGGGAAGATTTTTTTAGCAAACCTATCTCCAAAGGCAAAAGCCCCTGCTCTTTAAGCGCGTGACCCACAGCCTGCGGATCAGCCGCCTGCATGCTGGAATTGACCCTTTGGCCGGTCTTAGTTATTGCTGTGTAGGAAAATTCAGGCACAATAGTATTGACAAAAATTAAAAAATTGACAAAATTGACAAAATTATTTTCTTGACTGATTTTTAATTGCCGAATTTTTAGATGCGGTCATAATAGCTGTTAATTCTCCGGACTCTTTAAGCAAATCTTTTACAAAATAAAGTTTGACTAATCCGGATTCTGTTAATAACTCTAACCATAATTGGGTTTCATCGCATTCCTCAACTTCGATATTCATTTTGGCAATAAAATCTTTTCTTGACTGGCATCTGCAGGCAGCCCTATAACCAGAAGCAACGGCTGTGCCGCAACGGATTAACTGCTTATTTGCGATGATTTTTGCAGCAATAGAGCCATGCTCGTTAAGATAACGAACCAGTTTTATTATCCTCATAGCAAACTGTTTAGTTCTTGACTTCAATTCTTCCTGGTCCATAATTTTGTCAATTTTATTTATTTTTGTTCAATTTTGTCAATTGCCTTATTCTTTAGATACCCTAATAATTTCATCTACCGTGGTAATGCCCTGCGCGGCTTTTATAAACCCGTCTTCCCACATTAAAACCATGCCATTTTTTTCCGCTTCATCCTGGATATCCTGGCTGGATTTATGCTGCATTATCATTTCAGCGACCGTGGGGGTGAGCTCCAATATTTCGTGGATGCCCATGCGCCCCTTATAGCCGGTATGCGCGCATTTATCGCAGCCCGCGCCTTTAAAAAATTTAATGCTACCCAAGTCTTTGGTCTTGGCGGACAAAACTTTTTCTCTTGCTAAAATATCGAACAATTTTTGCATATGGAATTGCTTTTCCAAATTCTCCACTGAAATGCCGTCGAGCTTGTATGAAGCCTTGCAGTCAGGGCAAATTGTCCTCACCAGCCTTTGCGCCATAACCGCGTTTATTGTAGAAGCGATTAAATAAGGCTCCACGCCTATGTCTAAAAGCCTCGGAAGCGCGGCGGCCGCGTTATTGGTATGCAGGGTGCTAAAAACAATGTGCCCGGTCATGGCCGCGTGCACGGCTTCTTCCGCGGTTTCCTTGTCGCGGATTTCGCCTATCATAATAATATTCGGGTCCTGTCTTAAAAGCGCGCGCAAGCCCAGGGCAAAAGTCAAACCGATTTTCGGGTTCACCTGCATCTGGTTTGCCCCGACAATTCGGTATTCCACAGGGTCTTCAATGGTGGAAATATTTACGGTCTTGGTATTCAATATTGAAAGCACGGTATAAAGCGTGGTTGATTTGCCGCTTCCTGTAGGGCCTGTGACTAAAATCATGCCGTGCGGCTTTTTTACGTTTCGGGTAATAATTTCCACATTCGGCGGCCGAAAACCCAAATCTTCCAAATTCGCGGCTTTAGCAGATTCTTCCAAAAGCCTGATTACGACTTTTTCCCCGTCGAAAATAGGGATGGTGGAAACGCGCAGGGAAAATTTAAGCGTGTCTTTCTCCACCTTAAACCGCCCGTCCTGGGGCAGGCGGTGTTCGTCGATTTTTAAATTGGACATCACTTTTATGCGCGCGGCAATCGCCGCCTGGATGACTTTGGGCAAAGTCATCACATCGTGCAAGACCCCGTCTATTCTGTAGCGAACCGTAACCGCGTTTTCCTGCGGTTCTATGTGGATGTCGCTGGCTTTTTCAAAAATCGCGTATTCGAGCAAAGTATCCACCACCCTTATTACCGGGATTTCCTCTCCCATTATTTTTAAGGAAACGTCAACCCT
>JBBTRN010000050.1:0-8767 GCA_038065175.1 Patescibacteria group bacterium | reverse complement strand
TTTGTTGGTTAAATAACGATCCGTAAATCTGTGAGGTTGCGGTGGTGGAAGCTAGGACTAACGTGTAGGCTGAAGTTTCTAAAGCACGGTAGTCATTAGCCTGTAGGACATTGGCCGAACCCAAAGGATTTGGGCTTACATACAAACCACGAGTGATGCTGGTTGAACCACCGGTTTCGTTAATGGTCGGGCTTGTAACTTGGAGAGCAGCTATGGGAGTGGCGGTGCCGATGCCGATGTTGCCTGCGCTTGTTATTCGCATCCTCTCACTTGGCTGGGTATCTGTGGTAACATCGCGCGTTCCAAAAATCAAATCACCCTTTGTCTGTCCCGTGACCACAGACGAATCTTGAAGACCTATGTACGCCGGAAAGTATGTATTGCTTGGATCAGCGTAGCCAAACCCAATAAGATGATAAGCGCTAGAATTATATTCAAGCCCGCCTATTTGCAAATAGTTATTGGCAAGCGTAATAGTAGTTGGGGCGTTTGCGCCAGTACCACCCCCTAATGCAATGTTTAACTTTGCCGCAGGCGCGTATGAAGGATTGTTATTGCCAATCCCAACATTTCCCTGAACAAGAAGTCCGTTTGTGGGAGCGACATAGTTAATGCCGGCACCAATCGATACGCCACCCGACACAGCGAGTTTGGAACCAGGGGTTGTTGTTCCAATCCCCACATTCCCCCCGCTGGTTACTCTCAAGATTGATGTTCCTGATGATGAAGAAACATTGAACGGATCAAGGGTGGTTGTCCCTTGGACATTAAAGCTGATTGTGGAAGATGTTGCGTTCACACCCGCAACAGTGCCGTTGTCCAAAGCTATGCCTGTAGAAATAGTATTAGCGCCAGTCCAGCGGGTGACATAGCCATTGGTTCCTGAACCTGTGACTTGTGAACCGCCAAAGAGTGTAGATGTTGCTGTCCACTGGTAGCCAATTGCTGTACTCATTAAAAAGTTGCCGCCAGAGCCTGCGGCATTGGTGGAATCATACAAAATTCCTGTTGCTCTTATGTCACCGACTACAGTTAAAGTCCTGCCGGGGGTGGTCGTTCCTATACCGACATTGCCTGTGCCTGTATTTACAAACAACGCGGGAGTGGATGAAGTTGCAACTAGTAAGTTTCCATAAACATTTAACAAAGCGTTCGGGGTTGTCGTCCCAATGCCCACATTGCCGGTGGCGGCTATTCTAAAAACCGAAGTGGAGGTGGAAGAAGAAACATCAAAAATATCTGTAGCCCCGGCAATGCCAATTACGGAAAAAGTTTGGCTTGGGGTTGTGGTGTTTATGCCTACGCGCCGGTTGGCAGTGTCTATGGAAAGCACAGGCGAGAGGGAAGCATTCTGGAAAACAAAGCCATTGACCATATTTGTCTGGGGCGTAAAAATCGCCTGCGGCGTGCCCGTGGAAGAGTTGAAAGTAAACTGCGTAATGCCGGAAGGTGAAGTAGAAGCTGTCCACTGATTTGAGCTGTCATACTGGACTTTTAGCTGGGGCGTGGAGGTAGATGTAATGGTTAGCGCCCCGCCCGTGATCGTGCCCGGCGCCGTTATGTTACCGCTGTTGTCCACACGGAAAAGCGCTGTGCCGGCCGCGCTGTTGTAGCGAATAAAATCCCCGCTCGGACTGGTATCCGTACTCCTTTGCGCCAGTATAATATTGTCGCCATTGTTGATTTGTATAACGGTCAAATTCGCCTGCGGTGTAGAAGTGTTAATCCCAACATTGCCGGACTGGACTACAGTCAGCAAAGTCAAACCGGTAGATGATGCCACTATCAGAGGAGTGGAAGAAGCATTAGCCACAACAGTTAAATTTGCCAAAGGCGTGGAAGTACCTATACCAAAACGATTATTAGTGTCATCCCAATAAAAATTCGCGTTGTCTTGGGTAAGTCCCGAAGGGCCCTGAAAAATAATACTGCCCTGGGTAAGCCCTGGGTTAATATTGCTGACAGTTAGGCTATTTATAATCGTAGTGCCGTTTAAAGTTGTCGGGCCTTCAAACACTGCCGGGCTATTGACGGTTAGGGAATCATCCACTGTGAGGTAATTGGCATTAAAGTAAGTGGCGCTGGAGATAGTGCCGCCTCCAGGCACAGGGCCGACTCCAGGGGGGATAAAGCCCACATTAGCCGGATAGCCTCCGCCCGAAGAGCCCTGCAAACCCGGATCGCCCTTGTCTCCTTTGAACCTGCCTTCAGCCAGGTAGCGGTTAAGGCGCTGGTCAATTAATTCTCCAAGTAAAGTTGTGTCCGAGCCTAAAGTTTTTACAATCGTTTCAGTTGTGAGCCTGTCTCTGATTACAATTTGGCTGCCAGGGGAAGTGCCGTAGCCAGGGCTTTGGGGTGTTTGGGATTCTGCCCGATTCTGGTTTTCATAAACTATGGTAGTTTGGAAATCCTGGCCTTGCCATTTCGTGTTCAAATAATTCCAGCCAAGGGTGGAAAGAAAACCTAAAAGAGCAATAGCCGAAGCGAAGGCCAAAGTTCTAAAGTTGTTCGAAGCTTGGTATTGGTAACGGAAACTGTCCTTAAACTTTTTAAAGTTTGCGGTAGGCAAAACAAAAAACCCGGTAGGGTTATTCTTATTTTTTTCTTTTGCCGCTATTTCAGCGCTAGCATCAGCTGCCGGAATATTTGAATTAAACTTGTTATGCAGTTCGGCTCGCATAGCAGGCTGATCCAGAGGCTGTGTATATTGTACTGTGGCCGGAACCAATAACTGCTCGCCGCTACCCTGCTTTTCACTCCTGGCCTTGGCCTCATCTTCAACCCTTTTCTCTATTTGGCTTAATGAGCCTGAAAGGGCGTTGATGCGGTGGTTTAGATCCAAAAAAACTTCAGACTTTAAATTAGAAAGTTTTTCATGATTATCATCATTCGTCTGTTGTTGCTCATCATGCTGTAATAGCCTGTCAATTACCGATTCGACATGGTCCTTTGTACCCTTTTCCACACTAACTTTAAGTTCAGACCCTATACCGGTTACGGCCGGATTTTTAAAGTTAGCATATTGCTTAGTGAACTGGTTTAACTCATCTTTGGACAGAACCCAATTCCTCCCGACCTTAAAGCCTTTTAATTTCCCTGTCCTGCACAAGAAACCTAAATAGTCCTGGTGGTAACCAGTTTCCTTGCTAGCCTGGGAAAGGCTAATAAATCCATTTTGGTTTTTTATGTCTTCTTCGCTCACTTTTTGTGTATAATTTGCATTAATTTTCTATCCGAGATTTTTTTCATTTTCCCTATTTATATGCTTGTTTTTGGGTATCTCGGATATCCGATGTATGTATATATATTATAGCTTTTATGCAAACAAATTTTAAGGGTTTTAAGCCAAAAAAAGAGTGGTTTTATAGCGCATTTATTTCACAAATTTTGTTTCATCATTAGAAAATAAATTGTGCGGTTTTGGCAAATATGTAAACTGAATATTTTGCTAAAAACACTCTTAGTATAAGCCGCAAATTTAGTTATAGTGCAGTATACAGAATTTTTTTTTACTGTTATTTTCAAAAACAAGCAAAAAAATTTTACCTATCTTTTATGTTATGAAACTTTGTATGATACTTGAACCACTGAATTATGACCCTGTTATTAAGAACTCATAGCGAGTAGAGCGTCATTGCGAGCCTTGAATCAGATGAAAGGCGCGGCAATCTAAGTAATTTTTATAGATTGCTTCGTCGGATGTCGTGCCTGAGGCAGATCCGCCTCCGGCGGACACTCCTCGCAATGACGACAGAAGAGATTGCCATTTTAGCTCTTGAATAAAAACTAAAATAGGATTACTCGCTACCACTTCTAATGAAAGTATATCTGATCAAGCTTGAAGTGCGCAGAAATCCAAACTGATAATTATCTCCGACAGTAAACAATAAAAAGTATTTTTTAATTAGATTTGTTAAGAAATTTGTGAAACTTAAACCATTTTCCGCACACCCTAATGCCAAAGGTCAATAAATGCCTTTACTACGGTTCCACGCCATTTTTTTTCGCATTATTCGACTAAAAGGTAATTTTAGATAGAAATTTTATCCCAATTGCAATGATTTATCCACAGAAATTTCATGGGTAACCAAGATTTTTTACTGCTCACAAAATCTATCAAGAACTGTAAATAACGAAAAATTCTATAAAAATGAACTACCTCGGGGCAAGCCGCGGGGTATTAGCGGAGGCGAATAAGAAGCCACTGGCTGGTTTGACAATTATTTGACCAGGGTTTACAATTGATATGTTCTTTACAACTTTGACTTGTTTATGTGGAAGTCCGGTGACAATCCTACGATGACTAAATCGAATTGGGATTGAATTCCGGCACTGTGCCGCAACAGTAATCTCCTATTTTTTTAGGGGTAGTCTGGCCTTCATAAACAATTATTTTTCCCGAGCAGGAAAGTGTATTTTTTTGTTCAGCTCGGATGAGCTGTTTTTTTATGGGACCCGCCATCGCCACAGCTGAATACGCGCCGATACAAACCAATGTCGAGAGCGGTTACGAAGCCCTTGAAGACAAGCTTTTAGAATTGCCCAACTCAAACGAACTTACATCTAATCCCGCCCAGAGCCGCTCCCCTGTTGAGATGATACTTTTGCAATACCGAGACAGCGGCCAATGGAAAGAATTAGAAAATTTGGGAATCCAAGAAACGAGCATACATGTTCTTACCTCTGACGCAAAATGGTTTGACGGTGGAAAAGAGAAAACGTTGAATACCGGCATGGCAGAAATAGCCGCTGTTTTACTCTCCCAAGGGTATTTTGACCATAAGACTCCGGCTCAACAAATTCAGCCTGGCACCGAGAAGGCCGAAAAGGATTATGGAATAATTGACGGCACGATTTTTGCAACAGTCTATGTGAGGGATTCTAAAACGGGCGAAGTGCAAATATTTACGTTTCAAAATAAGCCGCAAAAAAAAGAAGTCGAAAAAGAATTGGATGATGATCCGGTTCTAAACAACGAGACAATGTTGGACGACGATTGGGATGACGAATATATTTTATCTAATAACCCCGCGTCGGCATCGTTGACTGCTCAACTAAACAGAGGGTCCACATCGGAATTGAAAACGGCAACTTCCTTTCAACTGCTTAAACAGATATTTAATTCTAAAACAGAAGCGGAGCCAAAAAACAGTCAAAAAAATATTTTTGGGAACAATTTCAATCTGGCTTCTGTTTTTGGCTTTGAACCGCAAACTCGGAGTTTAGATCAAAATCCAGAAAATAATTTTACTGAACTTTTCAGTTTTTCAATCCCTAAAAAATTTGCTGACTCAAAACCCGCAGAACCCGCTAAGCATATTTTATTTGCACCGATAAAAATATCCACCCCGGACACAAACAATCCGGAAACGCAAGCTAACTTTGCAGATGGTTCACATACATCTTTGGAAAGCAATCATTTCCTTCAAGACAGCAAAGTCTCAACTACGAAAACTTTAAAAGCCGATCAGTCTTCAACTATCAGAACAGAAACTAATTTAAAGCCAACCAGCGGCGTTCCTGTCGCTTCTCAACCAAACATTGCCAAAGAAGCTTTTTTTCTGAATCTTGCCGCCACTGAAATGGGTGGATCTGACAGCTTACTTGAAAATTCTTCAAGTAAGACATTAACCGAAAAACCGCAGACTGTTACTCCTGCCCAGCCCGCTGAAAAACCCCCTGCAAAGCCCCCTCTTGGGAAGGAAAGCAGACAAACTTTTATTTGGATAGATCCAAAAACCGCCTTAAAAGAAACCGTATCCAAACCAAAACCTGCCGAAGATCTCATACTGGAAAGTAAGAAGCCAGAAAGCCAAAAGCATCGGGATCAAAATGAAAATGACCCTGTGCCAATACCCACAGCCGCCATTGCCCAGCCTACTGCCACTCGGGAACCTCCAATGCCAACTGCCAATGTTTATTCGGAAGCGCGAATTAAAGTCCGCCCCACGCTTAAACCGGCGCTCAATGCCACGCAACCTTTGCTAAAAATGGAAGCTCAAATTAAGGAGTTGGCTGAAGTCAAAGCACAAGCAGGACATCTTGAACAAGAAGGCCGCTTGGCTCGCACAGAGCCTCAAAAAACAGGGCTATACATATTTCAAAAAGCTGAACGGACCAAAGAGGTCATTCAAAAAGTCAGACCTTTTACCGCTAAAGTCGAAAAACCTCCCGGAATATTAAAGTACGCACAACCCGAAACAGTAAAAGCCGAAATCGAAAGGTTAAACGCAAAACAAGCCGCAAAGCAAGAGCGGGAAATTAAATTACAGCCGGTTGAGCTTTTTAAACGGCAAGCCCCTACACTTAAGCCTGTTTTGGGAACTAAACCAGTCAGACCCCTTAACAAAGAAGCGGGTTTTAAAAAGATGGAAACAAAGGCCTGGGAAAGCGCAACAAAAACAGAACCGCTTATCCGGACAAAACCGGCAATTAAAATTCGTTCCTGGCTTCCCGAAAGGTTAAAAAAGCCAAATAATGAAATCAGCCCTGTTTCGGCCTTAAAACCGCGCGGAAAGGAAGCGTTTAAACCAGTGGAAACCAAAACGCATAATTTAGCGGATTTCCAAACAATGCCCGCTCTGAAAGTTTACACAACGAAGGCGGCTGAAAAAATAACGCGTTCGCGGGCAGTTGAAGCTTTAAAGCAAAACCCGCGGACAATTTCCCCATCGCCTAAACCTGCCTTAAAAATATCGTCAATCAGGGTTATTGGGGCCAAAAGCGGGCCAACGGTTCAACCAGCGGAAAATCTCGGCTGGTATTCCTTAAACTTATTTGAAACCCGCTTCAGACCCAGAGCGGAAGAGCAAATTTCGCGCCCAACACAGCGGTCAGTAATAAACCAAAAAAGGCAGAGCCCCTTTGAGGCGCTCACAAAGGGTAAAGGAATAAGCTTAAAAAGCGGGCTAAATGCGCGAAGCGATGACACTCAAGCAGCATTAACACGGGAAGAAGCGCTTACAACGGCGGCGTAATTACCCATCCGATGAATCAAGGTAAATTCTAATCTGCGTATCGGGTTAGCTTTGGATCAGCGAACAAAAACTATGTCACACGACAGCTCCAAAATCCAATACTACGATTTGCGGTTAGAGGCCAATAAAAACCGCTTGACGGCTTGCGTTGGGCGGAAAAACGAAACCGAGAGGCTTACTAGGATTTTACTTAGACGCACCCAACACCACATCATATTAAACGCGCCCTCGGGCGTGGGCAAGACCGCGCTTATTTACGGGTGGGCCCAAAGCGCGGCTCAAAAAGACGCGCTCAGTAATTTTAACCTGGTCATGTTTGATTCCGCTTCATTGCAAAAAATCGGCTCTTTGCCGCCGCAAAGTCTGCCTGCCGCGTCTGAACATTTTTACGGCATAGAAAATTGCGTGATTATAATCGATAGTTTCGGCGAAATGGTTTACCAATCGCCCCAAGCTTTGCAAAATTGGAATACAATAATTAAACCACTCTTTTTGCGCGAAGACTTAAGGATCATTCTAACCATGCAGCCCGAGGAACTTAATTGGATAAAAGAAGTCAAAAGCCATTTTTTGTCCCACTTTGAAATTGTGGGTTTAGAGGCGCTAAATCAGGAAAGCCAAATCGCAGTACTTAAGACCCACGCGGACAAACTTAAAATTAACGCTGCGCCCATGCTCGAAGAAATTATTAACCTGACTTTAAAATTCCCTGCCCTCGGCCCCACTCCCAAATCCGCCATCACCCTGTTAGATGAATGCCTAACCGCCTCAAAACTAAACCAACTGGCCCTTTCGCCTGCTCTTCCGCGCTTTTTGGCGTCTGAAAAGCTGGGTATACCTTTAAAACAATTAAACGGCAAGGAAAAGCAAGTCTTAAAAAACCTCCACGCCACTCTGTCTGAAAAGGTGGTTGGCCAAAATGCTTCTTTGTCCCATATCGTCAATGTCATCCAAAGAGCGCGGCTGGGCCTTAAAAATCCCCAAAGGCCTCTAGGGTCTTTTTTGCTCCTGGGACCTTCGGGCGTGGGCAAAACCGAAACCGCCAAAGTCCTGGCTGAAGAGCTCTACGGCAGCCAAAAAAATTTTCTGCGGGTGGATATGTCGGAATTTTCCCAAGAACATTCGGTGGCGCGGCTGTTAGGATCACCGGCCGGCTACATTGGCTACTCGGAAGGCGGCCAGCTCACCAACCATTTCAAAAACAAGCCGTACAGCCTTTTACTTCTAGACGAAATAGAAAAGGCGCACGCCAAAACCTTTGACATTTTTTTGCAAATTTTGGACGATGGCAGGCTCACTTCAGCCCAAGGAGAAACCGTTGATTTTACCCAAAGCGTGATATTTGCCACTTCCAACAGCGGCGTGAATGCCATTCTAACCGCTTATAACAAAGGCGACGATATAACTTCGGACGAATTCATAAAATTTAAGCTTATGCCCGTTTTACTTGACCACTTCCGCCCGGAATTTCTAAACCGCTTTGACGCTATTTTAGTTTACAATCCCCTTTCCGAAGAAGCGCTCGTAAAAATAGCCATGCTGGAAATAGCTAAAATCGAAAAGCGGATTGAACGGCATAATCTAAAATTCGAAATTGAGCGCGAAATTTTGCTGTCCCAGCTTAAAAATTTTGCCGACCCCCGCTTCGGCGCCCGGCCGGTGAAACGGTTTATTGAAGAAACCTGCGAAGCGCTCATTGTCGAAGCGCTCCTTAAATAAATGATAATAATACAGGACCTACGCGCTGACTGTCATCCCGACCGAGCCCGAGTGCATCCGAGGGCGAGTGG
>JBBTRN010000049.1:0-10646 GCA_038065175.1 Patescibacteria group bacterium | reverse complement strand
CTACCAGGAATCCGGGCAAATCTTGAGCGTTATCCCTCGTATACCCCGTCAGCAGTAAGCATTTTGTTGGGTGCGTCGGGTGAATCCGGACGCCAGTCACGGATTCACCCCCCTTTTTTTAATCATAGTTTGGTAAATCCTAAAGTAATTTATATGAAAAATTTTTGGCAAAATCTTACAAAACCCATATTCGCCCTCGCGCCCATGCAGGACGTGACTGATTGCGCGTTTAGGGAAATTTTTGCGAAGTACGGCAGGTCATCACCCCTCCTTAATCCTCCCCCTCAAGGGGAGGAAATAAAAATAGTTCCCCTCCCTCGAGGGGAGGGGTTAGGGGAGGGTGGTTTCGTAATGTTTACCGAGTTTGTGAATGTGGACGGCTTGCTTCACCCTGAAGGGTTTAAGCGTTTAAAAATCGATTTAGAATATACGGAAAATCAAAGGCCGATAGTCGCGCAAATTTGGGGTCGGGACCCTGAAAAATTTTATGCGGCCGCGAAACTTATCGCGCAAATGGGCTTTGACGGCGTGGACATAAACTTCGGCTGTCCGCAGGACAAGGAAATTGCCCAAAAGACTTGCGCGGCTTTAATCCGTGAACCCGAATTGGCAGGCGAGATTATCGAGGCAACGATTGAAGGGGCTAAGGTAAATAACCCCTCCCAACCTCCCCTTATGGTTTCGACAAGCTCACCACAGGCTTTAAGGGGAGGGGATAATCACTTGCCTGTGTCGGTAAAGACCCGTTTGGGATATTCTAAGACCGATGAAATGCAGGGCTGGCTTACGCATCTCTTTAAATATCCTTTAGCCGCAATTACCCTCCATGCCCGAACCAAGCAGGAAAAGTCCAAAGTGCCGGCGCATTGGGAGAAAATTAAGGAGGCGGTGGAGATTAGGGATCATATGATGATAGGTGTCATTGCGAGAGTGTCCGCCGGAGGCGGATCTGCCTCAGGCACGACATCCGACGAAGCAATCTTAACGCCGAATAGATTGTCGCGCCCCTCAGATGCATTCGGGGCTCGCAATGACAGAACGCTGATTATTGGAAACGGGGATATAAAAAGTAGAGAAGAGGGTTTGCAAAGAATAAAAGAAACCGGGTGCGACGGGGTAATGGTTGGCAGGGGAGCGTTCGGCAACCCTTGGTTATTCCGCGCGGATAATCACCAGCCATCCATAGAAGAAAGACTGGGTATAATGCTCGAGCACGCCGAACTTTACGAAAAAATGTATAAAGGCATAAAGTCTTTTGTGGCCATGCGAAAAAATTTCAAAGCCTACATAAGCGGTTTTGAGGGAGCGAATGAATTAAGGGCAAAATTAATGGAAACAGAAAGCGCGAAAGAAGCACAAGAGGTTGTGAGGAGTTTTGGTTTTAGATAGCCGTATCGTTAGAGGTTTCTCGACTACGATTTTTAAATTTATTCCATGCCTCGGCTAATTTATACAATTGGCGCGATGTTTTATCATAAGTGTCAATAAGCTGATTACAGGTTGGGATTTCAACGGCATAAATATCTTTGACGTGTTCAAGACTCACAATTGTTTCGTTGGACTCCGCCATTGCGTCATCCAGGTATTTTTGGAAGCCGTATTTTCGGTGCTTTTTTCCATAACCCTCGGCAATAAGTCTTGGTATAGCTTTTGATGATCGGCTTAGCTGGTCGGTTAAGTCAAATTTTTCTTTTGCGGGAAGTTTTGGGAGAATTTGTTTTGCGATTATTATGGAAGCTTCATAAGAGTTTTGGTATACCAGCAAGTCCCTGAAGCTTTTAATAAAATTTTGGTTTGTGTGTTGCATGACCCTTAACTTTAACTCTTTACGATACTTCTATCGAAAACTAAAACTTACCCTTATGGTATTGCGATCTTTAATAGACTACTCCCATTCAGCACATAAATCACTTTATTTTTCTCATCAACTTCAAAGTCCATGAGGTCTGTAAAGTCTTCGCTTATAAGCGTTTTTAGGATTGAACCGTCTTTTTTTAAGATTATTATCCGTTTATTGCCGCTATCAAGCACATAAATATTGCTGAAATTAATTTCTGTCTGGATTTTTTTAGGGTTATTCAGCGGCGTTAGGAATACAGGCTTAAATTCCGCCCGGCTACCTAAGTGGTATTTTTTAACTGTCTCATTAGTCAAAATATAAATGCTCCCGTCAATGGCCAAGTCGCGCGCGCTTTTGCCTTCATCATTTTTTAAATTAACGCTCACTTGCGGCCTGGCCAGGCTATTTTGTAAAACCGCGAAGCTAAGTATTTCGTTTTTGGACTTGTCCAGCATATAAACGCGCTGGTTGGTTGGGTAAAGTTTAAGGCCTACAGCGTTTTCCTTTTGCGGTACGCCGGAAATAAGGCCTTCCCCGCCCGTGCCCGAAGAATAATCCCAGATTTTCAGGGCCGCGCCGTCATAGGCCACGGCTTTATTTTTGGCGACTGTTTCGGCAAGCTCGATCTTTCCTTCGAACTTCAACGCGTCATCGCGCACTGTGTTGGTTGATTTTTCCAAACTTACAATATGGGTTTGCGCCTGCACGGCAAAGTATTCAGGGAGGCTAATTAGCGCGTTTCCCGCGGCCAAGGTTCCCAAATTTTCTGCTTTAACAACGGAAGTTTTTTCAAGGCGCGATTTTATTGCCTCGTTTTCTTTTTTTATTTCGCTTGCCCGGGCTTCTTGGCTGGCGGAAAGGCCTTTAAGGCCAGAAAGTAATTCTTCTGCTTTTAAGTAGTATTCTTTAGCCGAAAGCTCGTCGTTGTACAACAGCGCGGCGTCAGCGTCGCTAATATTTTTGCCGGCGTTTTCAATGGCTGCCAAAATTTTAGTTTCCGCCTCCCGCTTGTTTTTTTTATAGACCGCGACTGATGTCGAAAAAATTACGGCGAAAAGCAAAACCAAAAGGGAAAAGAAAAAGAATTTTTTTTCCGAACTGAATTTTTTAATTTGCGAAGGGGCCAAATTGGACTTGCCGAACTCGGCGCCTTTGGAAATTACGCGAAGCAGGGTTTTGCCGTTGTCGCCCAAGCCCTTTAGCCGGGAAAAGAACATCCCAAAGTAATCCCTAAATTGGGTTTTATTGTAAGGGGGTTTGGTAATTTTTTTGCCCGGGACTGCCAAAGCCTGTAAAAATTGCCAGGCTTTGTCTAAGACCCCCGGAGCCGAGGGCTTGGCGGCTTCTATGTATTCTTCCAAATTAATTTCTTCCTCCGGCAGTTCCCCGGGTTTGGATTCAAGCACTAAAATTGTCCCGAATGAAATTTCAGGGCTGGCGTTGGCTTTTAAGATTTCTATAATTTGACCGGCGGATTTTAGGAAATTCCCCTGGGATAAAATTGTTTTAATTTTATCCACCGAAATGTGGTTGAATAGTTGTGGGGTCGATAAAATTAAAATATCGTTTAATTGTAATTTTCCGCTGGCAAAATTTTCAAAAGTCCTTAAAGGATGGGGTTTGGGCGAAGAGCAGTTCAGGTCGGTAAGTTCCCCATCGCGCATTAGAAAGGCCGTGGTCTTGCCGGTGGTGGCAATATTAAATACCTTTCCGGTCCTCACCCCTAATATGCAGTTGATTTTATTAACCCAATTGGTTTGGCCCAAAGTAGCCTGCTTGCCCAGTTCCGCGTTCACCAGGGCAACGGCGTTTTCAAAGGTTTCTTCATCCGCATTTTTTTTAAATGCGGTTTTTAGGGCTGTTTGCATGCCGGAGACTACTTGCCCGCTGGAATTTCCCAGGGCAGAGTCTGGCTCTAAAATTTCCGCGACTAAAAAACTTTCAGCCCCGAAGGGGAGTTTTTCCGCGGATAAATAGACAAAGCTTGCCGCCTCGTGTTTTTCCGGCCCCAGCTGGATTTTTGCTACTTGGGATTCTAGTTCCATTTTTTTATATCGATAAAATATTATATATTATACGATATTTCCCAAAATAAAGAAAGTAGTATATAATATATTGGCAAAATTGAATAAAATTTCATATCCGCCTTTGACGGAAAGTAAAATTGACAAAATTATTGATATCGCAAAAAGCGGAGACCAATTTTGTCAATAACAGGACTTACGCGCTAAACCAAATCCACCCTTCTGTCATTCCGAGCCCATTCGACTTCGCTCAGGGTAAACTAGCGAGCCGAGGAATCCCTTAAATATTGGAATATTAAAGGCTAAGGGATCCCTCCCGCCGCCGCCAAGGCTTTGGCGGGCAAGCCACTTATTACTTGGGTCGGGCTGTGCCCGACGAATCCGCCTGAGGCGGAGAAGTCGGGTCGGGATGACAGTCAGTGCGTAAGTCCTGAATAAATCTGTATGTACGACGAAATAATTAATTCCAGGACATTAAGCCAGGCTACGGCTGTTTTCCTAAATTTTCCCCCCCGAAGTTTTCCGATTAACGAGGCGGGCGGCATTTTAAGGGTTTCCATTGGCAGAGCCGCGCATATATTAAACCGGCTTACCGCTTTAGGGCTTATGCGGGGTTTTAGCAAGCACGGCAAGAAGTTTTTTTATTTAAACACCCAGCACGAACTTCCGGCCTGGGCAAGGAATAAAATATTAAAGGGCAGGAAAAAAGCGGAAGATAAGCTTTCCGCGGATTTAAAAAAACTGGGGGTAAAGGCAGTATTCTTATCCGGCGTCTTTACCGGGTACAGCACTTTGCCGGTAGATTTGTTATTGGTAGGCAGGGTTGATTTAAAAAAGTTGGACAGTTTTTTGGTAAAATGGCAGTCAATAATGGGAGTCGAGCTGAATTACAGCCTTATGTCGGAAAATGAGTATTTGTCGAGGCGCGATACCTTCGACAAGTTTATTAAGGATATTTTTGACCACCGCGTTGTGGCAGTAGTTGATAGGCTTGGGAAAAAGTGATAGGGGACTGTTGCCAAATACGCTTTTTGATGCAAAATGAAATGGTTTGAGCAGAATGGGCAAAATAAATTTTGATGTTTACCTGAAAGGTAAACGGAGAAATTTTTTTGGCCATTGTGCCAAAACAGTTCGTTTTGGGCAAAAATGGTATTCGGTAACAGTCCCGATAGGCTAAAAATGGGCAAGGGGAGCCACTGCCCTCTGTCCGCTAAAATTAAAGTATGCAAGAAATACAAAATCTTTACAGAGAATTTTTAAATAATTTTCCTGAAAACCTCCAGCCAATAATTTCAATCGGCTTGGCCGTTTTACTGGTTTACGCGATTTTTAAAGTCATAAAAAAAGATTTTATTTTTATTATAGCTTTAGTTGTGCTCCTGCCCGCCTCGGTGCCCATCCTAAAAAGCGTGTGGCAGGGAGTGGTTGGGTTTATTAAGTTTTTATTGAATATTGGGTAGACTCCAACTGCTTGCACTTCGAAGCCCGTTTACAGGCGGACGAAGTAAAGTGCTTGCACTTCGAAGCTCCGAAGGAGCGAAGAAGTGTGGATAACTTTAAGGTAAACGCGGGTTTACCTTGTTTTTATTATGTTTTGACAAGAGGTATACGATAGTATACTATTAATTGATGATTGATAATTAATTATTTATAACTTTATGAAAAAAGAGATCACGAGCAGACAAAAGGAACTTCTTAAATATATCATTCAACAGATTAGGGATTTTAACCTGCCGCCTTCAGTGTCAGAAATGGCAAAATATTTAAAAGTCAGTTCTAAAAACGCGGTAGCTAAGCTTTTGAATGCTCTGGAGACATCGGGGCATATTAAGATTTCGGGAAAAGCGCGCGGGATTTCGGTTTTGGACAGTTTAGGTGAGTCTTTAGAAAAAGGCTTAATTAGCGTGCCGCTTTTAGGAAATATCCAGGCCGGGAGTCCCCATTTGGCAGAGCAGCAAATTGAGGAGTGGATAAATTTGCCGTCTTCCTTAATTAAATCACGGCGCGATGTTTTTTTGCTTAAAGTCCGCGGCGACAGCATGATCAATGCCGGAATTTACGAAAATGATTTAGTCATAGTAAGGCCGGTGAAGGAAGCTAAAAATAACGACATTGTGGTAGCCCTGCTTCACGACGAAGCCACGGTAAAGCGCTTGGTTTATGTAAAGAACCGCGCGTACCTAAAAGCCGAGAACCCGGATTTCGCGAATATTTACCCAAAAGAAGAGTGGATGATACAAGGGAAAGTGGTGGGGGTAATAAGACAGTTGGAGTAGCAAGTAGCAAGTAGCTTGTAGCTTGTAGCTTGTAGGCAGAAATAAAATGCAAAATGATTATAAAAATTTAATAGTATGGCAGAAGTCAATGGAATTGGTAGTGGAAGTTTATAAATTAACTTCTGGATATCCAAGCAGTGAAATGTATGGCCTGACTTCGCAATCTCGTCGCTGCAGCGTATCTATTCCTTCAAATATTGCTGAAGGTAAACGTAGAGAAACTGACAAAGAATTTAGACGTTTTTTACTAATCTCGTATGGTTCAGGAGCAGAATTGGAAACTCAAATAGAAATCGCTAGACGTTTATCTTTTGGCAAGGGTTTAAATTTTTAAGGTTGATGGGCTGTTGCAAGAAGTGATGAAAATTTTAAACAAGATGGTAAATAATTTAAAGTAGTTTTTGGCGGTTTGGCTACAAGCTACAAGCTACTTCCTACAAGCTAAAAACATGTCTGAATTAGAAATTACAAAACAAAATATTGTTAGCCAGCTTCGGGGCTTATGCGCCCACTGTACTTGTGGTAGAGCCATAGAACATAGTTGTCCTGTTAAAGAATTGGCTCAGCGCGTACAGCATTTACGCGGCGTGCCTTTAGTGGTCAACAGCCAGTTTAAGGGCATGCTGTGGGCATAAAAAAACCGGCGGAGATGCTGCTACCGCCGGTACCGTCTCTTTTTGCTTCGGAGGAGGTGAAGCATTTACTGCGCTTTAAAGGTCAGGGGTGCGCAGGAGGAGAGCCGGATTTGAGCTTATAAGTGCAGTCTGCAAGGAATAACGGGTTGTGACGCCAAAGTTTTCACCTGCCGGTTGGCAGGCTGGACGCGTAGGCGCTGGCTGCGATTGACTCCCACCTTGAAAGCACAACCACAGTACCGCCAATGAGCCTTGCAGAACCGTTCTCGGCTAGAGTTATGGGCAGACTCTTTGCCGAAGAACTTATATCCTCTTTATTGTTTGGTGAGAGCCCTTTGCTTCTGGAGGGCGGTAAGCTTTGGGCTCCCACGGCGCGCTTCTCGGAGAAAGCACGCATTAGTATTTATAATACTACGCTTATAAAGTGTTTTAGTCAAAATAAAAAGCACTCAAAAAATTGAGTACTATTTAGCATACCCGATCAAAGTGAGTGTTATATGCTAAGAGATTTTCTCGTAGTGGTTAAGGTAATTTATTGGTCCTTAATTATTTTATCAACCAAAACCTCTTAATTAAAAGATCCGGCGCAAAAACTGTTGCTGTGGTTTACGATGCAGGCGCCTTATTGAGCAAGCGATAATAAGTTTATCATTTTTTTTGAGCTACAAGGAGCAGTCTTTGGTTATGCTGGTGGTTGTTTAATGATTTTATAATTTGTTTTTCTATTATCTTAAAACCACATTTTTTTACTATTTGAATTGTAGAGGTAGTGTTGCGAGGGCGTAATTTTGAAAATAGAGAGGGGATTCCATAATTAGTTGCATTATTGACAAAAATATAAGCTTTCTTGTTGAGTTGTTTGTGCAGGTGTGTTAAAAAGGATTGATAGTCAATGTAGTTAAAAATTTGCGACATTACGGCAAAATCGTATTTGTGTTTAGAGAATGTAGACTGTTGATAAATTTTTTTGTTGTTAAATAAGTTGACATTGGCAAAAATTACTCGTATCTGTTTATTCCCTCCGTTTCTTAAAAATTTAATAGCATAAGGATCATTATCTAAGTAAACTAAAGATTTTCCTGGGAATTTAGCTGGTACAAGAATAGGATCAAAAAAAGGCCCAACTTCCAAGCCAACCCGACCTAAATATCTCTGGTACTTATTAAGAAAAGGCATTAGCAACCTGCTTCCAGCCAGCATTCTTTTCCTTGCCTCTAAGTCAAAATCCTCACCAAACGGATTGTCTTTGAGTCTCCAACCAGGCCAGTCGTAATTTATAGTTTTCATAATAAGTAATTTTATTTTCAACGGAATAAGTTAATCCACCAGTTTGGAGGGCTAGTTCAGAACTATTTTGTGGTACGGGCACTTAACGAAGTTAGAACCTATTTAATGGTACAACAGGTATGACGACTTACTACGAGATTTATGTGCCTACAACTTCACCTTGTTGAGGAACGGGGATACTAGGAGTATCGGGTTGCATTTTGCGTTCTAAGTTTATGTTAGTGCTACCGCAAGTGCATTTAACGGTTTTCTTATGACCCCTGTCCGGTAGAATTTCAAAAAGGCAGGCGCAATCAGGACAGTTAAAGTTTTGAATTAATTTCTTAAAAGCCTCAACAACAGGCGCAAAGTCTTGTTTACTTAAATTATCCCATTCGTGAAAGTGAATAGTTCCGTTAATTTGCCATTGGTCATATCCAGCCGTAGTCAAAGCAGAGGCCAACGCATTTTTCCTATCTGTTATTTCCTGGACTAATTGTGTATTGCCCCAAGAAGTAGCCGCGTCAATGGCCTCTTTATATAGGTTTTGAAGACTTAAGACAGCACAAGGCATTAAGTCGCCAACCTGATATTGGGAATCTCCTCGGAATTCCACCGGTGCTCGCAATCTATGACAGGCTTCTCCAAAAATATATTCTAAGAAATGACGGAGCAATCCGGCCGCGCTACGAACATCGTCTTTTTGTAAATCTGAATCTATTTCGTCCCAGACACTTTTTTGCTCCCATTCGGTTGGCCCGATATTAACATTCCAAGTTCTAAAACGTATTGAAGCATTTTGTCCGATTAAACCGACAGTTTTCATGTGTTTCAACCAAACTTGGTCGTGGGTTGTTAACACGAACTGGGTATCAGGGAAATATTGACTTAGTAGCGCGCAAACCTCGCGGCGATGTCCTGAGTCTACCGACATCAGTACGTCATCTAAAACGGCTAACGTAAATCCCTTGCCGGATATATGCTTCATTAATGCTAAATATAGGCATAAACCCATTCCGTCTTGGTGTCCCTCGCTATGATAAGCCCCGGGTGGGAAAAAACCCTTGCCATAAAAATCAACGTCAAACCCGAGTTTTCCCGCCGAAGGTAGTAATTGGGCAGAAAATCCAGGTTCGTCATCGTGATTTATGACACGGTAAAATTCACTGAATTGTTGTTCAACTTGCTTATAAATGTCATTTAAAATGGCATTGCTTACTTGGGCATAGGTTGTACTGATTTTGTCGGTAAGCTTCGCTTTTTCATCTGCCTGTCTTAGACGTCGTTGTGCTGAACGATATACTTCCAGTCGTTCTTGGCAAATAGTTAAAAAGTCACGCGCTGAGTCTTGCACAGTAGGTTCGGGCATTGCTGACGCAGAAGCGGACAATTTAACAATAGCATCAGTTATTTCTTGCGGTATTTCGTGTATGTGGTCCAATATATTTATTGAGCTGGCTACCGGGAAAAATGCGCTCAAAGTTTGTGTCTTTGATACGCATTGTTTTTCAAATTCTGCTAGTTTCTGTATTTCTGCCGATGTGGTTGGAGTAAGCTTATAAGTTTTTATAAGCGATATGGAATTCTGTAGTGATTGGAGTGAAGTGATGATTGGGACAAGCTTATTTTCCAGTTCTATGCGGCGTTTAGAAACCGCGTCATAATTTTTAAGTTTATTCTCTATCACTTGCTTTAAATCATCTAAGTTCCAAGGTGTATCGCAAACTGGACAGATACTTTCATCTAAAAATTGTAAAGCGCTCCTAAGAAAGTTCTCCAGGGAAACATTTTGGTTCGCAATTGGGTCTAAAACAAAATCCCCAAGTTCTTTCGCTATCGCTTGGTAAGATTGGATATTTTCGGTTGAGTGCAAGCTATCAATACTCGCACTAAGACTTTTTATATCTATAATTGCTTGGGCTTTAGGAACTCGGAAAGTTTGGGGAGTATTTGTAATTGTTTCCAGCCCGTCCCGTAAAGAAGTAGTGGCTGTAAGGGCAGTAAGAGGGGGCAGATTTAAAATTGCTCTACGAGGATTAACAGCTTTTAAGACTTCTTCGGGGTTAAGTGTGGTAATTTCTAACGCTTGGATAAGATTGTCAGAGGCCAATTTAGACTCGGTTTTAAGAGGTGCGGTTTCCTTTTTGTGAGCATTGGCTATTTTAACGAATAATGCACGCAGCTCTTCAATCTTATCAAGTTTTAAGAGAGCCTGAATTTCTTTTGACCTTTCGCCGGGAGTTGCGAGTATATAAAGTATCAGTTCGCGTCTAGAAAGCACAAACTCCGGATGATTGGCAACCTGATGAAGTATTTGTAGAGTCGACGGGTCGTTTGGAGTGACTGTTGGATTATTGGAGTCCTTAACTGTCCGGTCTATTACAACCCGCTTATTGGAATCAGAAACTATCGCTGTTATAATAACTCTTGCTTTATCAGGGTTATTTCGGCTATTTACATGAGGCGCATGTTCTCTCACTGACACCACGCCTCTGCCTTTACCCGAGAGGCGTGAAATATTACCAGTTAAGCCGAATTCAATAGCGTCGACAATGCAACTTTTGCCGGTTCCATTAGGTCCGCACACGGCAAAATTTTTTCC
>JBBTRN010000048.1:0-26903 GCA_038065175.1 Patescibacteria group bacterium | reverse complement strand
TATTTGGGTTTGTTTAGAATTTAGGATTTGAATTTTAGGATTTCAACCAATTATGATAAATTAATGTGGTTAATTAGAATGATCTTGATAATTTGGTAATTGAGACTTCAACTCTCATTCCCTAATGAGAGTTAAAACCTGCTGTTCTGCACGGGAAACCGCTTCACTGAACCCCACTCCTTTTAAAATTACGTCGTCTATCATTTGCCCGATGATTGTGTCGAATTTAACCTGCGCCGGGCGGTAAAGGGAATGCGCGGTTAGGTTGCCTGCCGCAAACGCGCCAATTACCGGATCCTGGATTTGCAGGTCTATTAAATCTTTGCGGCTGGAAGGCTGTTTATTCACCGCGTAGTATTTGTCTAAAGACTCTTTGCTGGAAATAAATTTCAAAAAATCCCAAGCGATTTCCTGGTTCTTGCTTTGTTTGCTTACCACTTCTCCCCAATAACTGGCAAAATTCACGGCCGGATCGTCTAAATTAAACTGCGGGACTGCCGCGACATCGAACCGTAAATTCGGCGCTTTTTGCTTGATGGTTTGGAGAGTATACGCGTAAGAGTAAAGGTACGCGCTTCGGCCGTTGACAAACGCGTCAATGGAATAATCGCTGCGGGAATTCCAATTATAATTTTCGCTTCTTGGGTCGGCAAAAGAAGAATAAAAATCCAGCGCGTCCCTGGCCGGGACAAAAGTCTGACCGGCTTTTTGGATGCTTTGGCTCAAATAACCATTAAAGGACGACTTCAAGCCTTCCGGTTTAAAGCCCAGCTGCAGCATAAATAAATAATATATATCCACGGCACGGTTGATGTTCAAAGAAAGGCCTAAAGGCACGGCGCTCCTGGTAAAATAGCCTTTGCTGTCTTTCCGAGCGATTTGTTTTACCTGGTCGGCTAATTCCTGCCAGGTCTTAGCCGGCACCGCAATACCTGCCGTGCCGAGCAAATCCTTATTATAATAGAGGGCCAAAGAATCCACAGCCAAGGGCACTCCGTAAATTTTGCTGTCTAGGGTAAAATCTTCCACTGCCGCGTCAACAAAACTTTCCGAATATTGCCTTAGATTAAAAATTTTATCCGGAGCCGGAGTAATTTTGTCCGTATATTCCGGGAGCCAGGAATTATGGACGGAGAAAATGTCTGGACCGCTCCCGGCGGCTAAAGCATTCAGCAAATCCTTTTCATAATTTTCAATATTTTTTTTGGTATAAACTATCTCTACATTCGGATGCAGTTGCCTGTAAGCCTCAAACAAGGTTGCCATATGTTCGCTGTCCTCAAAAGTTTTCCAAAAAGTTAAAATCACCGGGCCCTGGGGGCCGGCATTGCCTCCGCCGCCGCAGGCAGCGGAAAGGAAAACGAGGCCAATAATGGCTAAAATTATTCTTTTAGAAACGAATTCAATTTTTGGTTTCATAAATTTTAATTTCTAAACTCTAATATCTAAATCCAAAATAATCTCAAAATTCAAATACCACAAATTCAAAACTCTGGCTGTTTGTAATTTTGTATTTCGGTATTAGGATTTGTTTAGAATTTAGTACTTAGGATTTAGAATTTAAATTTTTAGCTTCTTCAAATATTCCCCAAACTCTCCCCTTAACTCCTCGTGCCTTAAACCGAATTCCACCACGGCCTTTAGGTATTCCAATTTATTGCCGGTGTCATAATACTTGCCGTTTTGGATTTCCACGGCATAAACCGGCTCTTTGGTTATGAGTTGGTTGATTGCATCCACTAGCCACACCTCCCCGCCCTTACCCGGTTTTAGGCTTTCTAACAGGTCAAAAATTTCCGGCTTGAGGATATAAGCGCCGTGCGCCGCCAAATCTGAAGGCGCCTTCTCTACCGACGGTTTTTCAACCATTCGTTTTATTTTAAAAATGTTCTCCTCCACACTTTCCACGTCAGCAATGCCGTAGCGGCTGACGGCCTCTTTGGGCACACGAATAGCGGAAATGCAAGACTTCTGGTATTTTTCCCACGCGCCCATCATTTGCACCAAGCGGGGAGGATTGGAATAAATAAATTCATCGGACCATAAAACCGCGAAAGGCTCGTCTCCGACCACGCTTTTAGCATTTAAGATCGGAGTGCCGTTGCCGTAAGGCCCTTTTTGCCTAATGTAAATAAAATTTGCCAGCTCTGCAATTTTCCGAACCTCTTCTGCCTGGGCTTCTTTGCCCGCCTCAAGGAGCCTCTTCTCTAACTCAAACGGATAGTCAAAATGGTCTTCAATGGTTCGTTTATGCCAGCCGGTGACTATAATAATATCTTCAATCCCCGCAGCCACAGCCTCTTCCACTACATACTGGATAACCGGTTTGTCTACCAGCGGCAACATTTCTTTCGGCATAGCCTTGGTAGCTGGTAAAAATCTGGTGCCAAAACCAGCAGCCGGAATAACAGCTTTACGGATCTTTTTTATCATATTGATATTATACGACAATCAAGAAGCAAAAAGCAAGAAAAAATCCTAATACCTAATTTCTAAATCCTAAAGAATATCAAAATTCAAATAACTAAATCCAAACCTGGCAACATTTAGAATTTTATATTTTGATATTGGAATTTGTTTAGAATTTAGGATTTGAAATTTAGAATTTTATTCCGATTTCGGCCTATACTGCATGGCTTCTCCCAAATGTTGGTGGGTAATATTTTTACTTTCGGCTAAATCGGCAATGGTGCGCGCGACTTTTAAAATACGATGCAAACTCCGCCCGCTAAAATTAAAACGCTTCATTGCCTGCTTTATGGCCAAATCTTCCTCATTGCCCAATTGGCAATGCTCCCTCAATTCCAACAGGTTCATTTCGCTGTTGGTTTTACTTTTACCAAACCGTTTCGACTGCACTGCCCTGGCTTTTTGCACCCTGGTTTTAATGGAGCTCGAGGCTTCACCTCCTTCGGGCGCAGACATTTTTTCATAAGGCAGCCTGGGAACTTCCACATGCAAATCTATTCGGTCCAACAGAGGGCCGGAAACTTTTTTTTGATATTTGAAAATTTGGGCGGGCAAACATTGGCACCTTTTGTTTGGATCACCATAAAAACCGCAGGGGCAGGGATTTTGAGCCGCTACTAAAGTAAACTTAGCCGGAAAAGTAAAACTCCCCGAAGCCCGCGCCACAGTCACCACACCGTCTTCGAGCGGCTGTCTTAAGGCTTCTAAAACGTTCCTCGGAAACTCGGGGAACTCATCCATAAATAAAATCCCACGGTGCGACAGGGTAATCTCCCCGGGTCTGGGCACAGCCCCGCCGCCGACTAAAGCCACGCTAGAAGTCGTATGGTGCGGGCTCCTGACAGGCCGCGAAGAAATAAAATTGCCGGATAGCCTCCCCGCAATGCTGTAAATTTTAGTAAGCTCTAGGACTTCTTCAACGGCTAAATCGGGAAGAATCCCTGACATAGCCCGAGCCAAAAGTGTCTTGCCGCTACCCGGGGGCCCGGACAAAAGCACATTATGCCCTCCTGCGGCGGCGATTTCCAAAGCCCTTTTAGCCAACTCCTGGCCGCTTACATCTTTCATGTCTAATATAGTCGTAATATTCTGCAAAATTTCTGAATAATCCGCCGGAATTTTTGCCTGCATTGGTTTTATTCCGGTTAAATGCTCCAAAATTTGTTTTAAATCTCTGGCCGGGAATATGTTTATCCCGCCCACCAATCCGGCTTCTTTGGCATTATCCATAGGCACGTATAATTCTTTTATGCCTCTGGCTTTAGCCATCATTGCCACGGCTAGCACGCCGGGAACCGCCCGTAATTTTCCGTCCAAAGAAAGCTCGCCTAAAAATATTTTATTCGCTGAGCTGAAAACAGCCTGCTCGGAAGCTAAAACAATACTCAAGGCTATGGGCAAATCAAAATGTGTACCCAATTTAGGCAAGTCTGCCGGGGCAAGGTTCACTGAAACGCGGGTAACCGGATACTCACTGCCCGAATTGCGGATTGCGTTTTTTACGCGCTCCTTGCTTTCCTGCACCGAAGTATCGGGCAAACCAACAATTACAGTATTAGTAAGCCCGCTGGAAACACCGGCCTCTACTTCAATAATTTCGGCATCGAGCCCGACAATTGTAGCGGAAAAAATTTTGGCAATCACAGAATTAATTGACAAAAATGACAAAATTTAAATAATTGACAAAAATGTATCCCCACAGGCAAGCCGCTAGTATGGTTGCGGTAATATTTATGTCAATTTTGTCATTTTCGTCGTTTTTGTCATTAATGGATTAAGCAGCAAAATGACTATCCCTAATATGATATACCCGTCGGCAAAATTAAATACTCCGTTCCTTATGTATATCCAATCCCTCACATAGCCTAAAACTATCCTTTCCGCAACATTCGACGCCGCGCCTGCCAGAATCATCACCCATGCGAAAAAATCCACTGCTGATAAATTTTGATATTGTTTGAATACATATGCACTTAGCGCCGCAATGCCCATAAAATAAATTCCATACATTACATAAACATCGAGCGGCAGGCTGAATGCAAAATAATAATTTTTGTAAGCATGGACAGCGCTGTTTTTCGCCAATTGATCGATGCAAATCATAATTAAAAAAACAGCCAGCCCCCAGAGAGTCCGCTGTCTTTTTAAAATCAATTCTATCGACATTTATTTAATCCGCCTTTATGCGGGAAAATATTATATCTTATAGACAACAACCCTGTTTCAACTAGATAGCTCTGTCAGCCCAAGGCAACGCCTCCAGCCTGTCTTCTGCTATTGCCTGGCCAAAATCGTCGACGCCGTAAGTACCTAATTCAATTTTATTTAAAGCCTTGGCGATTTTCTCCAAGTCTGCTTGAATCCTGATTTTAATGCTGCGGTTAATTTCATCCTCTTCCGCTTCTTTCGCGTTTTCATCATCCCGAGAGCCAATTTCCACATGTCCGGCTAATCCCGCAAATTCTGCTTCTAACCTGGCCTGTTCTTCAAGCAGTTTTATTTTCATTTTTTCTACAAATTCTTTAGATAGCATGTTACTTAAAGCAATTCAGGACTTACGCATTGAGCCAAGTTCCCTGCCTGCCGGCAGGCAGGGAGGCATTTTCCGAGGATTTTTGGAGGCGTACTCCTGGTACGACGACAAAAACCGCAGGAAAATAACAAAGAAATTGGCCAAAGCCGCTTTTAAGGATCCGGCTCCGCCGGTCCTAAAAGCGGCGGTGCGTAAGTCCTGCAATTATTTGATAAGGACGATAAAGGCATTATAGCAATTTACCCTAGGAATGCAAAAGCGCCCGGTCACGGGCGTTCCAAAGGTTAGTTTTGAACGGTGATTTCCGGGCGCTAAACCCAAAATCTCGGATCTCTTTTCGCTCTACATCCCAAGGTTCATTGTTAAACCCTAAAAAGTAGAGCAAAAAGCGACACTTCACAGATTTTAGGCCTTTCCCGACAAGTCGGGAAGAAGCGTCTGAATTCCAATCTGATTTCAAACTACACTCTAGGCTTTCCTTAAGGTTCGCATAAAGCGACCATTAAACATTTTTTTGTATTTTTGTATTTTTTGCGTCCCTGATACCTCAAGGACAAACATTTTTATTTTTGTTTTTCAAACAGCCCCGGATTGGTCGGGACTATGACGGAAAGTCTAAAGGAAAAAGGGGCTCAAAATTGCTTTAAGCGCTATTTTCCTGAAGTGTGGTTGTTAAAGAACTTTTCCACAAAGAGCGTAATTTAATTGTATAAGGTATTTTTACTATTGTCAACTTTATGCCTTAATAAGATATATTTTTGCTTTATTCTTGCTACTTTATAAATTTTTATGAACTATCTAACTATACAAGCTTTGTTTTTATTTTTTGTGGATAACCTTGTTTCCATGCTATTTATCCACAATTTGCTTTAAGTACTCCAAAAATACCCGGGCATAGGGTTTATTGAGCTTAGAGTCAAAAATAAACAAGTTCTCGAGCTTGGGAGAATAAAAAAACTTTACCACAAAATGCAAGCTCATGAGTGCGCGCGGCAAGCTAAAATCCTCAAAAGGGTTTTCGAACTGTTTTGAAACCGCCTCAAAGTAAGGATGCGTAAATTGTTCAAAAGGCAGGCGGTTCAAGACTAAAGTTTTTACCGGAAGGTTCCCTAAGGCAATTCCCGCGCCCTTGCCCAGGAGGGATTTTAAAATAAATTTGTCACTGGTTAAAAGCAGGCTGTTTTCATGGATGGTAAAGTTCCTTAAAATTCGGCTGTTCCCGGCACTGCCGTTTTGGGCTAATACAAAAGCCGATTTTTTTAGGGTTTCGTGGTATTGTTGATAAAAGCTTTTTACTTTTAAGGCAGAGGGAAGCAAAATCGCGGCGGGCAAGGAATTCTTTTCGCAGAATTTTAAAAGTTCAGGGTCGCTCAAATTTCCGGGTCTGGCTTCTAGCCTAAACCCCCTGGGTTTAATTCCTAGGTAAGAAAACAAATCTTTTGGCTTTGTCTTGCCAAGCTCAACAAATTGCATTTTAAAATCTTTTAAGCCTAAACGTTTCTGGAAATATTCCCAAACTTGCAGTCGGGGCAGGCAATCACAAAAAACTGTTTCACGATTAAATTTAAATATTTCGGCGGACAAATCTTGAATATTTATTGGACTGCTGTTAAATACGCAAGATTTGGGGGAAAGCTCTAACCATCTTACATAGTTATCCTCTTTAATAAAAAATTTGCCCAAATTCTGCCTGTACGCGGAAATTTCGGGGGATTCAACCAATATATTAACTGCCTCAAGTTTTGCGGAAAAACTTTCTGAAGCTGATTGTATTTTTGCCAAAATATTTGGTTCAATTTCTTCCAATTTTTTCTGGAAGAATCCCGGGGGATTAGTTTGGAGAAGCGCGCTCACCAAGCCAAAAAATAAGTCACCTGCCAGCAAACCTTCTTCCACAATTGATTTTAAGTTTTCATCCCCGGCACCGGTATCGGGATTATATATTCTTTTTAGTAAAAAATTAATATTACTCCAACTTAATTTTTGCCCCAAACTTCCTTCCAAGGCTTTTTCTAAATCCCCCAATCCTAAAAAAACTGCCTTGCGGTTTTTGTACCAGCCTTTTTGCTTAAATGCGAAAAACGCCTCAAGGTCGCAAACTATAAATTTAGAAATTTTATTTTCTTCCGGCTTTTGCCCGGCTATATGGTGGCGGAACTGTCCGCCAAAAAATGATAAATTTATATCGCTAATATTTTTGGTTTGCCAATTGGTGTACTGCCAAACTAAAATCTTTATAATAAATTTTATCTCGTCTGAATTTAAAGGCTGTTTGTGTTTAAAAGCCTCGAAAGCTTCTTCATTGAACAATTGTTCCGAAGCATACGCAGGCTCGCACTTATTTTCCCTCAACAGGCCAAAAGCCAGTTGGATATTAGGGACTACCAGCAATGTCTTGTTTTTAGCGGTTTCCAGGCTTTTTACAACAAGCGTAAGGATATCAACGCCCAAGGAAAAATTATAAAAAATGTTACCCTTAAACTCGAGCGGATATTCGGAAAAATTAGCCTTAACTTCAGTAGCTTGAGGCTTTCGTCCACTTCCTTTAGCCCTTATGTCCAATAATTCCTTAAAAACGAACCCGGAAGGTTTTAAAATATTTAACACTTCTTTTTTCAGTTTTAAAGGAAAACCGGCAAAAATTTTGAGCAACCCTTCCAAAACCCTTAAGGCTGCCTTGGCGTCTGCCAGCGCCCTATGTGCTTCTGTGTGCGGCACGCCGAAATAATGCATTAAATTCTCAAGGTTGTAAGAAGGATGCGTGGGTAAAATGAATTGGGCTAAATCCAAAGTGTCTATATTTGGACCTTCCAATTTAAGGCCTAAGCCTTGTAAAAATTTAATGTCAAAGCCAATATTATGCCCGACTAAACAGACATCCTGTAATTTTTCTTGTATACCTTCACGGTGCTGTTCAAAACTTTCAGCAGACTCTAATTCTTTTTTTGTGATGCCAGTCAAAGCCAAAATCGTTTCCGAGACTTCTTTTTGGGGTCTAAAAACTTTGGAATATTCTTTTTCAAGCTTAATGCCTTTTTCGTCCAAGGTAAAAAATACGAAACCTATTTCCAAAATTTCATCCTTGACCGGATCAAACCCGCTGGTTTCAATGTCTAAACTACAATACTTTAAGCTATTCATATTGATCATTCTATCATTTTATTCCTCTGATGTCTTTCGCTTGTTGCCACCTTTGCTCAAACAATTCATCCAGTCGACTCCAGCAGCCCTGAAACCATTCATAGAGTCTTTAAAACAAATAAAGGATTTTCCTGGGACTGAAGGATCTTACACTTATAAAGAAGTAAATGGCGATCGCTATTTCGAATCCCCGACTTACCTAAAACAAGTCGAGACAAATTAAATAAAAATATACCTTTGTAAATAGGTATATTTTATGCCATCGGAAAAATCTTGATTAACTATCCCTTCTCTTCCGTTTCTTCCGGCGGTTTGGCGGGCAGGGCAACATCACCGGCTTTGACCTTTTCGCGCACGGCTTTGTCTATTTCTTTAAAAACTTTTTTGTCTTCTTTTAAGAAGGCTTTAGCCGCTTCACGGCCGACCCCTAACTTTACATCGCCAAACATATGTGTGTTGCCTGACTTTTCTATTACCCCAAGCAGTACGCCCGTGTCCAGCAAATCGCCAGAAGACGAGATGCCTTCGTTATACATTATGTCGAATTCCGTAGTCCGAAAGGGTGGCGCGACTTTATTTTTAACGATTTTAACCTTCACTCGGTTGCCAATAATTTTTTCGCCGGCTTTAATTTGAGCGCTTCTCCTGACTTCTATGCGAACAGAAGCGTAAAACTTCAAAGCATTGCCACCGGTAGTTGTTTCTGGGTTGCCGAACACTACTCCGATTTTCATCCTTATTTGATTTATAAAAATTACCGTGGTTTTACTTTTGGAAATAATTGCTGTGAGCTTCCTTAAAGCCTGGCTCATAAGCCGGGCATGAAGGCCCATGTGGGAGTCGCCCATTTCACCTTCTATTTCGCTTCTTGGGGTTAAGGCCGCTACCGAATCTATTACAATTAAATCAAGCGCATTGCTCCTCACCAAGGTATCGCAAATATCCAAAGCCTGTTCGCCGTTGTCCGGCTGGGAAATTAGCAAATCTTCCAATTTCACGCCAATCCGTTTGGCGTATTCGGGGTCAAGCGCGTGTTCCGCGTCAATGAATGCGGCAAGTCCTCCTTTTTTCTGCGCCTCGGCTATCATGTGCAAAGTGAGGGTGGTTTTCCCGCTGGATTCCGGACCGTAAATCTCAATTACCCTTCCGTTAGGGATGCCGCCCACACCCAAAGCCAAATCCAAAGAAATGCTGCCGGTAGGGGTTGCCTCCACGTTTAGGGCCTTAGTGTCGGAGAGCTTCATAATACTTCCTTCCCCAAACTTATCCCTTATTTGGTCAAGGGCGCTCGATACTGCCTTCCATTTTCCGGTTTCCGTTTCTGTTATTTTTGTGGTTTGTTTAGCCATAATTTTAGCGTTTAGCTTTTAGCCGGTAGCATTTAGCCTAATTCCTGGCTACAAGCTACTTACTAATCGCTACTTACTGTTTATTTAATAGTATCAGATTCCGCGAAAAAAGGAATATCTGTTAAGACTTCTCCTTCTCGGCCTAAAGTACCCAGATTTTTCCCATTAATTTTAGCCCACACCCTTCCTGCGTTTTCCGTGGAAAACAAAATCTGCTTCTTGGCTTCCAGTATTTTCCTGTCCCCTTGGCTGCCTGTATCCCTTACTTCTAAATCGCCGTCTATTTTGTAGCTAAAATTGACACTGGCCGCAAACTCCAATTCCAATTTAACCTTTTTTTCTTCCCCCTCAACAGATGTGTTCTGGCTAATAACATTCAAAGTCTTAGTGATGCTTTTATTAAAACGGTTCCTGGCAATAATTACTAATTCCTTTGACCCGGGCGAAAGGCTCACTTGACTGGTAAACTTACCCTGGCTGTCCACAAATACCGGCTGATTATTTATAGTTATAGCCGCTCCGGGATCTGTTCGCCCGGAAATCTCTACAAATGATTTTTCAATAACGCTAAAATTTTGCGGACTGGTTATTTCCAGCGGCGGCACTTTCCCAATAGCCAACACCTGCCAAATAATATAAATCACGGTTATTGCCGCAAAACCCGCGGCAAAAGCAAAACTTAAATTTTTCGGAGTGATTACCCAGCCCGGATTAAATCTGGCTGTAGCCTCTCTGGGCTTAAGGCTGTTTCTATTTATATTACTGCTAATTTTCCGCTCAATCTCGAATTGTTTAATGAGCGGCGTTTTGTCAATATGGTAAATTTCAGCCAGTTTTCCTAAAAAACCTTTCGCATAAACTGTGGAAGGCAGTCTTTCAAATAACCCTTCCTCTAATGCTATGAGCACTTTTACTGAAATACCTGCCTTTAATGCAATTTCAGGCTGCGAAAAATCTAAATCAAGCCTGATTGCCTTTAGATATTCAGGTAGAGTTTCCAGCTTAATTTTTTTGGTTTGGAAAAACAATTAGGTTAATTGGCCTAATTAACCTAATTACCCTAATTATTCTAAACAAATCCCAATTCCGAATTTCAATAATTAAAAAAGTCGGAATTAGACATTGGTAATTGTTTAGGTCAATTAGAAATTAGAATAATTAGAAATTAATATTATTACCTTTGTTCCTCATTGTTACTGTCTTCACCCCCATACTCCGATCTCTCCCTACCCGACACCCCATAAACCTCCCTGGGCTTTGCCCCCTCGCCCGGACCAATAACTCCGTTTGCCTCTAGGATATCCAATAGCCTGGCTGCTCTGGCGTATCCGACCCTAAGACGCCTCTGTAATAACGAGGCTGAAGCCTTCCCTGCCCTTTTAACTTCTTCTGTAGCTTCCATGAGCAACGGGTCATCATCCCCGTTGCCGCCGCTTTCAAATCCCGGCACACCCAGGCTCCTTTTAGGTTTTTCTAAAATTTCTTCGTTGTATATGGGCGCGCCGGACTGGACTTTGAAAAAATCAACCACTTTTCTTACTTCCTTCTCCCCAATGAACGCGCCCTGAACCCTTTTCGGCTTGTTAAACTCAGAACTGGTATAGAGCATGTCGCCATTGCCCAAAAGCTTTTCCGCGCCGCTGGAATCTAAAATTGTCCGGCTGTCTACCTGGCTGGCAACCGCAAAAGCTACCCTGGAAGTAATGTTGGCTTTAATTAAACCCGTAATAATATCCACGCTCGGCCTTTGCGTCGCGACTACCAAATGTATGCCGACTGCCCTGGCCATTTGGGCTAAACGCACTATGGCCGCCTCTACATCCGCTTGGGCTACTGCCATTAAATCAGCAAGCTCATCTACCAGTATGATAATGTAGGGCATGTTCAACCCATGAGATTCGTTGTATTCCAATAAATTTCGCTTGCCGGCCTCGGAGAGCATCCTGTAGCGCCTATCCATTTCCGCTACTGACCACTTAAGGGCATTAACTGCTTTTTCATGGTCAATGATTACCGGGGTCAATAAATGCGGGATGCCGTTATACAAATTCAATTCCACTCTTTTTGGGTCAATGACAATAAATTTAACATCCTGAGGGGTGTTCCTGTACAAAAGCGAAATAAACAAACTGTTTATTGCAACACTTTTGCCTGTTCCGGTGGCGCCTGCTATTAACATGTGGGGCATTTTTGCTAAATCCGCAATTTGCGGATTGCCCGCCACGTCACGACCCAAAGCCAGTGCCAGCTTGCTCTTATGATCCACAAATTGCGGGGTTTGCATTACATCCCTAATCCTAACAATGGCTGTGGATTTGTTAGGCACTTCTATCCCAACCAGAGCCTTGCCTGGAATCGGAAGCTCCATGCGAATAGAATGGGCAGACAGGGCTAGAGCCAAATTATCCTGCAAAGCAGAAATTTGTGAAAGTTTTATGCCTGCCGCCGGCCTTAAAGTATATTGGGTGACAGTTGGCCCCACATTCACTTCCCCCATTTCAACTTCAATCCCAAAATCTTCCAAAGTCTTTTTAATAATGGCAACATTGGCCTCAATGTTGCCGCTGTCCACGACGGTTTCACTGGAGTCGAGGAGATCAAATGGAGGCAGTTTCCAATCTTTTCTGTCTTTAATAGTAATGGCTTCCATTTGGATATGCGAAGGCTTGCCCAAACTATTAACCGAGATTACCTCCCTGGAGGATTTGGTATTGGAAGCTTGCGTATCTTCAGTTTGGATCTTGGGATTAGCCGCAATCACCTTGTCTTTAACAAACCCCTGGCTGGATAAAGTGTTAATTTTTAACTGCCCGGGCATGGCATTTGCGCCGTTAGGCTGTTCCTGCAATTGTTTTTTGGGCCAAAGCACATGCAAGGCAATATCAAAAGCCACCAAAGTGCCTATTACAAATAAAGCAAACAAAATTACATTAGCCGCAATAAAACCCAAAAATTTAAAGGCAACGCCCCCGAATAACGCTCCTAAAAAACCGCCCGCGCGCCCCGCTTGGGCAAGTATTATGGCTGTCTCGCCTGAACCTAAATAAAAAGTGTGAATAATGCCGGCCACAGCCCCGGTGAGCAAGAACGCGCCAAAATAAATCCGCCAATAAAACCCATCCTGTTTATTTTCGGGTAATTTTTGCTTATTTAACAAAACTGAAATGAGCGCTAATAACAACGGAACAACATAGGCCAAAACGCCAAACCCCCAATTCAAACCCTGCATTAAATTCTTGCCAAAACTGCCGGCAATGCCAAAAGCAGCCAAAGCGGTAATTACAGCCAGGCCGGCAAAAACCACCACTGCCACTCCCCTTTTTGTATCCTGTGAGAGATTCAACTTCGGCGCGTTTAAAACCGATTCCTTTTCGCTACGTTTTTTATTTCTTCCCATGAATTTTCTGTAGAATATTCACCCCGAACATTGTCTTCGAGCTTGTCGAGAAGGCGGAGTCGAGAGGTGCTTAATTTAACATATTGATTGTACCATTTTTTGATCCACTTTAAAACCCTCACATTTTTTGCTCCGGCAGGCTTTTCCAAATTATTCCAAACATCATTTTCACTAACTCCGCAACCTCTTCACTTTCTATAACTGCGGCAAAAGGCACCGCCCCAAGACTGATTATGGCAAGCTTGTGCCCATAAATCATTAAAGATGACTTAGTATTTTGCATATTCGACAAAATTTTTACCTGGCGTGCAGCCGATTCATTCTTTTGAAATAACTTTATACCCTTATACGCTTCATCGGTAATCATATACGCGGTTGGTCTTCCTGCTTTTATTCTCGCTTCCCGTGTTTCTATGATTAACTCCTCAATTTTGGTTTCAGATAAAGCATCAACCCAACCCTTTATAGGCCCAAAATAATACCATGGCTCAGGATGTCCAGGCACTTCTTCAGCAATAATTTTTACTCCTTCAATTCCTTGGTAGAAGGTAACTTTTGGCGGCCGTATGAGTTTTTTTTGTATAGCCCTCAGTCCTGGTAATAATTGCTCTAACTCAATTTCCGCTTCAATAACCTTATGTCGCATTTTGCGAGTTAATTTGGTTAATCTGTCCAGGTCTTCGGCTTTAAATATTTTCCTTTTTTGGTTGGCAACTTCGGAAACCAAACCCTGCTTAACCAAATTCTCCAAAGCCAAGTATGTAGTCGGCCTTTTGACTTCAGCCAGCCTAGCAACCCCCGCCGCGTCCGATTGCCCCAACTGTAAAACTGCCACATAAACCCTGGCCTCGTTTTCGCTAAGTCCTAATTTCACTAATTCTTTATCCATAAACCCTATTTTTTATTCACTTTTTGCTTGTCATCATTATCTGACAACAATAAATATAGCCTTATACTACTTTATTTAAAGCCTTTTTGTCAATCATTATTTATTATATTCAGTCTAAGTTGACTATTTATGTCTCAAATAAGAAGATTATAGGTTAACCCTAAAGGAGGATATGAAAGATATGAACTATAAACAGTGGTCCGGAGTATGGGGAAATAAAATTCATACTGCTCTGCAAGCAGCAGCGCGGTCAACATCTCCTGTCAGTTATGTTTTAGATAAGGGCTTTCGGTACTACCGACCGCTCATTTGTCTGGCTTCAGCCCAAATGCTCGGCCAAAACCCAACACAAACACTCCCCGTGGCCTGTGCAATTCAGTGCATACACTGTGCGTCTTTGATTGTTGACGATTTGCCGAGCTTTGATAACTCTCCCATCAGACGAGAAGAGCCTGCCTGCCACGTTAAGTTTGGCGAGAATATCGCCATCTTGACGTCTTACGAGCTTTTTGTCCTTGCGGAAAAATTCATGCTTCAAGTCCCACCCTCAACCTATGTACGGCTCCGACAAAAGCTGGTCAAAACCATGAACGCCATGCTTGAAGGTCAGGCAAGGGATGTAACATCAAAAAGCGCCCATTCACCAAGTGCTCGCGCTAAAATCCGATCAGGGAAAACAGGCAGCTTATATTGTTTCAGTGCGGTGGCAGGAGGCATAATGGCGCGGGGGAACAGTCATTGCTTAAAAGCGCTTGGAAAATATGGCGGCAATTTAGGGGTCGCATACCAAATCTACGATGACTTGCGCGACAGAGAAGCTTTACCGCAAGATGAAGTTAGACTGCAAGAGCATAAAACTATGGCCTTAGAAGCTCTCTCAAGACTGCCCAAGCCGGCTCCGCTGCTCGAGTACTTGCTGGACGAGATCGTTCCATCATCCCACCCGTCCGCCTGAACGCGCAATCAGGCAAACATCAAAAAGCCGCTTCGGGCAATCCTGGCGGCAATATGCCCTGTACCGAAATCCCGATTTATTGGGACGACTGTGCAGGGCTTTTTTTTCTGCTCTTACTACTCTCATACGCGGCCGCGTATGAGAGTAGTTTATCGAGAATCTTTAATTTGACAATGATTCATTATCCAAGTAACATTGAGTCATACTAAGTAATACTCATAACAATATGCGCACAACCCAAACCATGACCATATCCCTGCCGCCCGCAATGGTGCAGGAATTTGAGGCAATTAGAAAAACCAAAAGCTTTACCCGCTCCGAGCTAATAAGACAGGCTTTGCGTGAATATTTTTACAGTCAATTTCCGGTATATACCCCCACTAAGGCTGAAAAAAAGGCCATAGAAGAGGGTCGTCGAGAAATTGCAAACGGTAAATTTATAACTTGGGAAAAACTACGCCGTGAATTGGAACTTAAAAATCGCTCCAAAAGCCGAAAAACTTCTTAGATGGCTTCCTGAAAAAGACCGTAAACTGATTTCACACGCTTTCGATGCCATGATGGTTGATCCATTTTCTGGTGATATTGTCCGTCTGCACAACGAACGCTCAACTTGGCGCCGGCGGGTTGGTAATTATCGAATATTCTTTGATGTATATCCTAACTTAATTGTTGTGGAAATCGTGGAGATAGAACATCGAAGTTCTAAAACTTATTAATTGGAGCATTTAAAACCCCGTCCCGATAAATCGGAACGGGGTTTTATAGTCATTTATACATTAGCAACTACTCGTAATTTTGTAATTTACAAACCTTTCACTTTGACTTTCTTAGTTTTTGCCTTAGCGGCCTTGGGAATTATTACCGTCAAAATCCCATCTTTCAAATCTGCCTCAATGCCTTCGCTGTCTATATCCACCGGAATAATTACGCTCCTGGAGAAGCTCCCCCAATAACATTCCTGATAAAAGTAATCATCGCCGGAAATGGTTTCTTCTTTTTTCCTTGAACCCTTTACTGTAACCATGTCGTTTGCCACAGTAATGTCAATATCTTCCGGCCTAACGCCGGCGATTGTGGATTTAATAATGACATTGTCTTTAGTCTGGTACATGTCTATGTTCAACTGGCCCTCATAGTCATTCATCCAATCTTCACCGGATTGAGGCTTTAAAGGCGCCTGAACTTGGGGGGTTTCCTCTTCCCGCTCTGCATTTTCTAAATTTTCCGATTCTTCCACGAGAAGATCTTCCGGCTCCAATTCCTCTTCCTCAATTGCTTGTGAAACCGCAACCGGCGCTGCCTCTTCGGTCACGCTTCCTCCCATGATTTTCCCAAAAAATGAAGCTTTTTTTGCCATATTATTTTCCTTAAATTAAATAATCAGAAGGTATCTTAATCCCATGATAAACAATAATTATTAAAGAGTCAAACCCAGTAAAAACCCAAACTTCAGGCATGCAACATTATACCGTCCTATGGTAGGGACTACCGGTAAACAAGGTCCAAAAATAGTTCAAGACATACATGTAAACGGTTTTGGCCATGCCTTGCAGCTTATATCTTCTCCCCGAAGTCCAAACCCACACATCGGGTGAAACAACAATTTTACCCTGCTTGTAGAGTTTTTTTGCAATTAGGGTTTCGTCGCCGTAAAATTCAGTTTCCCTGCCAAATCCTTCAACATTAAAAAGCGACGAACGTTTTATGACCATCATCCCGCCTATCATATGGGCAGAATGGCCAAGGATGTTATTAATAAAAAAAATCCAAGGATAAATAAAAATAAACGTACCAAAAAGCTGGAGAAACCTTTCATGCAAAGAAATTCCATAATAGCGGTAGTGCGAAGAGAGGGCGACCATGCCTGGCTCACAAATTTTACTCCTGACGCTCTTTAACCAATTTCTATTGGGCAGCCTTACATCCGCATCTAAAAAAACCAGCCAATCGCCTTTTGCTTCCAAAAAACCTTTATGCCTTGCGGCACTGGTGCCGGGCTTGTCTTCGTTTATGATGCTGACTTTTGGATAATTCTGCTGAACCAGCTTAACGGTATTGTCGGTCGAGCTGTTATCAACCACAATCACCTCAAAAGGCTCACTTGTTTCTTGGGCAACAATCGATGCCAAACAAGCGGCAATATACCCCTCCTCATTTTTCGCCGGGATAATAAAAGAGATCATATTATTTTAGCCACCACCCGGCAAAAGGCCGCGTCAGCCTGAAATTTTGCCGGTAGAGCAATGATTTCAAAATTTTGCCGTCCAATAAGCCGCTCAAGATTAGTTAGATTTTCAATAATAAGAATATCGCCTTTCAATAAAATCTTATGAACTTCATAAGGAGCCCGGTCTGGACTTGGCGAATCCATGCCAATCATAGACACCCCTAATTCCACTAGCCTTTCGGAAAAAGCCTTGCTGATTTCCGGATAATTTATATAATACTCATCTTCGTGGAATTCCGACGACCAGCCAAAACAAACTAATACAATATCGCCTTTTTTAATACTGGCGCTTACTATGACTTCTTCCTCGGCTGACTTTTTCCCTCGGGCATCTATAATAACCGCCCGACCAAAAAATTTTTCTACCGGGTAATCACTTAACAATTTTCCGCCTATGAGCATATGCCCGGGGCTGTCCATGTGCGTGCCAACATGCATTCCGCTAATAACTTTTTGGTCCGAAACACCGTCTTTTGCTACCAAAGCCGTTGGCAAAAGCTCCGCGGCAGCATCGCCGGGGAAGACAGGCATGTCTTTAGTAAAGATGTGCGTTAAATCAATATATTTCATTTCTTTATCTCCTGCGCCAAATACGGATTCCACATAGCGCCGGTTGCGGAAAGCGCCGCGTCCACACCGGCCTCCATATAAACCTTAAAATCATTCGCGGTTACTATTCCGCCAACACCAAAAATTTTAAAATTTAAAGCTAGCTCATCTCGTAAACCCCTTAGCCTCTTTACCATCTCAAGCCCTGCCCATTTTATGGCAGACCCGCATACACCGCTTTTTAAACGGCCTTCCCCGGGGAAATATTGGCTGTGGTCTGCTTTTAATATTTTCGCGGAAATAGTATTAATGGTTTCAATCCCCTCCGCAATACGCCCCACGGATTTAACCAATTTTTTAAAACTCTCCTCATCTTGAAAATAAGCGATTTTGATAATTAATGGCGTATTGCCAATTTCGTTTTTGATTGCTTCGACGACTTTTTGGGTCCTTTCCAAATCAAAACACAACAAATGGGCTGTACCTTCGTTGGGACAGCTTAAGTTAACCTCCAAAATTTTAGCACCGGTTTCCTTTACCAGTCTGGCGGTAAGCGCAAAATCTTTTATGTAATTTTCCGCGTTGCCGTCGCCTTTTGGTGTGCCCTGAAAACTGCCTACTACCACCTGTCCTTCTTTGGCATAATTTACAGCGTCGCTTAAATCTTTCTGCCAAAAGTCAGGCTCAAAAGACGGCACGCCAAAGGAGTTGGTGATAGATAGCGGCTCTTGATACTGATCAGTTCCGATAACACCTTCTTCAGCCTTTTCCAAAGTCAAATCGCCTTGTAATTTTATGCCCACTACATTCGGCCAGGGGTGGCAGGGGTATTTGCCGCTCCGGACAGTTTTATAGGTGGCAATGTCAAACCCTTTGTCGAGCGCGGACTTAACAAACTTGCCGTTAATGAGGGGTCCGGCTGGGATGCCGAACGGCGCGTAAACTTTATGGCCAAATAATTCGTACTTAGGCTTGTCCTCCGAAGTCCGCCTTAGGCGGACGAAGGAGGGCTCGCCTGCATTTTTAAAAACCTTCCCGTCGGTGAACGAGCCAAAAGGACCTTCTTTAAAATTCCCTTCGTAAGATTTTGTGGGGTCGTAAAAGGGTTGGTGGAGCATATATGTAGTGTTCGCAAATATACAAATATTAACAAATTTACAAATCTAAGACTGCTGATTATTCGTATATTTGTGTTGATTTGTATATTTGGGATTACTACCTATATTTATTTATCTCATCCCTAAGCTTTTTCGCTTCTGCTTTCGGGTTTTCCGAAAAAATAATGCCCTTAGAGGAATTGATGATTAAACCTTTTTTGGAGGAATTTGGCCCGACTTTCATTACTTCTTCCACACTGCCGCCTTGGGTACCCACACCTGGAACCAACAGAGTCATCTCCCCGGTTATTTTTCTTACCTCGGCTAGTTCATTAGGATATGTGGCGCCTACTACTAGCATACAATTGTGATTGTAGTTCCAGTCCTGGGAAACTTTTTCCGCAACTATTTGCCAAAGTTTTTTTCCGTTAGATTCCAAATCCTGAAGCTCACCAGCGCCTGGGTTTGATGTCCGGCAAAGAATAATAGATACCTTATTTTTTCTGTCCAAAAAGGGTTTAATAGAATCCTGTCCCAAATAAGGATGTAAGGTGATCGCATCAAAACCAAGATTATCTAAAATCGCCCTAGCATAAAGTTCGCTTGTGTACCCAATATCAGCCCGTTTAGCATCACAAATAGTAAATATATCCGAATATTTTTCCTTGAGATAATCCATTGTCTTCTCAAGTTCCTGCCAGCCTTTCGCCCCTTTTGCCTCGTAAGAGGCCACATTGGGTTTGTAAGCAGCCGCAAATTCATTCGTCTCTTCTATAATCCATTTGTTAAATTCAAACTGCGGGAATTCCAAAGACTTAAACTTTTCCGGCAACTTTTCAAAATCCGGGTCTAACCCAACACAGACTAAGGAATTAACCTTTTCCGCCCGCGTGTTATACTTTTCTTTTGCTTGGCTCATCATAAAATTAAAATCCTCATTACTACTATAATTCACGATCGTGAATTATAGTAGTAATTAAAAACCTTGCTTTTTGCCCCACCCATGCGGGTCATTAAACCAGTCTTCAATTACAAATTTTTCTTCAGCTGTACATTTATTCATAACCAAGGCTTCTTCTAGAATTACAAAAAACGAGGTTAAGGCGTGAAGTTTAACGCCGGCTTTTTCAAAAGCTTCTACAGATTCTGTAAAACCATAGGTAACTATTATCAAGCAATCTGAAACTTGACCGCCTTCTTTCCTTAAAGTTTCAATCATTGAAATGCTGGTGCTTCCGGTGCTCACCAAATCCTCCAGCATCAAAACTTTTTTCCCGTTAATGTCGCCGCCCTCCACCCTTTTGCCCGTACCATGGTCTTTGGGCTGTTTCCTTACCATTACAGAAGGTTTCGAAAGCGCAAAACCCAAAGCTGAAGAATGCGGAATGCCGGCCAATTCCGCGCCGGCCAAACAATCGAAATTAATATTGTCTTTCTCAATTAAATTTTTAAACCCGTCAATTACTTTTTTCCACTCAAAGGGGTAAAAAGGAAACTTGCGGTTATCGCAGTAAACCGGGGAAATAATCCCGGACTTAAAAGTAATCGGCTCTTTGGGCTTAAAGTCCACGGCGCCAATGTTTAATAAAGCCCTTGCTATTTCTTTTTGATAGTTTACCCCGTTAGAAATATCCATATATTGTTATATATATATCTAAAATCTCGTAATGAATCAATGGTTTATTAACCCTATACTTATATTTATTTCTAATAGGGTTCATAATCCTATATTACACTCTCTATTAATTTTTAACTAGCCCTGAATTTTTCGCGGCTTTCTTTAGAATATTTTTTAAAAACTCCAAGTTTATATCTTCCAATTTTTTAAAGCGAATACAACTCCTGTCCACGCTCACCTTGCCCAACTGCTTTTTGTACTTCTCCGCAATGTATTCCCCATTTTCCAACGCACAAACATATTCTTGGCACCCTTCACTAAAAGTTACGGGCACCACCTTTCACTAAATCTACAAATGTTGACCACAGGCCACACGAAGCTTTAGCGAAAGATGGCGGAGAGGGAGGGAGTCGAACCCTCGAACCCCTTTCAGGGTTACTGGTTTTCGAAACCAGCGCACTAGACCACTATGCGACCTCTCCACGTCATTCCAAGATTTCGGCTTCCTCATTCTGCCTCTGGCAGACTGCTCCAGCCTACATCTTGCATTCCTTTTTCCCAAAAATCCGTGCTCGTCTCGATAGGATCGGGACTGCGCTCCTAATTTTTGGGAACCCTTTTACTGAACTCCCTCTATTATAAATCAAAAACCGCTGTTTGTCAGCGGCATTGTTTTTCGTTAAACAGACGAACTTGATTCCAGTTTCACCACGCTTAATATCAACATTCGATGGAATATATAATCCGTATTATCTGTATCATCGGTATTCAAATCCGTATATCGGTATCATTGCAGTTTGTTTGACTTAAACTTCGAACTATTTAACTTTGTAAGTACGCTTGATTCAAAACTAAAATTTACTTGCTTTTTTTCTTCGTACTTTTCCCGCGCAAACTTAATTAAATTTTGTAGCAGTTCCGGCAGTTCCATGCCGCTAGCTTGCCATAAATGGTGGTAAAGCGTACCCGGAAGCGGGTTTACTTCATTGGCAAAAAATTTATTTGTGCCGCGGTTGACTAAAAAATCCACGCGCGAAATACCGCTCAACTCTAAAAGTTTATAAGTTTTAATTGCCGTATCTTTAATAGCTTTAGTGGTTTCGGCGCTAAGCCGAGCCGGAATCACCACGCTCCTTTGGCTTTTTCCTGTCTGCGCACCGCCATCTTTTAAATATTTATCTTCAAAGCTAAAAAGGTCTATGCTAAACAACGATTCCTGAAGTTCAGACGCTCTAGGCTCGTCGTTGCCTATTAAACAGCAGGTTACGTCCATTAAATCCTCCACCACTTCTTCGACCACAACTTTGTTGTCGTAATAAAGCGCGACCTCCACTTTTTGCCCCAGTTCCTTTTCGTCTTTTGCTTTACCTATCCCAATAGATGACCCTAAGTGGGCAGGTTTTACCATAAGCGGGAATACCAATAATTGACTGATTTTTTGATTAATTGATGACTGACTTTTTTGCCACTCATGTTTGTAAAAATAAACAAACTTTGTGGTTGGGATCCCGACATCGCGCATCATAATTTTAGTTAAGGCTTTATCCATAGAAATCGCCGAGGCTGTCACACCACAGCCCACGTATGGGATGCCAAACATTTCAAACAAACCCTGAATGGTGCCGTCTTCGCCGTAAGTGCCGTGAAGCGCGGGAAAAGCCAAATCAATGGTTATGGTTTTACCCATTAACCCCTTTTTCTTAAACACCATTTTTCCTACAGACTCTTGCATATCCAAATAATATTCCGCGTAGCCTTCGTTTTCTTCAATCTTTTTGTTTGGGTCTGAAAACAATTTTAAATTGCCCAAATCTTCGCCAAACATCCACTTACCCGCTTTGGTAATATAAACCGGGGTGACTTGGCAATTAAGTCCCCTAAGTCCCGCTATAACTAACTGCGCCGTAATTATAGATATATCATGCTCAACACTTCCTGAGCCAAAAAATACTCCGATATTTTTTATATTTTTGTCAATTTTGTCATTCATGTCAATTTTGTCAATTTATATATATTGGTCTCCCCAATCATTCTGGAATAAAATTATGTCATTGGGCTGTAAAATATTTTTTAATTCCGCATGCGCCTCCGGCGCTGTGTTAAACAAGATGATCTTTGGTTTATCATTGCGAGCCCCGACCTGTCCACCAAAGCCTTGGCGAAGGTGGAGGGCGAAGGTGGAGGGGCGTGGCAATCTCTTGGTCGGTTCAGATTGCTTCAGTCGCTGAAGCTCCTTCGCAATGACAGACTCAATCCCTTTTTCAATCCACCCCGTCACGCTATTCCTTATAAGTATAACCACATCGGCCACCATTGCCAACTGCCTGCCAATTTCCAAATGCACCCCGCGCGATGCGCTACCGGTTTCTACTAAACCGGGAGTAATGTAAATTTTTCTTCTGTCTTTAAAACGCGATAAAACTTTTATGGCCTCCCTTGCCCCGTCGGAATTACCGTTGTAGGCATCATCTATTACTAATATATTCCCAGGAGCATAAGAAGGCTGGAGCCTGTGTTCTACAGGACGGATTTTTTCTACACCCTGCTTAATTTCGCCATTATTCATGCCAAGCGCCTTACCTATCTTAACCGCGCAATCAACATCCCCCAGGGCGTACTCACCCAAAAGGTGAATTATGAATTGACCTAAATCTTTATGTTCGCATTCCCAATACAAGCTCTGTGTGCTGAAAATTTGAAATTTGAAATTTGAAATTTGAAATTTATCTACCTGCTGATCCTTATTCACATACTTGCGATAACTTTCAGCGACTATTTTATCATCCCCATTCAACATTAACAATCCGCCCGGCTTCATTCCTTGCGCGATTTCAAAAATTGTCGCTTCCACCTTTTCCATACTTCCCATTCTTTCCAAATGTGCTTCGTTAATGCCGGTAATTATACCTATGTCTGGCGGGGTTAATTTGCATAATTCAATAATGTCTCCACTATAATGCTCACCCATTTCTATAATAATGATCTCCGTGGACGCATCGACTTTGTTTAAAATCCACCTCGCTACCCCCACCGGCGTATTTACACTGTCTAATGTGCTTAATACTTGATGCTTACTACTTAATACTTGCCTAAGCACTTCCTTCATTGTGGTCTTGCCGTAACTGCCCGCAATGCCGATTATCCTGATTTTAGATTTAAGATTTAAGATTTTAGATTTGGCTTTGAATATAATCCATTTTTTTAACAAAAAATCAATTGGCCATAGAAGCAGAGAGTATAAAGTATACGGTATAAAGTATATGTAAAGTAGCAAGTAGCCGGTAGTAAGTAGTAAGATAACCTTAACTGTCATTCCCGCGATCCGCCAGCTGGCGGAGGGAATCCAATACCATAATCCAATTAACAAAAAAGCATGTGTTAAAAGAACCAATCCAAAAATCATCCCAGCCTTCCTTGTCCAAACCAAGCCCTTTCTCAAGCCCTCTTTTGGAGGCAATAACCCTTTTTTAAAAAGCAATTTCAAATACCGCCCGAGTTCGTAATTCTCAAGCTGGAATAAATAGAGTTGATATTTTGGGATTTTAAACATGCAAATTATGCAGATTTACGGATACTAAACAGATTTGCAGATACCTACAGATGTCGATAATTAAAATCTGTAGGTATCAGTAGATCTGCTTCAATCTGTAAATCGGCATTATATAAACTCTTTTAGGGCTTCCACAAACTCCTCCGGCTTATCCAAAAAACTATAATGCCCGGCGTTAGGTAAAATTACGAATTTCGAATTAGGAATTAAAGAATTCATCCGCTGGCCAAAAGCCACCGGCGTGTCTTTGTCGTTTTCTCCCGTAATTATCAGCGTAGGAATGTTAATACACCGCATATCTTCTGTTAAATCTTCGCTGGTGATGTTTATAAAAGTCTTTTGCAGCTGCGGCGTGGCTAAGTAATCTTCCGCGCCGATAGTCTGATAAATTTTTTTACGTACGCCTTGCATAAACTTTAGTTTAAAAAATGGCTTGGCAATTTTTGCCGCGCCTGCCATCAAACTTTTTTTAGCTGTGTCCATAGCAAACCCCGCACTATCAACCAACACTAACTTTTGAATAGTCCCCTCTCTTAAAATAAAAGAGGGTAAGAGTGAGTTATTGTTTTGCTGATTTTGAGCAGCGCACAACTTAATTCCCACTCGACCACCAAACGAATGTCCTACTAAAATAACATTTTTTAATTCCAATTTTTCTATAAAGCCTTTTACCGTTTGTGCGTAATCCCCTACACTCCACCCCCTACCCCTTCCCTCCCCGTGGAGGGCGAGAGGGATTGAGGGAGGGGTGATCTTCGGCGACGGGGATGCTCCAAACCCGGGCAAATCGATGCAGTAAATACTTGATACATGATACATGCTACTTGCTACTTGCTTCCACACTTCTTTCTGGCTCCGCCACCCATGCAAAAAAATTAATGCTTGCCCACTCTTCTGGCTACCAAAATGCTGGTAACTGATTAGCTGGCCATTGATTACAATTTGCTCTTGCATATGCAAAGTTTAGCATTGTCTAAATTTTTTATCCAATGTATAATTATGCAGAATTATCGAAATAATCGGGATGTAGTATACCGGTAGTACCTGCCTACCGCAGGCAGGCGCGCGCCCCGCCCCGTTAAATCTCTTTTTAAAATATTCATTGTATCCCACTGGTATATTACGGGATGTAGTATACCGGTAGTACGCGCGCTTCGGGTGCGCGAAGACAGGGTTCAATTCCCTGCATCCCGACCAGCGGGATGCAATTGAATATTTAACGGGGTGAAGGTGCGCGAAGTCCGCCTGAGGCGGATCAATTCCCTGCATCCAGACCAAAGAAAAACACTCAAAATATTTTGAGTGTTTTTCTTTGGTGGACCTGGGGGGAATCGAACCCCCGACTGAACTATGCCATAGTCCCGTATTACCATTATACTACAGGCCCGTATTGATTATCTCTAATCCTTAATCCCTCATCCTTAACGTCAAGGATTAAAGATCAATGATTAAGGATAAGTCTACCTTATCTTTTTCACCTGTTCAAGCGTGTCCTGCCACATTTGTTTCCACTCCCCTGCTTGCTGTTTTAGACCAGGGATAACACCCATGGTATTTAAAATCCAGCCGATAATAACCACAGCCAGGACAATCCCAAATATACTACCTAAGCCCTGCAACATTCCCCTAACAAACGCGCGCCACAAACTTTCCGTCTTGTGAAAAATTCCAACCAAGGTACGGTTAATTTTGTCTAATTCGGTTTTTAAATCCGGGTCGATCATATTTTTAATGATTAATCACAAATACTATCTACAATTATATTAATGCCGCAATTGTATTTCGAAATGTATAAACTACTAATATGATTATTAAAATGCCAGCGACACACCAAGGAGTGTAATAATCTTCACACCCGCGCCAATACTCGTCCTTATGACCAGGACCCTTTATTATAATTAACGGAATCTCATCTGCAAATAGCCCCGAACCAATAGCAAAGACTGTAAGATTGTTAAAAAAGTATCCAAAAGCAATTAATACCATACCATACATATAATGCCGCAAACGAAAACCTTTAATGGTTGGCTTGGCCATTTTGCGCGTTGCCAACAATAATCTAGTTACCACTATTGCGACCAAAAAAACTAAGAAAAAATACTCGCCATTAGCCATATAATATTAATAATACCAATTAGATCTATTAGCCTAAAAATACTATGGTGCCCCCGGCTGGAATCGAACCAACATCTATCCCTTAGGACGGGACTATTCTGATCCATTGAACTACGGGGGCGTAAATTTACTCAAACATACATTTCACCCGTTCCACGACGATGATTAATCCATTGTGCCACAGGTATTTTAAAACCCATTATATCCGAAAAACTAAGCCTAATCAAGGAGTGCATTAATTTTAAAATCCTACTTCCCTTTTTTAAAGTTATCCTGCATATACCATATTTTGCCTTTCCGCTAATACCTCCGTCATTATACCTTAATATAAATTTTGATTGGTCGACTTTCAAATTTTCTGACCAATATTTTAAACAAGCCTCAGAGGACATGCCGGTAAATATCCTTACCGCAAACTTAATATTGTCATTATTCATTCCTAGAACATCATAGAGGAATTTAAGGTATAATTGAATCAGTTTAGGGTCAGTATTGGTAATATCACAGACTTTTTTCCCACCCTCCCCCCAATATAGCATTGCTGCAGAAATTACTAGTTTACTATCTTTGCTAGACAAAATCACCTCGGCCTTATTCTCCGCTTCCACCCATTCTTTTCTTGACCTAACCGCACTTCCTCCCCGTTTTGATTTAAGTATTTCTAAAATATTAGGGGCAATATCTACATTCTGAATATGATGCCAAACAGTTGTTTTGGGAATAGTCAAAGCATCAACAATCTCATTAATGCTCAATCCGGCCTGACGCATTTCCTTTATTTTGTTTATTTTTGTTTCCGAATGAATACGCATATTTTATATTTTACCCTTTTTATTAGAACTTGTAAATTTGCACATATAGAAATCGTAGGTTCCAATGTTTTACTCAATCTCAAAGATTAATCCCTCTCGTGTTGCCAGTCTGTTCTTTTTACTATTTCTAATTACCCTCTTTTTCCCCATTCGGTATGTGTTCCCTACCGCTTCTAGCTTTGCCACAGGACTTTATTCA
>JBBTRN010000047.1:0-8997 GCA_038065175.1 Patescibacteria group bacterium | reverse complement strand
AAATTATTAAATTTCAGACAAAATGTCATTCGGCAACAGACCCTGTACCAGTTCAGATAGGCTGACCGAGGCGGTGGCAATACATTCGTCAGCCGCTCCGTAATAAATATAAAGCTCATCGTCGTAAACAGCGGCTGCTGAGGGAAAGACCACATTGTTCGCTCTGCCTTCTTTTTCCCAATCCATATGGGGAGAAAACAATGGTTCCTTAAGGCGGCCTATGATTTTTGCCGGATCATTTAAATCCAGAAGGACGGCCGAGGCTCGGTAAACTGTTCCGCCTGGGGTGTTTTCCACACCGTGGTATATTTGCACCCAGCCGCTGCTGGTTTCAATTGGGGTACAGCTGGCGCCGATTTTGCGGGTTTCGTACCAGAATTTTGGATTCATAACTATACGCTCGCGCAATTGCCTTAGCTGGGCGACCCAAAACTCCTCTGATTTTAATTGCTCAAGACTGTCTAAATACATATACTGCACCCCGGGCATAACCCGATGTAGTAAAAAAAATTTACCCTTAAATTTTTTAGGGAATAGGACCAAATCTTTTTCCCACAAAAGTATGTCAGGAGCAATAGACTGTTGATAATGCAAGGCGTACCGGCTGTAACTTTCAGGTAAGCTTGGGTGCAAAAATAACCGGCGCGCCTCTTCATAAGTAATAGAAGGCGTAATCAGCCCCTGCTTCTCAAAATGCATCAAATCCGTGCTTGTAGCAAAAGCAGTGCGCGCGTTTTTGCCGTCATAGGCCGTATAAAATAAATAGTACAAATCATCTATTTTAACAATGCGTGGATCTTCAACCCCCTGTTTCTCATAATCAAACTGCGGAACAATTAACGGCTCTTTTGAGCGCTCCAGCACCTTATTTTTATGAATTTGGCAGTAACCGATGCTGGAAAAATTACCCTTGCTCACCGCTCGATAGAACATATGAGTCAAGCCGTCCTTTTGAATACATGTCGGATTGAGCACTCCCTCGTTCTCAAACACTAAGTCGGTTTTTTCCAATAACTTCCCATAGAATTCTAGTTTAAGCATAATTACAGTATAGCCTATATTTAACTTTGAACCCACCTTAGACGGTTATTCGCCTCCGCTAATACCCCGCGGCTTGCCCCGACGTAGTTCATTTAACCTACCTATATAAAACTTTTTACCAACGCTACAAGGACAGAGAGCTTCATCGCATTGAAATATTTTGCATTTTCTCCAGAAAACTTTTACGCATCGCCTGGGCATTGCTGAAAAAGAGACAGGAATTCGACGCCGCCTACATGGCTGTGGATTGAGCCGCTTGACGGGACATAGTTGGTTCCGTGCGCGCGGCTTTAAGCTATTAACCCCTAAGGGCTTAATAATATGCTAACTATAGTATGTGGCACTAAAATTAGCAAATGCGTATACTAAAGTTATCAATTATGAAAAGAAGCCTTTTAATTAAATTTGGGAAAAAAGTCCGCGATGAGCGGATTGGGCTGGGTTTTTCTCAAGAAAAACTGGCGTCCAGAGCAGGGGTTCATAGAACCTATATTGGAATGATTGAACGCGCGGAAAAAAATATTACTCTAGAAAATATAGAAAAAATCGCCAAAGCACTAAATATAAAATTACCTGACCTTTTTCGGGAAATGTAGCATTTATGGTTATTCAACAAATTCTTAAAAAAATAAAATCTGATTTTGATACGGCTATTATTACAAAGCGATTCAACGGCAACAGATATTCAAACGGGCAAAAAGCAAAAGAAGCCTTAATCCGTTCGCAGGTAATAATTAACTACATTCACGAATTTGTAAAAAAAGAGTTTCAAAACTGTGGCGTGCCCGCGGGGATGATTTATCCGCCGATTGGAAGATCGAGTCCGGAAATAAAAATCAAAGGTTTTTTGAAATCAAAAAACCAGGATGTTGCGATTATTCCAAACAAAAATATAGTTTCATTAACGGACACAATTTCTCCAGAAGTTGAAAAGGTGCTTAGCGTTAATATTCGTAGCCAGTTAAGCAGCTTAGCCAAGAATATTGATACTTTATATGAAAGAACTTTTGCAGAAGCTCTAAATCTACATTTAAGCCATCCAAAACAATGCCTTGGAGAAGTTTATCTCATCCCAACCCACGAATATGATGATAAGGCAATGGAAAAAAATAAAATCGTCTTTAAATCAGTTTCTAAAGTTGAAAATTATATAAAGATGTTTCAGGCAATAAATAACAGAGCCTCTGTTGATAACGACGAATATAAATATGAAAGGGTTTGCCTTTTAATTGCCGATTTTAGGCAAGAGACCCCAAAACTTTATAGTTCAATTCAGGGATTAAAAGCAGATAATTTAGTGTCGCAAAACACGACTGTTAAATTAGATAACTTAACTATTGAAAATTTTGCGAATGATTTACTGAAAATTTATCGAAAAAGATTTGGCAAGACAGCTATGCGTTAGAAGTCTGTAAACTTACGCAATATTTTTTTTCCAAAAAGCTATCGATTTCCATTTTATTGTTTTCATAATTCAAAAAGTTCATTTCGTCTGACGTGAAGTCCGGAATACCAAGAAGTTCAATAAAGTTTTTTTGATAACAAGGATAGCCACCTTCAATTGAAACGCTTGTAAGCTTAATGTAGTAATCCATTATTTTTGAATTCAAGATTTTCTTTAAAGCATCGAGGCTAAGAGTTGATTCTACCCCAGAAAACAAATCTTTCTTATCCGGTATATATATTGCGTAGCCGTTACAAAATAGGCTGCTTTCCTTTTCTTCTAATAAAAATCTTGGTTCTGAGCTAAATGTAGGAGTAAGAAGTTTTTTGCCAAAAAAATTTAACCCTTGTGTTCTTGCGTAGGCATACCATTCAGGGTAATCAACCCCTCCCTTATCTCTAGTCGATAGCTCTGCTTTAGTTGCTAAAAAATACTCATAGCAGCCTGGGTAGAATTTTTTTAATTCCTTTTCTTTAATAATTTCAACCTTTCCGTTATTTTTTTGATAGGGAAAAATAATTCTGCGGCTGTTTTTATCTACGTCAGTTTGGGTTTTAAAATCGGATATTTTTGCGATTGGTTGTGTTATCTCTTTTTCTATTTGATAATTTTTTCCCGAATACAATTTACTATAAAAAGCATTTTTTAAAGTTGTGCCATCAATGAAATAGGCGGAATCTTTGCAAGTAGCTATGCCGACACGAATATCTGTAATATCTCCCAATTTTTTCCCTGCGCTTTCAATTTTTTTTATATTCTCTTGGTCAGCATAACGTAAAAGCCGCCATTTTTTATTGTTTAAATTTTTAAAATAGGTTTTTGAATATTTAAGTTCTTGTAAAGAATTTAAAATTTTATAATCTTCTACCCTTTCGTAGTAGAAAAATTCCTTCTTTTGTTTTGTCAAAAAAGTAATTGCGGTATAGGTTTGAGCTTCAAAAATTTTAAGATGATTAAAATCAACAATTTTTTCTACTAATTTATTCAGCCCCAAGTATTCTCTAAGCTGTACGCCAGCAAGAGATGTAAAATAGTTATTTGGCGTTATATAGCCTAAGGCACCACTGTCTTTCATAATAGCGACTCCCAATTCAAAAAAAGCGAAATATAAATTATAGTTTCCGGTTTTTAATGTTTTCCAGTCTTTAAATAATTTTTCTCTCAAATCTTTATTAAGATCTTGAAATTTAACATAAGGCGGGTTGCCTATTACAACATCGAAACCGCCATCTTTTTTTATTTCAGGAAATAGCTTTCCCCAATCTGCTATCAGACTATCTGTGGTTTTAAGGTTGAATTTGATATCTTTCTTGTCCTCGCCATTTTTAAGCGCGAGCAAAGAAAGCAGTATTTTAGTTCTTTCAACGCTATAATTAGCAATATCTACCCCATATAGATTTTCTTCAATAATCTTGGTAGTACTTTCTTTAAACTTTTCAGAAATTATGATTGCTGCTGCAACAAGAAAAGCCCCACACCCACAGCTAGGGTCACAAATTTTTTGAGATGATGAAGTAATTGTTTGAGAGGTAATAAAATCGGCTACAATTTTAGGAGTAAAAAAAACACCATTTATTTTTTTATCGTCTTGTGGAACTAATAATTCAAAAATATTAACAAAATCAGTGATATTTTTTGCTTCAATTTCCTTTGAGAGCAACTGTTGAGCCTCAAAAACATGCTCGTTTTCAGTAGCTAAAAATCCTTTTATCAGTTTATTGTGTTTTACTGAAATATTGTTTACAGCAACAAACAATTTAACCAACGCTGTTTCGATAATAGATGGACTGTATTTTTGTATGATATTTTCTAGTGGTTGTTTCATAAACTTTTTACGCTAACTTTAGTATACACTAGCTATTTAACTTTGCAAGTTTTAGACCTCGGTTCTTAATACCCCTATAACTTTCCCTTGTATCTCAATATTTGTTTCGTAAAAGGGTTTCATATATTTGTTCGCCGGGACAAGTTTTATGCGATTTTTATCTCGGTAAATTTTTTTCAGAGTAACTGTATTTTGATCGGGTAGATATGCGACAGCTTTCTCACCATCATCAACAGTTTGTTGTTCCCGCACAATTATGATGTCACCGTCGGAAATCCCTTCCTCAATCATACTTGTTCCGCTTATTTTTAATGCATAATGATTTGCGCCTCTAGATAGCATGCTACGAGGGACTCCAATTGGTTCGGGGTTTCTAATTGCTTCAATGGGTCCGCCGGCCGCTATCAAACCCATAAGCGGAATTTCTACGATATCTCCTTTTTGGTCATTAAAAGTTTGAATTGATCGCTTTTTGCCCTTGTGAGAAGAAAGTAAATTTTTTTCGCGCAAATAAGATACGTGCTGATGGACGGTTGGTATTGAAATTTCAAAATTTTTAGCGATTTCTCTAAGAGATGGGGAGTAGCTTTTGTTCTTTTTGAAGTTAGAGACAAAATCTAAAATCTCAGCCTGTCTTTTTGATGGCTTTGTTGTCCAAACATTTGACTTCTTTTCCATGAGAGTATTATAATACCTAAAGATAACCTAAACAAGTCGGGTTATCCACAATTAACATTAACTCAAAAAATATGATTAAGCAAAAGGTTTTTGTAAGTTTTGATTGGACAAACGATAAACACTATAAATTTTTGTTGGAAGCATGGCACAAAAACGATAAATTTGATTTTGTATTTGATGATGCAACGCCAGAAGAAATTAATAGTAATAATGTTGGGAGGATCAAAGCGGCGCTAACAGCAAAAATTAAAAACGCAACACATACTTTGGTTATAATTGGCAAAGAGGCTAACAAGCTTCATTGGAAGAACCAGCTAATAGAATTTAGAAACTGGATAAATTTTGAAGTATATCAAAGCTGGTTAAATAAAAATAAAATTATTGCGGTTAGAATTGACAGAGAAAACGAAGCACCTGAAAAATGTTTAAATATTGGCGCTAAATGGGTAACAGGATTTTCAGAAGCCGGAATTATTAAAGCATTAAATGAAGCTTAAAAATGGTAAATAACGATAAACAGCTTGAAATCGTTTACGATCATTATAAAGATACTTGGACGAAAATAGAAAGTTGTTGTAAATTAAGAGATAAAATTTTTTTGTACATACTGTTTGCTTTATCCCTCGTGTGTTTGGGGTTATTTTCAAACTCCGAAGCAGAAAGTATTTTATCCCAGTTGATTGCTAATAAACTCGGTCTTGTAGCGCCTTTAAATATATCTTTTGTCGGGAGCATAATTTGGTTTGGTTTACTATCGCTAGTCATCAAATATTTTCAGACCGTGTTTATCATAGAAAAATACTACCCTTACTTACATAACCTAGAAAAACAGGTTGATGAGGCTTGTGGAAAAAATATTATCACTCGGGAAGGCAGAACTTATTTAGAAAATTATCCTTTATTCTCTGCTTGGACTCATTTTTTATATACGATACTTTTTCCGATACTGCTGTTTATTGTAGTTACCTTGAAAATTTCAAATGAACTTTCGTACCAATGGCCGATTACCCCCACAACATTATTTAATTTTGCAGCCTTTTTATGTTTGATAATTTCGATTTTATTATACCTACGATTAATTCATTTTAAAAGATGACTTTTGGCGGCCGCAAACCCTGAAAAAGTCGCCGAAGCCGCCGTTTTTTTGAAAAAAACAATTTACCGCCGCTTTGCGGCGGTTTGTCCCCAGCCCCCGCCTCTTCAGGGGCAGAGTTTTCCCCACCCCCCCCCACTGCAGTCTGCAAAAACATCATCAAAATTCAGCGTTAGGGTTTTCTTTAAAAAAAGTTCGGAGCTTGTCCAATAGGGACAGTCATCAACTCTTGTTATCGTACAGACCGAGGTGCATGTAAATATTAAACGCTTAACCATAAATGTTTCAATCTATCTTATTGGGGGCAAAACTCACTTCTTCATTCATAGGCTCGACCGAGGTGCGTTAATAAAACCCAAATAATGGCTTCTAAAATCCTTTAGAAACGTCATCCAAATTTGGTTCTAGACCAATGAAATTATTGATTCAATAACAACCCTTTTTGCTATAATACCTTGGTGGAAAGAATTAGAAAAATTTTAAAGTGGCTTGCGTGGCTGTGTGCGGCAATTTTGTTATTGGATGCCTTGTTAATTGCCAGTTTCGCTGTATTTTCTTCAGAGTACAAAAAAGCTGATGCCATAATCGTCATGGGCGCGGCGATTAACAGTCCAGCGCTTTACAATCGTTCCATAGAAGCTTTGGAAATTTATGAGTTAGGTTTCGCGCCTGTAATAGCCCTTTCCGGCGGGCGGATTTCCGACAAAGATATTTCCGAAGCTACCTACATGCAAAGGGCAATGCAGAGTAAAGCGGTAAAGCCCCTGAATTTGGTTTTGGATGAAAATTCGCATAATACGTTTGAAAATTTGCGCAATTCAAAATCTAAACTTCCCAATGCCAAATCCGTAATCATCGTTACCGACAAATTCCATTTGGCTAGGAGCGTGATTATGGCTAAATCATTAGGGTTTGAAGATGTCTATTGGCACTCGCCAGAAGGGGAGTATTATCCCAGGAATGAATTGATTTATTATTACGCGCGTGAATTCGCGGCGATTATAGCCTATTTGCCGAAGTTTTTGTTTAAATAATGCAGATATACAGATAAGAACAGATTTACAGATACCTACAGATAAAGTAGGAACCCTCGCTTGACATGCTATTTTGATAATGATAAAATAGTAAAAATCAATATTTCCCAAGAAAGTTGGTCTCCGCCTTTTGAGGAAAAAGCGGGGTTAATATCCTAAATGGATGCCCACCGAGGACAGATTAGCGTTGAGCGTAAAGCGTTCAGCGTAGAGTTAATCCCTGCTCGGTAAAACCGAGTTTTTTGTTTATTAAAGGTCGAGTAAGTTTAAAAAGACCGTGGATGATAGGATCTGTAGGTATCTGTAAATCTGCATCCATCTGTATATCAGAATTATATTTATGCCAAAAAGTAAATTACAAAAAGATAAGGATTTAGCCGAGCTCGTAACACATCTCAAGTCCGCTAAAGCCGCGGTGTTTACCGATTACAAAGGCACGAGCGTAAAAGACATTACCAAATTCAGGCAAGTCTTGCGCAAGGAAAATATTTTTTCCAAAGTTTACAAATTAACTTTGGTGAAAAAAGCAATGAAAGAAGCCGGGGTACAAGGAGAAATTGCGGATTATAAGGCGCCGGTGATTCTTTCGGTCTCGACCGAAGACGAAACCGGCCCGGCGCGCGGAATTAAAAACTTGTCTAAAGAAATTAAGAGCCTCTCTATTTTAGAGGGCGTGGTAGACGGCAAAGTGGTTGGCAAAGACATGGTTATGGTTTTGGCTGATTTGCCGGGTAAAGACGTATTGCGCGCGCAAGTCGTAGGCACCATTAACGCCCCAATAACTGGGTTTGTGAATGTAATGGCTGGGAATTTGAGGGGTTTGATGAATGTGCTGAATGCTATGGTAGCAAAATAGTTTTAGTTTTCGATAACAGTATCGATAACAGGTGTGGTGGGACGTATGACTACAACTCTACACGATACGGCTATCGATACCTAAACCATAAATTAATAATTTTAAAGAAAGGAATATTATGTCAGACGAAGTAAAAGTTGAAGTCCCTGCTAAGTTTGCTGATTTAGTCGGGCAAATCGAAAAGCTTTCCGTTTTGGAGCTTTCCGAATTAGTTAAAGTGTTAGAAGGTAAATTCGGCGTTAGCGCGGCTGCTCCCATGATGATGTCTGCTGGTCCCGCAGCTGGGGGAGCAGTTGCCGCAGCCGAGGAAAAGACTGAATTCAATGTCGAACTCACAGAAACCGGCGCCAATAAAATCGCGGTGATTAAAGTTGTCCGTGAAATTACGGCCTTAGGTCTTAAGGAAGCCAAAGACATTGTGGACGGCGCGCCTAAGGTAGTTAAGGAAAATGTTGCCAAAGCGCAGGCCGAAGAGTGGAAGAAGAAGATAGAAGAAGCCGGAGGAAAGGTGAATTTGAAGTAAAACTTCAAATTCATCCCGAGGAGCGATAGCGACGAGGGATCTAGATCAAGATTGCTTCGCTAAGTTCCCTTGTCTACACTCGGGGCAAGCCTCGCAATTACAGCCAAAAAACCGCCCTTTCCACAGGGCGGTTTTTTTTGTTATATTGCAAGGAAGGAGGTTATATGTTGGAGCGAAAAACAAAGCGGTTTCGGGGAGTGGTTAAGGGGGTAAGTAAACAGCCTCCTTATGAGGTCTGGGTGCAAGATGAAGAATTCCCTCTGGATTTCGGGCCCCACGGCCGGCTTACAATGGGTCTGAGTTTTTTCCTCTTTCAAGCCCAAGGCTGTAAGCCCAGAATGAAGCCTGGCGATTTAAGGAATTTTGGGTCAAATGGGATAGTCAAGGATGTCCGTATATGGTGTTACTACCAGGAATACGGGCAAATCTTGAGCGTTATCCCTCGTATACTTTGAATTACGAAACTAACTTTTCCCCAGCAATTTGATATACTTTCCTTGGGG
>JBBTRN010000046.1:1787-7528 GCA_038065175.1 Patescibacteria group bacterium | reverse complement strand
TGGCGAAAGAGCATATTTTGGGCGAAAAATTATTTAACAACAGGTCTAATACCTAAAAACTTTTTTAGAGGCCGGAAATCAAGTTAGGGGCAGCAATTTCTAACCGCGGACTATTCCCCTAAAATATTAATGCGCACTTCCCTTTCGCGCCCGCCGTCCAGTTCAACAAAAAAGATACTTTGCTGTTTGCCTAGGATTATTTCGCCTTTTTCCATAATTAAGGTTTCCGAAGACCCGAGCAAAAAGCTTTTTACGTGCGCATGTCCGTTCGTGCGCTCGCCCGGGCTTACATTCCGCCGTACCTCGAACAAATCGTGAGCGTAAGATTGGTCAACCGGAGCCAGGCGGTAAAGAGCTTTCATAAAATCCTGGGTTAAAAGTTCCTCATTATGGTTTAACCTCACTGAGGCCGTGGTGTGCGGGCAAAAAATTGTCATTTGGCCGTTTAAAACTCCCGATTCTACTGCCGCGGTTTTTACGTGCAATGTAATATCCACGATTTCAAATTGTTTTTTTGTGTGCAGGAATATTTGTTTATTTATTATCTTCATTTTCGTTTTTGTATTTTTCAGATAGCCTATTTAATCTTGCGGTTATCATAACGGCGAGGAGGGTAACTACTATGGCGTAAATAAAAAGCGAAGCTATGCCTGTGCCGGCCTGAAAATATCTGGAAATAAGGTTTTTTATCGCCTCGTTCCAAGCTAAAGCCGCAACAAGCACAAAAGCCGAGCTAATAAAGCCCATGGTTTGCGAGATCACCTGTTTATTGGTTTCTTTTATTGATGATTTTATATTTTGTCCGAAATTTTCAGACATATATTTTATATATTATAGCATAGATATTTTAAAATAACAAAACCCTCCTTAGAAAAGAGGGTTTTGTACAAAATTTTGCTTAAATTTTAGAGGATTGCCTCTTTTGCCTGCTTAGCGACGCGGAATTTGATGACTTTCTTAGCCGGAATTTGTATTGATTCGCCGGTTGCGGGGTTTCTACCCATTCTTGCTGGGCGGTCTTTTTTAACCAATTTGCCCAAACCTGGAATAGTGAATTCCCCTTCTTTTTTGGTTGTGGCATAAGCCAAACCAACCACTGCTTCTAAAATTTCGCCTGCTTCTTTGCGAGTTTTGCCCAATTTGTCGGCCAAAGCCTGCAAAAGTTCTGACTTTGTCATTTTTAGTTTCCTTTGCATCTTCCCCATATCCCTTCCCCTGCCTTCTGTTAATGGGAAGGGCTAGGGAGAGTGTTGAAGATGAAATTAATTTAGTCTTAAGTTAAATATTATATTAAAACACAATAAAATCAAGGGCTTTAGGTAAAATTATTGATGATTGGTAATTAATAAGTGGTTACAAGAAAAAATATGGCTTAAATAAAAGGATAATTTTTTTTAAAATTTATAATTATCCACAAGATGGAATTGAGCGGGAGGCTCAACTATGGCTTCCACCACAGTTTCGCCTCCCTTTGCCGCTGTTCGTATGTTCTTATGTCCTGGCGGTCTTTTCGCCAGAGAGAGAAGAACATAGGAATCAGGCAGACGCCGAGAAATGCAGTGGCACCCGCCGCAATCAAGGATCTGTAGACTTTTTTCATCGAGCCTCCATGCAACAAGATTAGCATATTGGCGATGAAAGAAAAAAATTGAAGTATTCTAAAAAATAATTTTTATAACTTCTACCAAACCCCAAACACCCAGGCCCACAAACGCTAAGGCGCCTATAAAAGACACCCATTCGTTGCGCACGGCCTTTACCGTAGCCTGGGGGTTAATAAATAGAGCAATATTTAAAAGCATATGGGCGCCAATAACCCCAATACTAAAACCAAACACGTTAACCACGTTAAACAGAGGGACATAGCCGGCAAAATCGTCTAAACCTAAAATAAACGGCACGCTAAAAGAGAACATTAGCAATTTTTTCCACGGGAGGCTTTGGGAACCTTTTAATTTTTCGCCCAGGTCAGGCAAAATTTTTCGGGTAACCGGTTCAGTAAATTTAGTGGCAAATTTTAGGCTTTTGTTCAGCCCAAGATACAAAAAATGCTTAAGCCTGCCGTTCCCTTCCCAGTTGGAAAAGTGTTCTAAAGAGGCAAAAGCCAGCTCAAAAAGCACCAAGGCCGCTAATAGAATCATTATCGCAAGTAGCCACTCCACTTCTTTAAAGAATGTCCAAATTATTAAAACTATTATTGTACCTAGCCCGTTGCCTAGCGCGGTTCCTATTTCTATTGCCACGCGGTTTTTCCACCCAGGGTTAGAAGCCATTAATCGGCCCATAAAAATCGCGAAGTCCACGGAAGTTTTTAAATATATAGTGCCGCCGATTAAAATGTCGTACCAGCGGATTTTAAGTGAAATGGTTGAAGTACCGGGTATAAGATTTAGTCCAAAAATTACGGCGTAAAAAAGTCCGGCTAAGCCTAAAAAGACCACCACTGTTAAAAATAGCGGTATGGCTTGTTGGTGGAAAAGATCCGGCGAGTTTTTCTGGTTTAAATTTTCTTCCGAATTCATTTTAAATTTTGTTTAAAAAATTCCGCAGACTTATTCATAAATATGTTCCAGGTAGGCGGAGTAAATTCATGAGGTTGTCCTCGGTATTCTATCAGACTAACGTTTTTATTCAAGTCTTTAAGGTTTTTTAGGCTTTTTTGACTCCATTCAAAAGGCACGCTGTCGTCTTTGTCCCCGTGGAAATAAAGCATAGGTTCAGAAATTCTTTCAAAGAAATTCTCGGCCGAGAGATTGTCCCAAAATTCCAAGTTTTTTTCACCCGCGCACCAAGTTTGGACATTTATTAAATAGTCAGGTTGTGTTGGGTATTTTTGGTTTATCCCCTCTACCAGACCGTTACAAACCTCCTCGCCCGGAGCGGGGTAGGTCGTCATTATCCGCTCTGACACTTGCCTTCTGCCTAAAGTCCAACGCTCGAAGTTATCGCTTTGCCTTGGACTTACGGACGCGTACAAAACTGCGGCTTTAATAAGCCCGGGTTTAACCACTAAAACATTTTGCGTTATCCCCCCGCCCATAGAGTGGCCGAGCATGCCGAATTTGGTTTTGCTTAAGCTATCTAGTTTGCTATTTTGAACCGCAAGCACAGCGTTAATTACATCCTCGGTGTAGCCTAAGCGGAAATTATTTTCGGAATTTGGGTCGTCGTCGCTTTCCGCGTGATTCCTGTAATCGCTATGCAAAACCGCAAAGCCGTGGCGGGCAAAATAATCCTGTTCCCGTCTTAGTCCCCTGCCGTTAGTATAAACAGATGTATCTATATGGCCATGGTTCAAAAACAAAACCGGCCAGCCGTCAGGCTCCGAGCCTGTCGAGGAGCCGCCAATTGGCGGCGTACCTTTAGGAATGTTCATAATTCCTGAAATAGTTAATGAGCCACTTTTATAAGTTATATAGTAGCGGGTGTAGGCAGAATTATCATCCAGTACTTTTCCTAGTGCCAAATCCCTGCCGTTAAACTGTTTTTGCATTAAAGCGGGAAGGGAAACCGGATGTAAGTCTTTGGCTTCGCTGGTATTGTTATTTATTTTAGATAAATCAGCTGTTTCCAAAGTCGTACCCTGGTTATTGCAGGCCGTAGCCAACAAAAGGCAACTGATTATTACAGTAATGAATTTCGCCATAAAATTTTTTATACCTTTTGCATCAGCGTACCCTCCGTTGCTAAAGCTATGGACGGGCAAGCTAGCACAGTAATGCAAAAGGACTCGAGCTAGATAAGATATTTTTTGCCTTTTAATTCTTCGGCAACATGTATAGAAAGGTTTTGGGATGAATAATACCCGTACCTCGGAAAGATTTGAGTTTGAGCAAATCTTTATCCATTGTAATAATCAAATCAGCCCGTGCAGACACAGCGCATTCAAGTATTTTGTTGTCGGAAGGGTCTCTTTTGACCGCAAAAATTTTCTCTTTCGGGGCTGTTCTTAAAGTAAAGTTTTTAATCTGGAAAATCAGCCATTCCACACTATTACTGCTTATTTGTTCTTTTTTGGAAGCAATCTTATTGTAAATTTCAACCAAAATAGGGTTAGAAGTATATACTTCATGCCCACTGCCTTGGTCAAAAACTATGCGCATTAAATCAAAACACAAACCCTCATACAAGAGGCTGGCGATGTAAATATTTGTGTCTAAGACTAATCTCATATTTAACCAAATATTCTTTCTACGTCTTCGTCGCTTTTGATTTTAAGTTTCCTAGAAAGAGGTCTGAAGGCCCGCCTAAGCTTACTCCATTCTTCAATGAAAACATAACCTTTGAGAGCTTTGGTTACTAATTGACTTACGGTAATATTTTCCTCTCTAGCAAAGTTTTTTGCGCTCTTCAAGAGGTTTTTTGGTAAAGAGACGCTTAAAACGGCGGTTTTTTCTCGTTGAATCGTCGGCATGATTTTTTATTAATATTCTGTAATAGTATAATAATACAGTGTAATATTTATGTCAAATATTTTTTACCTTTTAATTCTTCGGGAAGATAGTTATTGTTACTATTATCATCATTGTTAGAATCCGGGTATTTCTCGTACGCTTTTCCATAACCCAAATCCTTCATTAGCTTAGTCGGTGCGTTCCTGATTTTCAAGGGCACAGGCAGATTGCCGCGCTCTTTTACATCACCCGCTGCGGATAAATAAGCTGCGTAAGCTGATCTATCCTTCTTTGCTTGCGATAAGTAAGCAACGCCGTGGGCTAAATTTATAGCGCATTCGGGGTAGCCTATGGTTTCGCAGGCACGGAACACGGCATTGGCCACAACCAGCGCAGTCGGTTGCGCCAGGCCAATGTCCTCGCTTGCGAAAATTACCATCCTACGGGCAATAAACAAAGGGTCCTCGCCGGCTTCCACCATGCGGGCGAGATAATATAAAGCCGTGTCCGGTTGGCTGGCGCGCATACTTTTTATGAACGCGCTAATGGTATTGTAGTGTTCCTCCCCGGCCTTGTCGTAGCGCAAATGTTTGGACTGTAGGGTTTGTTTTAAGCTATCCATATCGATTTTGCCGTACAGCTGCACACAAGCATCTATCATTGTAAGGGCTTGCCTCGCGTCGCCGTTTGCCATTTTTATTAGCCAGTCACTTGCTTCTTTTGATATTGATTCCTCCTGGTGGCTAATTCGTGCGAATATGCCACCCAAAGCACGCTTAATAATAATTGCCATTTCGTTTTCATTCAATTCATTTAAAACAAACACACGGGTACGGGAAAGCAAGGGCGCTATTACTTCAAAGGAAGGGTTTTCCGTGGTCGCGCCAATTAAATAAAGCTCGCCCCTCTCCACAAAGGGCAGTAAAAAATCCTGTTGGGCTTTGTTAAAACGGTGAATTTCGTCTAAAAAAAGAATCTTAGGTTTGCCATTTGAAATTTGGAATTCGTCATTTGTAATTATTTTGCGTATATCCTCTTTCCCCGCGCTCACCGCGGACAATTCATAATAATCCGCCTCCAAACTTTTCGCGTAGATGCGGGCCAGCGTGGTCTTACCCACCCCCGGCGGGCCCCACAAAATAAAACTAAACAAATAGCGGTTTTCAATCGCTTGTTTTAAAGGCTTGCCCTCCCCCACCAAATGTTTTTGGCCGACAAAATTTGATAAATCAACCGGCCTAATTTTGTTCGCTAATGGCTCCATAAAATCATTTTATCATATACATTTATTCTCTTTCGCCAAATACCCCGTAGCTTGCTGCGGGGATGAAGGCGAGGAGAACCCTG
>JBBTRN010000046.1:0-1777 GCA_038065175.1 Patescibacteria group bacterium | reverse complement strand
GGACGGACGAAGCAGGGTTGAAGGCTTCGGAGAATTCCGCAGATACCTCGCAGCTATGCTGCGAGGAGCTTCTTTTTGGTTTAGAATTTATATTATGCTGCCAAAATATAGATGGCAATTCCACAAAATACTATTTGCCAAAAGATGCCTTTTTTGAAAGTAGTATGTTTGTGAAGTGTGGTTTCAAAATATGCTATTGGGCGCGGGAGTTTAAGTCCGTATTTCCAGCGTAAAAAAACCAGTAAATCCGGAAACCATCCGAAGAACGCCCCTAATACCATGGCTAAAATAATATTTTGATTTTGGGTAAAGATTAAATATGTGGTTAATACGAGCCCCAAAGCAGGTTCCGTAGCCTTTATAAATAAATCAGCTTTAACCGCCCCGTTAAATCCAGACTCTTTATACCCTAAAACCGGTTTTTGATTCCAGTGTGGAATCGCGTCCAAAATATAGTGGAGTAAAAAAGCCAGGGGTATTGCCAAAAATACATTGCCGGTAATTTTACCAACAGCGGCCCCGGTGAGTAAATGAGCGGTAGTGAGCATAAATTATTTTTTGATAAAGAAAATAATTAGTGATGAAATCAAAAACACTAAAGCAGCGGGGCGGATGATTTTAGTTGGAAATTTATCACCAATAAGTTTATAGCCGTAATAGTTTAAAAAAGAATAATCGTAATTTAAGTTTGGCTCTAGCTTTTTACGCAAAAGGAATTCCCATTTGGTTAAAGGGCAATAGCCTAAAATTGTTTCGGAAAGGAAAGTCGCGATGAGGATTATCAAATAAACTGATGAAATATAGGGAAAAGCCCAACCAAAAAGAATAATAAATACTATTATTAAATGGCAAACGAATAAAAGACTAGCTAATAATTTATTAATCAACTTTTGTTATAATTAATATATAAAAAAATTAAATTCGGCTATTATTTTCTTCAATTTTCAATTTTCCCTCTGAAAAAAAGATTTGGTATTTTCGCTGGGTTTTCGGGTGAGTTAGGGTAAGTGCCGAGCCTTCTGGTTTTTGGTGGAGTTGTTTTAGTTCATTGAGTAATGCCCAAGGCGCCACCTGAAACTCTTGGGAAAGTTGGTTTACAATCATATCAATGTTTTGAGTTTTGTCCTGGGGATTGATTAATTCGTTTAATAGAAGTATTCCAGCGCCTATCCCCGCCCCTTTAGCAAGGTTGTTTAACAGCTGTCTTCGACTGGGGTATTTTTCTTTTGGCAACTGTTCAGATTCTTTCATATGAGAAGATTAAGTTTCTTTTATTTTACTAAAAATAACGAAAGATACTACAAAAAACGGCAACATGGCTAATACACCCCAGCGCTGGTTCCCGGTAAAAGACGCCAAAGCGCCAAAAATTACCGGGCCGGTGGTAGCAGAAATTTTGGAAGCAAAACCGTTAAAGCCGAAAAATTCCGAGCGCTTTTCTTCGGGCACGAGTTTGGTCATCCAAGCTCTGGCCGCTCCCTGGGAAGAGCCTATGACCAATCCTCCGAATAGAGCCGCAATATAAAAATGCCAGGGCGCTTGGCTGAAAAATATTACCGTAGTAAGCGCAAACCAACCTGCCAAAGTTGTGAGCAAAATTGGCTTTTGGCCAATTTTGTCTGACAGCCAGCCAGAAAACCAGGCTGCTGGGAAAGCAATAATTTGGACTCCTAGAAGTAAAAGTGTCAGCTCTTTAAAGGGAATCCCAAGCGTTGTATGGGCGAAAATGGGCATAAAACTAAACATAGTCACCATGGCGTCATTCATAAAATAAAAC
>JBBTRN010000045.1:0-22595 GCA_038065175.1 Patescibacteria group bacterium | reverse complement strand
AGATTAAATTTTTCCAAAAAAGCGATTAAAAACAACCAGAAACCGAACGGTAACCGACGAAGGGACGGTAGGCAAAAGTGCCCATTCTTGACTGGCTAATCAGTCAAAATCCGTTTTCATTTCCTCCTGTTATTTACTTAAGCCGAGTGTACTACTACTGCTACTACTTTGTCAAATAAAAAAGCCCCGGGCGGGGTTTTGGTTGAGACATCATCAGATTAGTGTTATAATACGGTTATGGAGGTTCATTTTACCAAACATGCCAGGGAGAAGTTTAAGATTTTAGCTAACCATAAATTTTCTGAAGAGCAAATTGATGATGCTGTTAAAAATCCCGATTTTATAGACTACGACCGTCTGCCTTTATTTATAGCCCAAAAGCGGTTGGACAATAACCATGTTTTAAGAGTTGTTTATAAAGTTCAGAAATCAACCAAGATAATTATTACTTTTTATCCGGGAAGGAGAAAACAGTATGAAAAAAGTTAAAAAGATCCAAATGTCTTACGAACCGGAAGCCGATGTGCTTTCGGTTAAGGTTGCTAAAAAACCCATTGATTACGCTTCGGAAATGGGAAATGTTATTGTGCATTTTTCTAAAAGCAATGAGCCGGTATTGTTTGAAATTTTAAACGCCAAAGTTTTTTTGTCCCAGGGTAAAAGTCTGGTGAGCAAAAAACATTTTAGCGTGGCATCTTTGGTCGTGAGTTAAAATATTTTAAGCTAAAACCCCGAGTGTAGGCTCGGGGTTTTGTTGTTTATATTTGATTCTGGATTTCGGATATCGCTTGAAGACTCGCGATTCCGGAATGGCAGAGAAAGGCTTATGTTTGCCACCCGGCGGCCATCACCTGGCTACCGCTTCGTTTTTTTTTGGGCGCGACATGTGTAAACCCGGCGCGCCTCTTTTTTTTGTCAATGCGTAAGGGGGTTGACAAAAGTATTTTTGAATTTAAAATGAGACTTATGTTTATCGAATATCTCTTGATCCTGACGAGTTTTCCCGGCCAGCAAAAGCTCGTCAAATTAAAGGAGGGGTTTTTTGAAAAACAACCCCCCTTGGGTTTTTTTGACGGGCTTAGACTGTCCCCTAATAAAGGGTGGTTCTAAGCAACCTAGGCGCGAGGGGGCTCGGAGGACCCTCGCGCCGTTTTTTTAAGTGTTATAATAAGACAAGTAGGACTGATGTGTCTTATACGACTTATATGAAAAGCATCCGTTTAGCCATTTTCGACATAGACGGCACCATATTCCGTTCAAGTCTGGTTATTGAGCTTGTGCGGGCTTTGGTGGCGCACGGTATCTTCCCCAAAGAGGCAGACAAAGAAGTACAGAAAGAGTATTTGGCCTGGCTGGACAGGAAGGGAAGTTATACCGACTACATTAACAAAGTAGTTAAGATCTACATTGAATACATTGCCGGAAAATCATCAGCGCGCGTTTTTCACATAGCGCGCTCGGTGATTAGGGCGCAAAAAGACCGTGTCTACCGCTTTACGCGGGATTTAATAAAAAAATTAAAAAAGCAAAAATATTTTTTAGTGGCAATTTCAGGTTCGCCCTCTTATATTGTGGCCGACTATGCCCGCGCTATTGGTTTTAATAAATTTTTTGGCACGGAAATGGAGGTGGTGGGCGGGCGCTTTACCGGCAAAGTCTTAAATGTGGACCCGGCCTTTAATAAAAAGAAAGTTTTAATGGATTTTATTTTATCGCGAAAAATAAAAGTTGACTGGAAACAATCGATTGCGGTGGGTGATACGGAGAGCGATGTGGCGATGTTGACTTTGGTGGGTAGGCCAATAGCCTTTAATCCTAACCATCAGTTGGCAAAAATCGCAAAACACAGAAAATGGAAAATTGTGGTGGAGCGAAAGGATGTGGTATATGAGGTTAAAAAGTTTACATTCGTGATATGATCAAATCAATGTATGTTGAACATCAATGAAATCAAAACTAAAATAAAGGGCGAGGTCGACGATAGCGAACAAACGCTTATTAAATACAGCCGCGATGCGAGCATTTTTGAGGTTAGGCCGGCGTGCGTCGTGCATCCAAAAGATGCGGAAGATGTAAAGGCTTTGGTAAGATTTGTGTCAGCACAAAAGCAACCCCCCCTAACCCCCCCTTTTGAAAAGGGGGGGAATGAGGGGGGGTTATCAATCACCGCGCGCTCGGCCGGTACCGATATGTCCGGCGGACCCTTAAACGAAGGCATTATTGCGGATTTTACCACTCACTTTAAAAGCATTTTAGGCTGGGGACCGAATTTTGTGGAAATTGAGCCAGGGGTTTTTTACCGGGACTTTGAGCCCCTCGGCCTTGCTCGGGGCTTGCTTTTGCCTTGTTATACGGCATCAAAAAGTTTAAATACGGTCGGGGGTATGGTGGGCAACAACAGCGCAGGTGAAAAAAGTTTGGCTTTTGGCCAGACATATAAATACGTGGAAGAATTAAATGTGGTTCTTTCGGACGGCAACGAATACACCTTTACCGATTTAGAACAGCGCGAACTGGAGCAAAAGTTGAAACTGCCGAATTTTGAAGGCGAGATTTATAGGAAAATGTTTCATCTTATTAAGGAAAATAAAAGATTAATAGATGCCGCTAAACCCAAAACTTCCAAAAATTCCGCCGGGTATTTGCTTTGGGAAGTTTGGGACGGCATAAAATTTAATCTCGCCAAACTTTTTGTGGGTTCGCAGGGCACATTGGGACTGGTGACCAAAATTCGCTTCCGCCTAATTGAGCCGTATCCAAAAAACGCTCTTGTGGTGATGTTCCTTAAGGAAATTTCAAATTTGGGGGAGATTGTGGCTGATGTGGTCCAGCACAGGCCGGAGAGCTTTGAGTCTTACGATGACCAGACTTTGCAAATGGCAGTGAGGTTTATGCCAGGGATGCTTAAAAAAATGTCCCGCGGAGCGGGATCCCGCTTTGCGGGAATAGGTAATATAGTAAGGTTAGCTTTGCAATTTTTGCCGGAATTATGGATGGCCATAACCGGCGGTATGCCCAAGCTTATTTTAATAGCTGAATTTACCGGCGACAGCCAGGAAGAAGTAAATGAGAAAGCTTCGCTTCTAGAGCGGGAAGTACAGGGTAAATTCCATATTAAAACCCGTATTTGCAGGAGCGAAGCCGAAGTTCAAAAGTATTGGACAATACGCCGCGAATCATTTGCGCTTTTGCGCCAACACGTTTCCGGGAAAGCGACAGCGCCGTTTATAGACGACATCGCGGTTTTACCGGAAAAACTGCCTAAGTTTTTGCCTGAATTAAATCAAATTTTAAATAAATACAAAGACAAAATTGTTTACACCGTGGCCGGGCATATGGGTAACGGCAATTTCCATATTATTCCTTTAATGAATTTGGCAGACGAATCCCAGCGCGCAATAATTCCTAAACTTTCGGACGAGGTTTACGATTTGGTTTTGCGCTACGGCGGTACCATAACCGCTGAACATAACGACGGGCTAATAAGGACGCCGTATTTGGAAAAAATGTATGGCAAAGACGTAATCGCGCTATTCCAAGAGGTAAAAAATATTTTTGATCCTTTAAACATTTTTAACCCGCGGAAAAAGGTGGGGGCGGATTTGAAGTTTGCGCTGGAGCATATTAAAACTTCATAATCAAAGTTCCTCGGAGTAGAACTCCGAGGAACTTTTATTTGAATGAATAAAAAGAATCGCCTCGCGCCAATGGCATCGAGGGCGATTAGGAATACCAAAAATCATTAATCCTCCTGAAAAAAACCAGCCTCCCTATGACGGGGGTGCGGAAACCCGTGTCGACTCCGCAAAAGGAGGACTCGGGAGGCTGGTTTACGGACGCGGGCGTTACCCGGCCTAAGTAAATTCCTTCACCTTTTTATATGGGTTGTCAAACTGGTTTTTTGGGCGGGGAAGGATTATAATAAGGAAGAAGCGTTTTAATTCTGGATCCTGAATCCCCAGTAGCAGAACCCTCGGTTCGCTACGGGGCAAGCAAGTTCAGGATGACAGGAAAGGGATATGAGGAAAATATTTAAAACCGGGCATAGTTTGGCGGTTACCCTATCCAAAAAAGTTTTGGAGGATTTGGGATGGAAAGAAGGGGACAGGGTGGAGGTTAATGCCGACGCAGACCATCGCCGTGTAATAATTAAACCAGTCGGGCATAGGGAGCAGCTTTCATTAGGGATAAAGGTAAGGCCTTCGTTCAAATGACAAAAATGACAAAATTTAAAAAATTGACAAAATTAAGGAAGAGATGACCAAACACATTAAGCTAAAAATTACCTTTCGACTAGGCTCAAGATAATTTTTTCTATGACTAAACACATTAAGCTAAAAATTACAGGACAGGTTCAAGGCGTGGGGTTCAGGTGGAGCAGTTACGAAAAGTTTGTGGAGTTGGGTTTAACTGGCAAAGCTGAAAACGGCAAAGACGGGAGCGTGGAAGTAGATGTTTCCGGCGAAGATTTTAATTTGGAAAAATTTGTCGAATGGGCAAGGGTAGGGTCCCAGGGGGCGAGGGTGGGCGGGATAGAGGTGAATGAGATAGAGGAAAAGCCATCGGTAGGGGAAAATAGTGATAATGACAAAAATGAACAAAATTGACAAAAATGACAAAATTTATAAAGACAAAAAAGAAAAAAGAAATTGTAGATATTACAGATTTGGTTAATCAGTTTTTAAAGAAAAAAATGGATTCCGGATCCCCGGATCGGGATCCGGGGCAGGCTTGGGCCGGAGCGACAGCGGGGTTAGTGCATATATTCTGTAAACATACTACCTGCGCCATTACCACGGCGGATTTGGACGCTGGCGGCACAGACCAGGATTATTTGGACGCCTTTGAGGCTTTAATGCCAAAGTTGAATTACCGCCACCCGCATAACCCTGATCATGTTGTGGATCATATTTTGTCATCGATTATCGGTCCAGGAGTAATGTTGCCGGTATTGGAAGGTGAATTAAATTTAGGGGTTTGGCAGAGGGTGGTTTTGGTGGAATTGGATGGGCCGCGCGAGCGCGAGGTAGTGTTGTCTGTCATTGCGAGCGACTGAAAGGAGCGAAGCAATCTAAACATAGAATAGATCGCCGCGCTCCTCGTTAGACTCGCGGCTCGCGATAACAGAAAATGCTTGTCATTGCGAGGAGTGCATCCGACAAAGCAATCTATGTTCACTAAGCAATATTACGTTTACATAATGACAAACTACGCTAATACTGTTTTATATACCGGCGTAACAAACGACCTGATTAGAAGAGGCTATGAGCATAAAAATAAGATAGTAAAAGGTTTCACTACAAAATACAATGTAAACAAATTAGTTTATTATGAAGCTACCGAAAATATTGAATCAGCAATTTTAAGAGAAAAGCAGATTAAGGCCGGTTCCAGGCAAAAGAAAATTGATTTAATAAATAAATCCAACCCAGAGTGGGAAGATCTGTATAATCAAATAATCTGATAGATTGCTTCGTCGTCGGCCGCACTCCTCCTCGCAATGACAACCGTTTGTGTCATCGTGAGTGCATCCGAAGCGATCTAAATAATGGATTGCTTCGTCCCTCGTTAGTCTTGGAACTCGCAATGACAAAGAATATGGCAGACAGAGAACTTATTTGGGTAGTGGTAAATACCAATTCTACTAAAGAAGCCGACAAAATCGGCATGGCAGTTTTGGAAAAGCGGCTGTGTGCCTGCTACGGTATTATCCCGCGCATAAAAAGCGTTTACTATTGGCCTCCGCGCTTAGCGCGGCAGAAGGGACGCTTAGCGTCCCCGCCAAAAACATCAAAACTTGAAATCTCAAAGGGTCCGCTTTTGACTTTAGAAACTTTGCCAAAGCATTACAGTAAAATCACAAAACTGGTAAAATCCCTGCATAGCGACAAAGTGCCCTTTATTGGCCAGTGGGAAATGGAAAATGTGGAAAAAGATTTTTATAAGTGGCTTAAAAGGGAAATAGAATAATTTTATGGATAGAAGAAAATTTATTTTTGCCGGACTAGGGGCGTTGGGTATTGAAGGAGCCAGAAGGAGTTTGGGCAAGGAAAATCCTGAAAATAAAGCAGTTACTGACTCTAAAGGGCTAAATGAACTTGAGGGAAAAAGCAATGAGCCGGACTATCTTGCGAAGCCTGAATGGAAGGCCTTACCTGAAAATGAGCAAATGCCTTTATGGGTAAATAATGCGTTGGAATTAGCTAATCGCAGGGATTATGCGAATTTTGTTTCCAATCCGTATTTAATGTCCTGCATGTTTTATTCAGACAGGTTTCTGTCGCAGGCATCACAAGCCAGACCGCACGAAGATTCGACCACGGAAACGGTTGTAAAAATTTTAGAAAAATTACACCCACCCACCAAACAAGATTTTTTTATTTTTTTAAGACAAAGTCTGTCCAAGGAGTTTGTTAGTCAAAATAGATCTTTACCTTTAAAAAGTATTAACACCGGAGAAGGACTAAATCATTCAGACGCGTTAGATTTATTTATTGAAGAGGGCGAGGAAGTCGCATCTATTACTTCCGGATACATTTGTCTAGCAGAATCCGGTTGGGTGCCAAATAATAAAATGTCTACGAGTTCTTGGAAAGGGGGTAATACCGTGGTGGTGTATTCACCTCATGAACAGTGCTTTTATCGTTATTGCCATTTAGAAACTGTAGAGTGCCGAGCTGGGCAAATGGTTAAATCCGGAGAAAAAATCGGAACCGTGGGGCATACAGGACTGAACGCTTCTATGCCTGGTCATGGTCGACATTTACATTTGGAAAGAAATAGCTTCAACAATAAGCTTACGCAAATCGTGGCAACTCGCGCGGATAATCTGAAGAACCTATTAGGTTGAAATATGATATTAATCAATAAATATTTAGAATCGCCTACTTACATCCGCAACATTGTTTTCGGCGTGGAGGACAGTTTGGTTTCCACGGTCGGTCTTTTGTCCGGCATTGCGGTAGCGGGTGTGTCTAACCGGAATATAGTTTTAACCGGCATAGTTTTAATTTTTGTGGAAGGCTTTTCTATGGGGGTTGGTAGCCTTTTGTCTCAGCATTCGGTTGAACAGCTAGAGCAAAAAGGCGAAGCGGAAATTAAAACTTCTGCCGGCGGGGCAATCGCAATGTTTTTGTCTTATTTTATAGCCGGCTTTATTCCGTTATTGCCTTATGTTTTTAGCTCCGGCCAGGGCGCTTTTTGGGCATCAATAATTGCCAGTTTGGCCGGACTTTTTTTGTTGGGTTGTTTTAGCGCGAAGTTGTTAAAAATTAATACGCTCCGACACGGGGCTAAAATGCTGTTTTTTGGCGGCTTGGCAGTAATTTTAGGCGTTGTTGTTGGGTCGGTAGTCGAAAGGTATAAATAACCGTGACCCACAGACAAAAAATCAGGCTTTTGGAATTTTTAATTATTGGTGTGGTAATGGGCACTGTAGAGGACTTGATAGCAGTCATGTTTGCCACAGACGCGCAATTTTCGTGGCGAATATTAATTGTAGTTTTTTTAGTTGCCCTGCCTTTTGCGTTTATTAGCGAAATTGTGGTTGACCATCCGAATTTTTGGAAAAGGATTTGGCCGGAAATCAAGGAAGAGGCTAAGGAAATAGAAGAGAAAATAGATAAAGCAATTTAAAAAAATATTCTCATAATCTTGAGATTATAAGAATGAGTTTTATGAACCCAGTAATACAACCTCCCATTTCGTTCTTCTATGTATACGTTTTAGAAAGTCTGATAGATGGATCAAGATATATTGGCTACACCAGTAACCTAAAAAGACGGTTAGAAGAACATAAGAAAGGCAAGACTTTTACCACTAAATTTATGATACCTTTCAAGCTTATTTATTTTGAAGGCTGTACCCATTCGGAAGATGCCAAACGCCGAGAGAATTACCTAAAGACTCATCAAGGCCGCAAGTTTTTGGGTTTACGATTAATTAAATACAAAAATTCCAGACAGGCGTTTGGAATGGGAGGTTGATATACTGGGTGAATTATTTAAACGAATTTTTAATAGTCGCGGGTGTGCATTTTTTGGCAGTGATGTCGCCGGGGCCGGATTTTGTGCTCACAGTCAGAAACGCCCTGGTGTATTCCAGACGTAGCGGGCTGTTTACTGCGCTTGGACTTTCCTTGGGCATGGTTGTGCATATTGCTTATTGCCTTTTAGGCATTGGTCTTTTAATTTCTAAATCCATAGTTTTGTTTTCCGTAATAAAACTTTTCGGCGCCGGTTATTTAATATTTTTAGGTGTAAAGTCGTTAAGGTCTAAAAGCTCGATTGCAAATATTGACGCATCACGATCTGTAAATGAAGACATGTCTAAATTTATTGTCATCAAACAAGGCTTTTTGACCAATGTCTTAAACCCCAAAGTTACTTTGTTTTTGCTCGCGCTTTTTACGCAAGTTATTAGCCCCGAAACTCCAAGGTTTGTTCAGGCGTTATATGGTTTGGAGATGATAGGTATGACAATGCTTTGGTTTGGCTTTGTAGCGTTTGTAATTTCAGTCGGCGCGGTAAGAGCCAAATTCCAGCGTGTGCAAAAATTCGCGGAAAAAACCATTGGCGTCGTGTTAATCGTGCTTGGCGTTAAAGTGGCTTTAAGCAACCAAAAATAACATTCTGACATTCTGCAGAATGTCAGAATGTTTGTATCAACAAATCTTTATGAAAAAAAATTTACAGCCACTGGGAGTGGCAATAGCATTGATCATAATTTTATGGGCAGGGAGTTGGGTATGGAAAAATTTTAGAGGAGCGTGACCGGCTTTTAGGAATCCTAGCGGGGATATTACAGATTTGGTGCCAAAATCGAACGACCCGAATTTGCCAGAAACACAAAACAATACCAACTTTCCCTTAAAAGTCCCCAAGGGTTTTGCTATATCGATCTTCGCTAAAGATTTGCCGGGCGCGAGAGCAATGGCCATAGATAGGTATGGTAATATGTGGGTAAGCCAGACAAGTGAAGGAATCATTACCCAATTGCAAATTGAGAACGGGCAAGTAATATCCCAAAATGCCGCCTTTAAAAATTTAGTTCGTCCGCATGGCTTGGCTATTGACGATATTACTTTATTCTTTGCAGAAGAAAATAAAATTACTCGACTGGATTTGTATAGTGATGACCAAGGGCGAAAAATTATAGATCTGCCCAAAGGCGGTCGGCACTTTACACGTACTTTGCATTTTGGGAGTGATGGTAGATTATATGTTTCCATAGGGTCTAGTTGCGACGTATGTTATGAAAAGGACGAACGTTTGGCTTCAATTTATTCTATGAATAAAGACAGGACCGATTTTAAAAAAGTCGCAAGCGGTTTGCGCAACTCGGTTTTTATGGCAACCAATCCAGTTGACGGAAAAATCTGGGCAACGGAAATGGGGCGGGATCATTTGGGCGACGATTTGCCGCCGGACGAAATTAATGAAGTACAAGAAGGGCGAAATTACGGGTGGCCTTATTGCTACGGTTTCCAAATTCGTGATATTACTTTTGAACCAAATAAAACAGTTAGATGCTATCATTTGGAAGACCCTGTCATAGGTCTCCCTGCCCATAGCGCGCCTTTAGGTTTGGCTTTTATTCCGGAAGAAGGATGGCCGGAAGATTATTGGCACGATCTTGTTGTGGCTTTCCACGGTTCTTGGAATCGTACACAGCCCACGGGCTATAAACTATCAAGAATAAAACTTGATGCGCAAGGAAATTACGAGGGAACGGATTCGACAGGCTCACCACAGGTGGAAGATTTTATTTCCGGTTGGCTCGCCAAAGACGGCGAAACCGCACTAGGACGGCCGGTAGATGTTCTGCCAGGGCCAGGCGGAGTAATGTATGTAAGCGATGACAAAGCCGGGGTAGTGTATAAAATCCAGTATTTGGGAGATGCGGCATCAACATCGAATAATGTAATTATAGACAGCCCTAAAGAAAACTCGGTAATTTCATCACCTCTTAAAATTACAGGCAAAGCAAAGGGCTCTTGGTTTTTTGAAGCCAGTTTTCCGGTTCAGGTGCTCGACGAGAATGGGAAAGTATTAGGCGAATCTTATGCGCAAGCGCAAGGTGATTGGATGACCGCTGACTTTGTACCGTTTGAATCCTTAATTAATTTTAGCAAACCTTCAACAGATACAGGCTTGCTGGTGTTTAAAAAAGATAACCCTTCCGGCCTTCCTGAAAATGACTCGGAATATTTATTGCCGGTTAAGTTTTAAAAAATTATATGACCGACAAAAACCGAGGTCTAAGAATAGTTCCTCCCGATTCTTCGCGTTTAAAAACGGTAAAAAAGAGACGGGAGATTTGCTGGACAGAAGGCAAGAGTTAATCCAGTTAATATTAGAAATAATAAACTTAATAATGGACGGCAGTGATGAATTAGAAGCAGATATGTTGGAGCATGGCACGCATGTTGGAATAAATGAGCTTTTACAAAAGTATGACGAAATTAGTAAAAATCATAATTTTCCAACATCCGAAAGCCTGGGCGGTTTAAAGGGTTTTTACAATTTTATGTCAGGGTCGGAATTTCCTGCTTTCCAGGCACAAGCTCTCAGACCAGTGGCGATTGATTTTATGTTTTTATCGTAAAAGTGGTACAATAAAATTGTAAGTCAACGGGTTGAAACAAACATTCAATAAAATGGCGAGGGGAAAAGCACAATTTAATTTGGGATTTACGCTTGTTGAATTGTTAGTCGGCATGGCGGTTTTTGCAGTGTTAGTGTCCGGTGTTTTGAGTTCGTTTTTAGTTTTGTCACGTTCAGTCAAAGTCGCGCGTGAAAAAACCGTGCTGGCCAGTTTGGCTTCCAACTATTTGGAAATTGTCCGCAATATGCCCTATGACGATGTAGGTACTATAAATGGCAACCCGTCCGGGGTTTTAGCAGACTTTGCCAACGCGGTTAATGTAAAAATCGAAGCTTTTAATTATAAAATATTTTATGAAGTTACTTTTGTAGACGACACGGCTGACGGCACAGTGGGCGGCAGTCCCAATGACCCGGCACCGGCTGACTATAAACAGGTCAAAATGAGTGTTTTAAACACAGGAACAAACCAGGTCACGGATTTTGTAACCAATGTAGTGCCAAAGGGTTTGGAGGGCACAAGTAACGCGGGGGCAATTAAAGTTAAAGTTTTTAATTACTCCGGCCAGCCTGTTGCCGGTGCTGATATACATATTCAACATCCCACAAGTTCACCGACGATTATTTTGGACAGGCAAAGCGGCAGCAATGGCGAGTGGGTGGAGGTCGGCCTGCCTGCGGCCATAAATAATTATAGAGTTACCGCAACTAAATCCGGCTACACTACTGACCAGACTTATCCGGTAACAGCTCAAAATCCCAGCCCCATTAACCCCGACGCCACAGTAATAAACGGCCAGGTTACGGAAATAAGTTTATTTATAGATTTATTTTCCAATTTAACCATAAGAACCTGGGATAGTTTTTGTCAAAGTGTTAGTGGTGTAAATATGAATGTTCACGGGGAAAGGCTTATTGGAAGCAATCCGGATGTCTATAGGTTTAACCAGGACTTTACTTCCAGTGCCGGACAGGTCAGTTTAACGAATATTGAATGGGACACTTATACTCCTACGCTTTTAGTTGGTCAGTCATGGGTTGTGCGCGGGACTTCGCCAATTCAGAAAATAGAAGTTCTTCCCGGCACAAGCCAAACTTTTACCATGGTTTTAGGCACTAACTCCACAGCCAACAGCCTTTTGGTAATTGTTAAAGACATCTCTACCGGAACAGCATTGGAAGGCGCTTCTGTACATTTGCGGAAAGGCGGCAGCCAGCCGCAAGACTATTATGGCACTACAGGAGGGAGTGTTTGGGTTCAGGGTGATTGGACGCAGGGCGGGGGTACGCAGAATTGGTCCACTTCCACGCCTGACAGATATTTTCAAGACGACGGAAATGTAGATATAAATTCTGTACCCACAGGTCTGCGTTTAAAAAAAGTTACCGGCAGATATTTGCTTTCCGGTTGGCTGGAGTCTTCTACCTTTGACACCGGTACCGGGAGTACTAATTTCACAACTATTTCCTGGCAGCCAACCACTCAGCACGCCTCCACTACTTTACAATTTCAGTTGACTTCTTCAAACAACATAAACGGGCCATGGAGTTATTTTGGTCCGGACGGAACTTCCGGAACTTATTATACTGTTTCCGGAAACAATATTTCTTCCGCCCATGACAGTACTCGTTATATTCGTTATAAAGCGTATCTTGCGACAACTGACGACAAAGAAACGCCAATTTTGACCTCCATAAATATTAATTATGTTTCCGGGTGTTTTACGCCCGGACAGGTTTATTTTGGAGATTTAACTTCGGGCAATAATTACGACTTAGATGTGACTATGCCAGGCTACCAAATTTATAACATAGACGGGATAAATGTTAACGGCAATCAGCCCTATGAAGTGTTAATGAGCCCGTAAAATAAATGCCAAATTACAAATTTCAAATTGTAAATAATATTCAAAGCCTGAAATTTAGAATTTTTGACTATTTCAAAAAAGGGCTTTACCCGGCACCACTTTTTAAGCATATTCGAAAATCAAGTGCTGCGCGGGAGAAATCGCAATCAAATTTTTACCTCATTAATTTTTTTAAAAGTGGTGCCGGGTTTACCCTGATTGAAGTTATTGTCGCGGTTTTTATTTTTGTGTTGGTTTTTGTGGGGCTTATAGCTTTAGTTTCCAATGTTTTTGTTTCGTCCGGCAAGCAGTCAAATTTACTTGCTGACAGTGACCAAGCAAGAAAACTTTCTTTCAGTATAATTAACGAACTTAGGAACGCGGCGGTTTCGTCTGCCGGGGCGTACCAATTAGAAACCGCAAGCGAGCAGACTTTAACTTTTTATGCTAACTTAGACGGCGGCACAGATGTGGAAAGAGTCCGTTATTTTGTTCAAAACGGCGCGTTAATGAGAGGTCTAATAAAACCCACCGGAAATCCCTTAGCCTACAATTCCGGAAATGAAAAAATTACTACTGTGCAGAACAATCTTGCCAACGGCGGCAATGCGGTATTTTACTATTATAGCGGAGCTTACACAGGATCTCAAACCGCTCTTATCCAGCCGGTAAATGTCACGACTGTAAAATTTATTAAAATGGATTTGAAAGTTTATAACAAAGGCGGTGTGACAAATACAAATTATTATTCGGTTACGGCCAGCGCGGCAATAAGAGGGCTTAAGACTAATTTGGGCGACTAAAAATTTTAACAAAGGAAAAATTATGACCGCGGAAATTTTAAATCTTAAATCAAAAATTTCAAATTCCCAAAGTGGAACCATAATTGTTTACAATTTGGTGGTAATTTTTATTTTTGCAATGGTTATGGTTGGCGTATTGGCTTATGCCGCCGCCCAGCTTAGGGTTATTCGCTCTACTGTAAATCGCGAGCAGGCGTTTGATATTGCTGAAGCCGGGGTTAACTACTATCAGTGGAGGCTCGCTCATTTTACAACAGACTACTGGGACGGGAATGCTTCAACAACGCCGGGACCATATATTCATGATTACATTGACAAAGACACAAACCAAAAAATTGGGGAATATTCTTTGCAAATTACTCCGCCTTTGCCGGGATCTACAATTGTTACTATAAAATCAACCGGCTATACCACGGACAACACAAAGCAAAAAAGGACAGTCACGGTTCGCTACGGTATTCCTTCATTGGCGCAATATGGATTTTTAACTCACAGTTATGTTAGCGTGGGCAGTGCCACGACTTTTTACGGTAAGTTTCATTCAAATAGCGGAATACAATTTAACGGTGTAGGCAACGCGCCAATTACATCTGCCAAAACAAATTATACCTGCCAGTCAGGAGACGGTTGCAGCGGTACCCATGCGGCAATTTGGGGAACTGCCCCGGCCTCTACACAGGCATTTTGGCAGGTTTCTGTCCCGGACATATTATTTTCCAGCTTTACTGGGAATTTTAGTGACTTGGAAAATATGGCAACCGGACAAGCGGACTTGCCGCCTTCCGGCTCCGGTTACTATGGTTATTCTCTGGTGTTTAATTCAAATGCGACAGTCTCGGTTTATAAAGTTAACGGTTTGAGGACTCATGGTACCGGTTATGACACTTTAGGTCAGGCTCATTCGGAAGACATAGATTATTCTTCCACCGGAAGGGTTTTACAGTACACTATGACCATGCCCTCAAGTGGGGTAATTTTTGTTAAAGACAATGTCTGGGTAGAAGGGGTTGTTAACGGACGAGTAACGGTTGCGGCAACCAAATACACAACCACTGCCAACCAACAGGCAAAAATATACATTCCTAACAACATTACTTACCTGGCCAAGGACGGCAACCATGTTTTGGGTCTAATGGCGGAAAGGAATGTTTTGGTAACTTACTATTCCCCGAACGATTTAGAAATAAATGCCGCAATGATAGCTCAGAACGGCGCCATACAGCGGTTTTGTTTTTCAAACACAACAAAAAATACGCTTACGGTTTATGGTTCTATTTCCAGTTTTTTACGAGCGGCTTTTTACAGCTATTGCAGCGGCTATTCTGGGTACCAAACCAGAAATTATACTTACGATTCCAATTTGCTTTATGGTCCGCCGCCAGGGTACCCGCTTTCTTCGGAAGGGTATCAGCAAATTAGCTGGACCAGCGACTAAAATAATTTAAGATTTATGATTTATGATTTAAGATTTAAAAAAATAAGATTTGCGTTAGTTGTCATTGGGATATCTATTCCTCTTTTAGCATTTGCCAGGCCGGCTGACCCGAGTAAAATGCCCAAAATCGAACCTTTGTTACCTCCGCCTGCGGATTTGAAATTTGAATTTGAAAACGCGTTCAATTCTCCAAAAGAAGAAAATTTGCAAAACGAGACAACAATTTTTGAGGGGAGTGAGGCGGAAGAAGGTTTGGCTAGTGAACAGGTGGAAAATAATGTGGTTAGTGCGGATGCAGGCAAAGAAAAAATTATAGCCGGTAAGTGGCCCATAGTTGTCATTATTTGTACCTTCGGGCTAATATTAGGTTATGTATTCTGGCGCAAAAAATTTGCAAAAAAATAACTCGATTACTAATGAAACCGAAGTTTGTGTTTATTGCGGCAAAAACCCAACGCCGCATTTTTTGGCTTGGTATTTTGAGTCTATGAATCTTTGGCTAACTCCGGTACGCAAGGTGTTGCTTTTTAACCCGCTGTCCACGGTAATTAAAAAAATATTTATAAAAATAAATTTAAGCCTAAGGTTTTTTCGTCTGGGGAGATTTTTAGGCATAATTGGCTTACAAGAAGATATAAATAAATGCAAAGTTCTTAGGGCAAAAGTTTTGTGGGAAGAAGCACAAAAGCGCGGAATTGAAATGAAAGAACTTTTATTATTTGGTAAGCCTTTCGATACCTACATAGCGACAAAAAAAGAATTTTTAAAAAAACAGCAGATGTCAAATAGCAAACCAACAATTATTTTTTCAGGATTGCCGAGGCCACAAGACTACAATGACTCAAGCCTAGATTGGATGGATGACAAATGGCTGTTTAAAAAAAAATTGCTCCAGCATAATTTACCGGTCGCAAACGGCGCAGCGGCCTGGACTTTTAACAGGGCGAAAAAATTTTTTTATGAAATTCAGGCTACCCGCTACCCGCTACCCGCTACCCGCTTGCCAGTTATTATTAAACCCCGGGCTGGCAGCCGGGGAAGGCATTCAACAATTTTTGTTTCGTCAGTTGATGATTTGAGACACGCGTTTAAAATAGCCAAACAGCTCTGCTTCTGGGTGGTGGTAGAAGAGCAATTAAGTGGGCCTGTTTATAGAGCAACCTTGATTAATTACGAACTTTGCGGAGTTTTGCGGGGCGACGGGCCGCAAGTAGTGGGCGATGGAGTGCGCAACATAAGAGAATTGATTGAAATCAAAAACAGCCAGCCGCATTTGGGGGTTAAAGATATTCAGGTTGATGCTTCAATGGAATTATTTTTGTCTCGGCAAAACTTGAATTTAAGAGCAGTTCCCAAAAAAGATGAAGTCATTAATCTTTCAGAAAAAATCGGCGTGAATTATGGCGGGTCGTCGAGCGAAGATTTTGAAGTTTGCCACGCTGACAACAAAGAATTATTCATTCGAGCGGCAAAAATTATTGGCGACCCAATTGTCGGTTTTGATTTTATTATCCCTGACATCACTAAAAGTTGGAAAGAACAACGCTCTGGTTTTATAGAAGCGAACAGTTTGCCCTTTATAAACCTTCACCACGATCCATTGCATGGTCAGCCGCGCAATCTTGCGTCCAAGGTTTGGGAAATGAAAAACTGGTAAAAAACTCCAGTACTATGTAGTAGTGGAGTTTTTATGAGAATAGTGTATAGTTATAAACATATGCCCAATAAATATAAAAATATCAATAAATTAAATAAACAAACCCAAGAGGAGCTTTTTTTATTGCTTGTAGAGGCATTGTCGGGCATCAAGAAAATTGAAGCGGCCAAGCTTTTGCGAGATTTAATCTCTGAGCAAGAGGCTTCAATGATAGCGCGGCGGTTAAAGGTTGCTATGCTACTGGAACAGGGTTTTAGTTATGATGATATCAATGAAGCGATAAAAGTGAGTCATGGCACTATTGCGAAAATACAACTTTGGCTGCAAACATATGGCGATGGTTTTAGGGCCGCTATACCAAAATTAGGAAAAGTAAATGCTGGCGACCCCCATTCACTTGATGAGTCCGGTTGGAGGCAGATAAAGAAACGTTTCCCCATGTATTTCTGGCCGCAAATCTTATTAGAAGAAGTAGTGGCATCGGCTAATAAAAAAGAAAGACAAAGGCTAGCTATGGTTTTAAAGGAATTGAAGGATAAGACTCCACTTACAAAGCAGTTGCAGAACATTTTGGGAAAAAACTCTAGTACTATGTAGTACTGAAGAATTAGCATGATAATACAAAATTTTGAAAAATTAGCGAGTTCAGCTTTAAGGCGGCAGGCTTTGCAGATTGCCGAGGCGGGTTTAAGTGCCATTAACACCCAAAAAGCGTTTGAGAAAAATTTTGTTTATGATGCCGGACGGGATCGGCTTGCCGTCCTCGGCAAAAAGTATGATTTAAAGAAATTCAATAATATTTACTGTATTGCTTTTGGTAAAGCCGCTTTTGCCGGGATTGCATCTGTATCCAGAATATTAGGAGATAGGCTGACTTCCGGTTTTGCGATTGATGTGGAAGCAAACCGTCCGCAAATTCCAAACATCATTTTTCGCACCGGCACGCATCCGCACCCTTCGGAGCAAAACATAAAAGCCGCAAAAGAATTGGTGGAGTTTGCTTCGCAGGCTAAAGAGAACGATTTGGTTTTGTGTTTGATTTCCGGTGGCGGTAGCGCGCTTTTGTGCTATCCGCACAGTTTGGATGTTTTAGACCAAGCCGCTATTTTAAAAGAACTAATGAACGCGGGTGCGGACATTTTTGAAATGAACTGCGTAAGGAAGCATTTAAGCCGGGTAAAAGGCGGGCAGCTGGCAAAAATTATTTACCCGGCGAAATTAATAAGCCTAATTTTTTCCGATGTGCCGGGCGACGATTTGTCGACGATTGCTTCGGGGCCCACAGTGAAAGACGAAACTACGGTGCGCGAGGCATCGGCAATTTTAGCCAAACATCGGATTTTAGAAAAGTTAAATTTACCCTCCGTAAAATTTGTGGAAACTCCGAAAGACGCGAAATTTTTTGAAAACACGGAAAATATTTTGTTTGTTTCGGCTAAAACCGCGCTTAGAGCCATGAAAGACAAAGCCGAGGACTTGGGGTTTGATGTAAAAATTTTTAGCCAGCATTTCCAGGGCGAGGCGGAAAAATTAGCTAGCGAAATCATTATTGCCAATAACCAAAAGCACCAGGCATTGCTTGGCGCGGGCGAGAGCACGGTGGTAGTGAAGGGTAATGGAGTCGGTGGGCGAAACCAGCACCTGGCTTTGGCCGCCCTCTTATCCATCAGCGAAAACCAAGTGCTCATAACCCTTGCCTCTGACGGCCATGATAATTCGGAATCCGCGGGAGCGATAGTTGATTCATCTACGCTTTTAAGGTCTAAAACCTTAAACCTTGAACCTAGTATCTATTTGCAGAACAACGATAGTTTTACCTTTTTTGAAGCCGTGGGGGACGGCATCGACACCGGCTTAACCGGGAGCAATGTGGCGGATTTAGTGATCAGCTTAAGGAGATAAAATGGAAAGATTGAAAAGATTTTTAGCGCCCATGTTTTTGGAACAGCATACATGGATTAAACCTGCAATGTCTCCTCCATGTCGCCTTGCGGTTGTTGTGCCGATTTATGATGAACCGCTTGAAGGACTAAATAAGCTATTAAAATCATTGGCCGTACAGGAGCAAGTGTTTAAGACAGAGTTTGAAGTTGTAGCCATAGTTAACAATAGCCACAGGCAGGCGCTGGAGAAATCCAAGGAATATTTACAAAACCAGTTAACAATTAAATTTTTAAAAAAGTGTGAAAAGCGTTTCCCCCATCTAGCCTTAAGGATAATAGATAAGTCGAGTTCTGATTGCGCTTACAGGGAAAATAATGTTTCGCTCATAAGGCAACGAGCAGGCGCGGAGGTAGTAATGCGTTTTTTAAAATCAGATAAGGGTTTAAAAGGAATTATTTTTTTCACTGATGCCGACTGCCGGTTTTCTAAAAATATTATAAGAGAGGCAATTGATTCATTTAATCAATACAATTTAGACGGATTAGCGGGTGCATTAGAGTTTGAGATGGAGTCTTCAACCATTCATAATTATGCTTTGCGAAAAGCTATTGAATTGTTTTTAGGCAATAATCAAACTTTAAAGCCATATGCGCCCATGATCAGTTTTCAGGATTATTCAAAAAAGCAAAAAGCTATACTTTCTACAGGCCAGAATATAATGGTTACAGTTGAAAAGTTTATACAAGTCGGCGGAGTGCCTATTGTCGCTAGCGCTTCAGATATAGAATTAGGCAAGCGTATTTTTGAACTGAAAGCCAGAGTAATGCTCAATCGCAAATTTATTGTATATACACTTGCACGCCCTTCTTTGCGGACAGGCTTGTCCAGTTTTGGCAGGCAGGTGGCAGAAATTCTAAGATCCATTAAACAATATCAGCAGAAAAAGTCCCAGAGCATCAAAATTCAACACAGGCAATTAGCGGAAATTTTTTACAGCTTGGTAATGGATGCCAGTTTAAGAGGCGATTTGGATGTTGATTTTTTAAAAGCAGCGATGAAAGAAACGGAGTTTGAAAAGGTTGATTTTGAGACTAAGGAGTTGGAAAAAGTTTGCTTTGCAATAAACCGCCTTAAGAGCGACCCCGGCTTGCCGACTCTGGAATTATGTGAACAAGAAATTTTAAAAACATTGTTTGCATATTTTCCAAAGCAAGACATAACTGACCAGGTCGCTCCGTTAATTGCTAGCGACTTTCTTGTTTGACTAAATAATGTCAAGAGCATAGTATATATTTGTAATTTATTAAATGGCAATGAAACAAAAAATTAGCATAAAAAGAAGAAAAAAGCAGAAAAGTAAACCTACTGGAAAAAATAAAGCCCTAACTGCTTTAGGAGTTGGAGGAATGCTTTTGGGAATGGGAGTTGAAGCGCCGATTAAAGCTTCAATAAAACCGTCAGGGATTATTAAAGCAAATGATACTCAAAGCATCGCTAAAAGAAAAGTTAAGGATACTTTAAAGCGGATCTTTGGTGTACCGGAAGCGAAAGCATTCATTTCTTCTTCAGGGGGAAGCGCTGATTATAATCCTGATCTTTGTAGTCCCGCTATGTCTGGGAGTTTTAGCTGGTGGTGGCCTGGCGGGAGTTATGGAGGGGGTGGCGGAGGCGGAGGGGGCGGTGGATCAGGCGGAGGCAGCGGCAGCGGTTGGGGTTCGGAAGCGGATTTAGCAACCGGAGACGGTAATGAGCAACCACAAGGTGAGGCGGTGAACCCTGATGGTAACGATGATCCTACTACACCGGCTGATTTGGTTGAGTCTTTAGTTAATGACGATCATCCTCCCGAAGATACCCAAAGACTAATTAATGATGTTAATCCTAATATTATGGATCCAAACTCGGTAATAGATCCAACGAATACTGTAACTGCTCAATTGCCCCCAACCGTGCCTTACGATCCCTTGGGATTTGCTAACAATCAAGTGCCAAACTGGTTGCCTAATCCGGGGAATGTTATTCAACAAACAGATGTTTCAGGTGGCGCAGGCGAAGTTTGGGATCCGTCCCGAGGTTCGTATGTTCAAGCTGACCCATCTGAAGACGCTGAAAATAAGGAGGAAGAAGAGAGTCCTCCTCCGGTTAACCCACCTTCGCCAAATCCACCATCACCGAATATTTTTGATATTCCTGTGCCAGTAGTCCTTCCAGTCGCGGCTCCTTCTGTTCCCCCTATAACTTTAAATCCAAATTTGCCCGCAAGCTTAAATCCAACATTGGTTATCCCGCCATTTTTTACAGCACCTGTACCGAGAGAATTTGTTCCGCCCCCGGGCACAAAACTTACTGATCCCGCTTTGTTGCCGGAGCCTGAGATTAAAATTTCATCGCCTAACGAGGATGTTAGAAGAATAGAGATTCCCGGATTTCTTAGGAATGACCCTATAAATATTCCACAACCATCAAGGGGTTTATTTGGCAGGATAGTTGGCGGTGCAAGAGATTTAGGCAGTACGGTAAACAGAGGTTTGACAGATGGGCAAAAACGGGCAAATGATGCTATTGAAAGAGGAAAAAAACAAATAGAAAATAAAGTTAATCCCGCTGACCCCACAAAGCCGAATAATTTAAATCTCGATCCTTCGCGCCTTAGTGGTATGCGCAATTTAGGAATGACCATCGGAGCTACTGTAATAGCTGGACCTGCAGGTACAATAGTCGCGGGGATGGCAAATAGAAATCAATCTTCTTGGGATCGTTTAGTTAATTGGGCGACGAATGGGAGAGGAAACGGTGTTGCAACTTGGACAAATCCGTTAACCGGTCAAAAGGAGCAATTTACCAAAACAGATGTGCAATTAGGACTTTATTTGCTTCAACAACAGGGTTTAATTGACGATAATCTTAAGCCGTAATTTTAATTTTGGTTTTTTTATTTTATATGGTATATTGTAGATGTAATTAGCGGTACATCTGGATATGAAAAAAATAAACAAACATCCGCAGTCTAAAGTTAATTCTGGTACTGGCCACACTAAAGATGCCGGTATGGGTCACAGCCATAAACATCATAAAATTAATCAAGATAATATGGACAAGGTAAAAATCAAACGGGTAAAAAGAGAGCATAAGAAAATTGGCATTAAGGAAAAAGCCCTTGCGGCTTTAGGTTTGGGCGGGAGTTTATTGGGTGGGGTTGGGGCAGTAGCGCCTAAGCCTACACAGACGGAGCTTGTTCGTACACAGGAAAATAAGCAAGGCTCAACAACTTCCAAAATAAAAGAAACTTTAAAGAATATTTTTGGCGCGAAAAAAGCTAAAGCCGCGACTATGGAGGAAATCCAAGCGGAAATGGCGAGCGGCGATTATACTAATCAACAGCAATACATTGATTATTTACAGGGAACTTCCGGCGCGCAAACCCAAGCAGAGCAGCAAGAATTAATACAAAATTATACCCCTCCCGAAATTAATCTTGAGAATCTTGGTGATGCTGGTGGTGGAGCAACCGGCAGGCCAACATTTAATGGCGGCAATCCAGGCAGTACAGTTACTAATCCAGACGGTACTGTTTGGACATGGAATGGCACAGACTGGATTTCAAACGCAGGAGGCGGCGGGGGCGGTGGAGGTGGAGGCGGTGCTGGCGGTGGCACAGTCACTCCCACAATTGACCCTAACTTACCTAGTTATATTGAAAGTCATGTTGACCCAGCCACAGGCCAAAAGTTTGCCTATGTGGATGGTTTTGGCTTGGTTACAGTCAATCCAGATGGCACAGCTACAGCAGCGAATGGCACGACAGTGCCTACTGACCTTATTAATATTATTAGAAACGATGTGCCTGAAAACGCCACAGGCACTCCCATAGATATTGGCCATCGTCCAGGCGCCAGTGGCACCAGAACCACCTATGGCGGCAAAACCTGGGAATCCAGAAACGGCCAATGGGTGGAAGTTACTCCAGGCGGTGGTGCTGGTGGTGCTGGTGGCGCAGGCGGGTCTATTACTCTAACTCCTGACAACCTTAATACTACTACGTACAATCCGAATTTAGGTTCTCAAATTACCAATCTAAATCTTACTCCAGCGCAAATTAATGCTTTAATTAGCGCAGGAGTACAACCAGGCTCTGTGGCTGCCTTTATGTTTGGTATCGGTAACTCCACGGAAGACTCAATTACAGACCCTTCGGGCAGAACATGGCAAAGGCAAGCAGACGGTACCTACAGATTGCAAGCACCGGCGGCAGCGCCTGCCGCAGCCAGATACGATGTGTATATTACCAATGCCGGCAAGGTGGCTTATGCTGAAGGCTTTGGAAATGTTTTAGTTAAGCCGGACGGCAAAGTGTTTAGATACAAT
>JBBTRN010000044.1:0-37746 GCA_038065175.1 Patescibacteria group bacterium | reverse complement strand
TTAAAAAAGCCGAGAGCAGGGCGATGTTAGTAGCGCGATGGACAAGAGGGTCAACCTCCCCGAATTTCTGATGATTATCCAAAGAGGATGACCCTCTCAAAAAAACATCCATCGAAAACAGCCTCCTTGCTACCGCGTAGCAGACTATTACGGACAACACCCCTACCATGGCCGAAACTAAATGGTGTTGCCAATGCCCTTTGCCGAATAATTCAACCGACCCCCAAAGCATATAAAAAAATAACGCCTCACGGCCGTTGCCGCGTTCATAAAAGGGCTGTAATTGGCCCTCCTGCATTAAGTTAATATCCAGGCCATTGGCCGCTTCGTCGGGAAACAAACCACCGGGCATGGAAGTGAGGGCGTAAAAACGGAAAAAAACCGCGAGCGCAACGATTCCTGCTAATAAAAATTTTTGTTTTGTGGTCATTCTGGCTTTGCCAAAAAGTTGGATTTTTAGGTATAATATAATAAGCTAATCTATGCTAAATAATTTCTTTAAATCAAGGAGGTTTTTGTTTCTGTGGTCGCTTTGCTTTATTTTGAATATTATAACATTTTTATTAATTTACTTCAAAAGCGGACTAAGCGGGGACAATGTTGCGTTAAAGTATACGGTTAAGGCCGGGGTTTTATGGTATGGGGCGGGCAAAAATTTGTACGCCTTACCTTTTTTAGGACTGTCCGCTAATGTCGTAAATTTTATATTATTCAAAAAATTGCCGCCTAGCCAAGATTTTTTGCTTTATGCGGTTGCGCTTACCAGCCTCCTAATGCAGACAATTTTACTGGCCAGCTTGGGTTTATTAGCAGTAATAAATTAAATGTTCAGAAAAAGGACTTTACAGGAACGCTTCTGGGAAATACTTCCGGGTCTTGAGCTCTGGGTGGTTTTAATCGGCGCAATTTCACTTTCTTTTATTCGGCCGGTTTGGGCAGCCCTATTTATTATTTGTTTTGATTTTTACTGGCTCCTGCGCGCCATAAACGGCTCCGCGCATTTGGTGAGCAGCTATTTTAAATTTCAGGTAATGGTAAAGATTGACTGGCTGGATTACATTAACAGGCTAAAAGACCCGAAAGGCTTTATTGGATATTTAAAAAATAAACCCTCGGTTAATGGCACTGAAGCCAAATACATTAAGCACGAAATAAAAAGATTAAATGATTTTTTAAATAAAGGCCTGGTTTTCCCAAATTATGAAAATTTTTACCACTGCATCCTTATACCTTTTGTAAACGAAAGCGTGGAAGTCATTAGCGCGGGGCTGGACTCAATGCTCGCAAACCATTACCCCAAAGACAAAATGATTCTCATACTGGCTTCGGAGGAAAGGGCTGGCGAGGAGGGACAAAAAATTGCTGGCCAGATAAAAACAAAATATGAAAACCGGTTTTTAAAATTTTTTCTGACCGTCCACCCCGACGGTCTGGAGGGCGAAATTAAGGGGAAAAGCGCAAACGCGTCTTATGCCATTAAGCAAATCCTGTCCGAATTGGCAAAACTCAATATAACAACCGAACAGGTATTAATTTCCAACTTTGATTCCGACACCATAGTCCATCCGCAATATTTCGCGAGAGTAATGTATGAATTTCTTACGGCCGAAAAGCCGTACCAAAAAAGTTACCAGCCTATAGCCATATACAACAACAATATTTGGGACAGTCCGGCGCTTATAAGGGTGATTACGATTTCTTCCTGGCAATTCACCGAAAGCAGCAGGCCGGACCGCTTAAAGACATTTTCTTCCCACACCATGACCCTAAAAGCTCTCATAGAGGTGGGATTTTGGAAAAAAGATATAGTAAACGAAGACGAATTCATTTACTGGCAGTGCTTTTTACGCTACAATGGCGACTATCAGGTCATACCTCTATTTTTGCCGGTATCTTTAGACACTTGCCTGGCCAATACCACCTGGCAGACATTTATTAACCAGTATAAGCAAAAAAGGCGCTGGGCTTACAATGTTGAATATTATCCGCACCTAATCTGGCCGCTAATAAAAAGTAAAGTGCCCTTGTACTGGAAACTTTACAAGCTCTATCAGTATATGGAAACCAACTTCACCTGGGCTACCGCGAGCATTATGATAGCGGTGCTCGGCTGGCTGCCGCTGATTGTCGGTGGGCAGGAATTTTCCCAAAGCGTGGTTGCTTCCAATTTACCTCTGGTCACCAAAACCCTAATGCGCATAGCCCTGGCTTTTTTAATCTTTAGCGTTTATGTAAATTTAATCCTCCTGCCGCCACGGCCAAAAAAATACGGGCCATGGAGTAGCATTTCCATGTATTTACAGTGGTTCTTGGTGCCCATTTCAGCCGTGTTATTCCACAGCCTCCCAGCCATTGAAGCGCAAACTCGGCTGATGTTCGGACGATATTTGGAATTTTGGGTTACGCCTAAAGCCAGAAAAGGGGAAAACACTGGGCTCGGGATGAAGGAAATGCAATAAAAAATTGAACAAAAATGACAAAAACGACGAAAATGACAAAAATAACCTGCAAACTGTTTTTGTCATTTTTATTATTCTTTTAATTTTTGCCATTATTCCATGTCTTACTTATTCTGGTTCTTGCTCGCACTTGGCTTATCGGCTATCCTCACGCCTTTAATTAAAAGGCTGGCTTTAAGCTGGCGAGTCTTGGACAACCCTTCTATAAGTCCCCGTAAAATCCACGTCGCCCCCATGCCGCTCTTGGGAGGGCTCGCGGTATTCGGGGCGTTCCTTATAACCATCATCGGATATATCTTCATCAGCAAACCAGATTTCAACATAGTGCCGTTAAAATTTTTCCTTGGGATACTGCTCGGTGGAGGTATCCTTATGCTCGGCGGGTTTTTAGACGATAAATACAACCTGCCGCCAAAAATCTCCTGGTTGTTTCCAGCCGTAGCATCACTAATTGTGGTACTTGCCGGTATTGGCGTCGGGATTAAATATATTAGCAACCCTTTCGGCTCTCCACTCTTTATTGGCCACAACTTTTCACTTTTCACTTTTAACTTTTCACTTTCCGCTTTGCTGGTCTGGCTTTGGATAATGGGCATGGTTTATACGACCAAATTTTTGGATGGACTCGACGGCTTAACCTCCGGGATTGCCTTAGTCGGAGGGCTAACTTTATTCGCGCTTTCACTTAATGAACGAGTGGACCAGCCCATTACCGCAACATTGGCGGTTATTTTTGCCGGAAGCCTTTTTGGGTTTTTAATCTATAATTTTCATCCGGCAAGTATTTTTTTAGGGGAAGGGGGGAGTACTTTCGCGGGTTTTATGCTAGGAGTGCTCGCAGTTGTCCTGGGCGCCAAAATCGCAACCGCCCTTTTAGTCATGGGTATTCCAATTATGGATGTTGCGTGGGTAATTGTTAGGCGTATCTTTTACAAATCCAGCCCGTTTGAAGGCGACCGCAGGCATTTGCATTACCGGCTTTTAGACATTGGCTTCAACCAAAAACAGGCCGTGCTCACGCTCTACGGCATAAGCGCGGTATTCGGCTTTACTGCGGTATTTTTGCAAAGCTTAGGCAAACTAATAGCGCTCGTGCTTTTGTTCTGTGTAATGATATTCCTAGGCCTAGCAACCGTAATCGTTTACAAGCGCCAGCACCCCCATATCCCGGATTTGTTTGATTATGCAGAAAAAGAAGGGATTGACCCAAACCAAAAAACCTGATAAGATATAACAGTTATTTTCTCCTACTAATCCCTAACATCTAATATTTAAAATCTATGTTAGCAATAATTGAAACCGGCGGTAAGCAATACTTGGTAAAAAAAGGCGACCGCATACAAGTTGAAAAACTCGCGGGCGACGCTGATTCAACCATCAATTTCGATAAAGTCCTTTTCACTTCTGACGGAAAAGAATTCCAAGCAGGAAAGCCCTATTTAGACAGCGTAAAAGTTGAAGGCAAAGTGTTAAAGCAGGGCCGCGGAAAAAAAATCCATGTCTTAAAATACAAGGCAAAATCCAAATACCGCCGCAAACAGGGACACAGACAGCATTTTACTGAAGTGGAAATAATTAAAGTATAAAATCTCTTACTAACAAAAAAAACTCCTGTACGGGAGTCTTTTTTGTTATCGGATTTAAATCTTTAACTTTAAGCAGCTGGTTTTAGCTGTAATTCCTTAACATCCTTTTGCAGCTGCACGATATCCTTAGCAAATGCATCACTGTCTTCTTTGTCTCGCTTATCTATTCTGTCGACTTTTTCCTCAATACTTGTAACTTTTGCTTTTAAAAACGAAAGGTCGTCAGTTACGCTGCTAATTTGTTTATCAAAGTCAGTCTTCGCAACAAGCTTGCCTATTTGTTCATCAAAATATTCCTTAGTGAGTTCTGCCATATATTTATTTTAATAATTGCAATTAATCTTACCACGATTTAAAAACTTGTCAACAAAACTTGTCAACTTAATACTCCCTCCTGCCCTCAAGCGCACGCATTAAAGTTATCTCGTCGGCGTATTCCAAATCTCCGCCCATGGGAATGCCGCGAGCGATGCGAGTGATCTTGATGGAAGGATTAGACTGTTTAATCACTTTGGAAAGATGCAAGGCCGTAGCTTCGCCTTCGAGTGAAGGATTGGTAGCGATGATTATTTCTATGATTTTCTGATTTTCCGATTCATCTGATTTTCCAATTCTCTTAACCAATGAATCCACATTTAACTTTTCCGGCCCTATCCCTTCTAAAGGATTCAAAACGCCGCCAAGGATGTGGAACAAGCCTTTGAATTGTCCCGTTTTATCGATTGCTAGGGCGTCTAAAGGCTCTTCTACAACGCAAATTAATGATGAGTCACGGTTGGCATCCGTGCAAGTTGCGCAAGGATCTGTTTCTACCATATTGTGGCAAATACTGCAAAATACCACGCCGCTTTGCACATTGGCAATGGCTGATGATAATCCAGAAATATCAATATTATCCCGCTTAAGCAAAAAAAAGGCAAGACGCTGGGCGGTTTTAGTCCCAATGCCGGGTAACTTACTTAGTTCATTAATCAGCTTTTGTAAACTGTTTGGTAACTTTGTCATATTGAAAGTTTTGGTTTTAGGTAGAAGTATCGATAGATGTCAAGGTAAAACGTCAATCCCTACCATGAGACGATACAGTCATCGATACCTAAACCCCTTCACCCGGCGGCGAAACCGATTCCATCACCGCCTGTGGACTCGCGTCAAAGGTCTTATCCAAATTTTTAAAGCTGGTCCTGTCCTGGTCAAAATACAAATCCACGGCACCGGTAGGCCCGTTCCTATGCTTCCGAATATGCAATTCCGCAATATTCGGCCTGCGCGAATCTTTGCCTTTGTACATATCTTCACGATAAATAAACATTACTACATCCGCGTCTTGCTCAATGGATCCGGACTCCCTTAAGTCAGCCAAAACCGGGACTTTGTCCGGGCGGTTCTCCACATTTCTGGAAAGCTGTGATAAAGCCAGGACGGGAACGTTCAATTCGCGCGCCAAAATTTTGAGTGACCGGGAAATTTCCGAAACTTCCTGCACTCGGTTTTCCTGATTCCGACCTTCCATTAACTGTAAATAGTCAACGACAATAAGCGCTAAATCAGTTTCTGCCTGGAGCCTTCTCGCTTTTGTGCGCACTTCCATAATGTTGCTGCCGGCCGCGTCATCAATAAATACCTGGGCTTCGCTAAGCTGGCCCATGGCTTCCCCAATGTTTTCAAAATCCGCCTCATTTAAATGTCCGGTGCGGATTTTCCATAAATTCACATCGCTCTGCGCGGACAAAAGCCTGTCTACCAACTGGTCCTTGCTCATTTCCAAAGAAAATATCCCAACTGATTTCCTTTGATTCACGCCCACGTGGCGTAAAATATCCAAAGCTAAAGAGGTCTTGCCCATAGAAGGACGGGCGGCTAAAATAATCAAATCGGATTTTTGCAAACCGCCCAAAAGGTTGTCTAAATCTACAAAGCCAGTGGAAAGTCCGCGCAGTTTGCCCTTCTCGCGGTGCAGCTCGTCAATGCGTTCAAAGGTTGCATGTAATACCGATGAAATGGGAATGAACTGTTGCTTTAAATGCTTTTGCGAAACGCCAAAAAGCTTCTGCTCCGCGGTGTCTAAAATTTCTTCGACCGCGCCCTCTTCCCTGTAAGCCAGGTTGGTAATTTCACCGGTTGCACGGATAAGCTTCCTTAGCGTGCCTTTCTTGCGCACAATTTCCGCATAATAAACTACATTGGCAGCGGAAGGCACATTGGCCACGAGCTCGGCTAAATAACCAGCATTGCCGGCTTTTTCCATTAACTTCCTTTCTTCAAGGAGATTGGAGACAGTTAAAATATCTATTGCCGCGTTCTTGGAAAACAACTCAACAATCGCGGAATAAATTACCTGGTGGCGCGGTTCATAAAAATCATCTTCAGAAAGCAAATCAGCTACCTTCACCCAGGCGTCCTTGTCCAACATTAATCCGCCCAAAAGCGAACCTTCAGCTTCCAGGTTTTGCGGGGGGGTTCGTACATTTTGATTAATAAATTCAGCCATAACCTAATTATACCGATAAGGCCAAAAACAGCAAAAAGCCCCTATTTTGGGCTTTCCTCATGAACCTTACAGCCATATGTGGATTTTAGATGTAAAAATAGGGGATAACTTCCCAAATACATTCTGACATTCTGCAGAATGTCAGAATGTTATTTTCTTCCTAATTTTTTGCCCTCCAGGCGTGTCTGAAACTACGTAGCCTAAATCTTCAATTTGCAATCGTATCTCGTCGGATTTAGCAAAATCTTTTTTATCCCGAGCTAGCTGTCTTGCGTTAATTAACGCAGAGGCTTCAACAGGCAAAATTATTTCCTGCGGTTTTGTATTAGCTAAATCTAATCCCAAAACCTTGTCAAACTTTAAAAGCGAATTAATCCGGGCACTTACTGGCATTGCGCTATCGTCAACCATTTCCCAGACTATACCCAGAGCCTGCGGTACATTCAAATCATCATTTATGGCTGACTGAAATTCCTGTTCGTATTCCGCACAGCCAACCTGGTGCGGTTTTTCAGCAGGGGAAAATTCAGAAAGCCGGTCTAAAGCGTTATGCGCGGCCAACAACGCTTCCCAGGTAAAATTCAACTGCGTTCGATAATGCGCCTGCAAACACATGTAGCGAAAATCTAAAGGGCTAAAACCTCGTTTTTTTAGTTCATCGAGCGTGAGTAAATTCCCTTCGCTTTTGCCCATTCTGCCTGAATCAATCAGTAAAAATTCCCCGTGCATCCACAGATTGGCTAAGGGCGCGCCGAACGCGGCCTCGCTCTGTGCGATTTCGTTGGTATGGTGCGTGCCAATATGATCCACGCCGCCTGTGTGAATGTCGAACGGTTGGCCTAATAGTTTGCGGGAAATGGCACTACATTCAATGTGCCAACCCGGAAAACCTTCGCCCCAGGGGGAGGGCCAGTGAAGGATGTGGTTTTGGTACCGGCCGGTTAAAAAAAACCATAAGGCAAAATCTTGCGGATGCTTTTTGTCCTTATCTATTACGATTTCTTTCCGTGCACCGGTCATCTTTTCCGATAATTTCTGGCCGGAAAGCTTGCCGTAATCGGGAAATTTTGATATGTCAAAATATACCGCCTGTTTGCCTTTATAGGCAAACCCTTTTTCTTCTAAAATTTTTATTATTTCAATTTGTGCTTCTATGCTTTCGGTCGCGCGCAATACTTGGTTGGGCTTGATAATATTCAACTCGGCCAAATCGGAAAAAAACTTTTCTTCATACTTCCTGGCAATCTCTAAGGGGGATTTGCCTTCACGCTTAGCCCCCACTTCCAATTTGTCTTCGCCCTCGTCGCCGTCGCCCACCAAATGCCCGACATCGGTAATATTCATAGCATGGTCAACTTTATAGCCGTTGTATTCTAAAACCCGATGAAGAATATCTTCAAAAATATAGGTCCGTAAATTCCCAATATGAGCGAAGTCATAAACCGTGGGCCCACAGGTATACAGACCAACTTGGCTTCCCTTAAGCGGCCTTAATTCTTCAATTTTCCTGGAAAAAGTATTATAAAACTTGAGCATATTTTGATTTTATCATAAAACCTCTCACCTAGGGAGAGGTTTAGCCTAATACTTCCAAGTGCTGTTTTCTTAGTGATTTAAGACCCGAGAGGCTGAAGTCTTCTTCCAAAATTTTGCTTAAATGCAAACCGCCAATAAAGTGGGGAGAAAGCACGTAATCTACACCTCTTTCATACAGCGTTTTACTTTCAAAATCATTCTGCGCCACAAAAATTAATTTTGGCCTGTGTTTAGCATTCCCCACGCGCTGATAAATGAAAGAAATAAGAGCTAAATTGTCTTCAAAATCCGGCACAGTAGAGATAACCAATTTCGCTTTTTCCAAATTTATTTGGTCCTGGATATACGGGTCAGTAATGTCGCCGCAGATGACGTGAAAATCCGCGGAGTTATGCAAATTCGCAATATGAGGATCAAAGTCCACAATCACAATTCTCGATTTACCATGAGTTAAACCTTGCAAAAACCTGGAACCTAAACGGTTGGCACCTGCCAAGACGATATGATTTTTAAAAATTTCCTCACCCAAGCCTTTTTCCGCATGGCCTTTTTTAAAATCAAACCACTTAAGCAACGGCTCCAGACGCTCATAAATTTTGCGCGTGTAAAGAATGGTGTAAGACGAAAGCGCAATGGTTATTACCCCCACTAAGGTCACTAGGCCCAAAACTTCGTCAGAAATATGGCCTAAGCGGTTGCCTAAAGCGACCAGCACAAAACTAAACTCGCTCACTTGCGCTGTCGTGACAGCCGCAAAAAAAGAAGTGCGGGGGGCATAGCCAAGGGCGCCCATAATAAACATCATAATCAAAGGGTTGCCAATGGAAACATAAAGCGCGAGAACCAAAGCCGGCAAAAGCATTGACCCTATCCCGACAAAAACCAGTTTACTGCCAAAAACTATAAAGAAAATAATTAAGAAAAAATCGCGCAAAGATTTAACTCGCGCGGAAATTTCGTAGTGGACTTGGCTATTAGCCAGGGCGAGGCCAGCCACAAAACCGCCGACTTCCAAAGAAAACCCCACGGCTGGAAGAGACATAAAGGCGGCTAAACCCAAAGCCCAAGCCAGGGAAAATATCATTAAAAGTTCGTCCGATTTACCGAACCTGTCTAGGAACTTTGGAAAAACTTTTTTGCTTACCCAAGAAAGCACCAATACCAAAATAAGTATTTTTACTGCCATTGCAAGCCCGTATTGCCAGCCAGGCAAACCCCTAAACACATCATTTCCTCCCGAAGCGCTGCCGCCCAGCACCAACAGTAAAATCAGCGCAGCAAAATCCTGGACAATTAAAAACCCGACAACGATCCGGGCATAGAGCGCCTGCAAATCCCGCTTCTCGCCCAAAAGCTTGACCACAATAATCGTGGATGAAAATGTCAGAGCCAGGGCGATATATACCGAAGGCGCCTGGGAAAAACCTAAGAACCTGGCAATAATAAAACCGGCCGTGGAAGTAAAAATTATTTGCCCAAAGCCGGTTAAGACCGCGACTTTGCCTAATTGACGAATGCGTTTTAAATCCAATTCCAGCCCGACCATAAACAACAATAAAGTAATGCCAATTTGGCCGAGGGCATCCAAAGTGCCGCTCTCGTGGATTTTAGCGTAGCCAACAGAACCCACAATAAGACCGGTTAAGATAAAGGCTATTATGGAAGGCTGTTTTAAATACGAAACAGCCAAGGAAATAAGCCCGGCTAAAACTAAAACCGCGGTGATTTGGTAGAAGAGATTAAATTCCATTTTACTCTGTCATTCCGTACTCGATACGGAACCCATTTTTATTTTTGTTTCTGAATTTTCTGGATCCTGAAATAAGCTTGTCCCGCACTTAATACGGGATTCAGGATGACATAAAGATTATAACACAGGACTTACGGGTTTGAGCCAAGTTCGAGGCAAAATGGGAGGATTTTGAGAGCCGTAGTCGGACTACGGAGAACAAAACCGCAGCATTTTAACGAAGAAATTGGCCAAATGCCGTCTGGGGTCGGGCTTTGCCCACCCAATGACGGCAATCCCGTAAGTCCTGTAACAAAATCTTGATAAAAATCAAAAACTCTGTTAAAGTAAAGCAAAATATGAATTTAAATACTATTTTTTTTATAGGCCCACAAGGAAGTGGAAAAGGCACACAAGCCAGAATTTTAGCAGAACGGCTTGATTTTTATAATTGGGAAATGGGCGGGATTCTAAGGGAAGTGAGTAAAGAAGATTCTGAATTAGGACAGCAAATAAAAAATATGATAGATAATGGCATTCTTCTGCCTGACCCACTGCTTTTTAAGGTTATAGAATCCAGGCTATCCCAAATAGATGCCCGTAGGGGCATAATTTTTGACGGGGTGCCAAGAAGAGTGGGCCAGGCCGAATTCTTAATGTCCTTCCTGCAAAACCATGGCAGGAAAAATTTCACTACTTTTTTTATTGACTTGCCTAAAGAAGAATCCTTACAGAGGCTTCTACGGCGCGCTCAAAAAGAAAACCGGCCGGACGACACGGCAGAAGTAATCCAAAAAAGGCTGGAACAATACTACGAAGCCACCGTGCCAGTAGTGGAGTATTTAAAACAGCGGACAAACTTTATTGAAGTAGACGGCGGGTCAAGCGTGGAAACAGTCACAAAAAACATCAATGAAACTTTAAACCTATAAAAATCATTCTCATATTCTCCCTCCTTCGCTAAAGCTTCCTCCTTCGTTAAAACTTCGGAGGACAGGTTGGAGGGCAGGTAAAAATATGAGAATACTTTATGAACAAAAATAAGCCGCTAAATATAATATTATTAGGCGACCCTGCGGCAGGCAAAGCCACGCACGGAAAATTTTTAGCGTCCAAATATCGCCTTTACAACCTGGATATGGGTATGGAATTGCGCGGACTGGAACGAGATAAAACCTTGCGAAAAAAATACCGTCTCGACCAAACTTTAAATAAAGGCAAACTCACACCCACGCAGATAGTAAGAAAGCTGCTTTACGACCGCATACGCAAGACGCCAAAAAAACAAGGCATTCTGTTTAACGGCACACCTAAGATGCTGGGCGAAGCTAGATTAGTAGCCAAGTGGTTAAAACAAGAAAAACGCCAAAAAATCCTGTTCGTATATTTATCTATCCCTTTAAAAGAAACTATCCGCCGGATGACCAGCCGAAAGACATATTTCCGCGGCAAATTCTCTAAAAGGCCGGATGACAACAACCGCGCGCTTATGTACCGCATTGCTTATTACAAAAAAAATATATCGCAAGTAGTAAAATTTTTCAAAAAGTTTTATCCGCATATCCAAATCTCCACAACCGGCAGCATTTCCAAGGCTAAAACAAGGTTAATAAAAAAAATTGATGCCTACGAAAAAAGGTTTAATTAAAACTCAAAACGAGATAGAAACAATCGCGCAGGGAGGCAACCTACTGCGCGATATTTTGCATAAAACATCAACCGTGGTTAAACCCGGTATTTCCACCTGGGAATTGAACAAATATGCCGAAAAACTGATTAATGATGCCGGAGGTAAAGCCAGTTTTAAAGGCTATGGCGAAAAAAGCAACCCTTTTCCTGCAGCCCTTTGCACTAGCATCAACGACGCGGTTGTCCACGGGATCCCGTCTCCTTCGATACTTCTGAAACAAGGTGATATTATCTCCTTAGATATTGGAATGCTGTACAAAGGGTTTTACACTGACACGGCGATAACCGTACCTGTAGGGACAATTTCTAGTTTGGCGGCAAGGCTTATCAAGACCGCAAAAAAATGCCTTGATGAGGCCATAAAAAGCGCGGAGGCAGGCAACACTATAGGCGACATAGGTTTTGCAATCCAATCAATCGCAGAAAAAGAGGGGTTTAACATGGTTCGGGATTTAGTCGGCCACGGGGTAGGGTACGATGTACACGAAGAGCCCCAGGTGCCGTGCTATGGCAAAAAAGGGCAGGGGATAATCCTTAAAGAGGGCATGGTGCTGGCAATTGAACCAATGCTGTGTGAAAACGGGTGGGAAATATTTATTGAGGATGATGAATGGACCATTCGCACGGCAGATGGGGGACTATCCGCCCACTTTGAGCACACCGTGGCAATAACAAAAAACAGGGCAAGAATATTAACTTAAAACAATTTTATACCAAAATTTTTGGGATTTTAAAAATCGATATATAACAAAATATAATATGAACGAACATTTAGAAAAACCAATGCCGGACGAACAGCTGAAAGACTTTTTTGAAACAAACCAAGGAAAATTGGTGCGAATCGTTTTAAAAAACGGTGATGCAATTACGGGAATTTTGAAAGGATACCACTCTGAAGAAAGTGATAAGTACTTTGTGATTGGCCAGCTAGATAACCCCAATTTTGACAAGGAAATAAATTTAAAAACGATTAGGGGACTGTTGCCGAATGAGCTTTTTGATGCAAAATGATATGGTTTGAGTAAAATTTCTAAAACAAATTTTGATGTTTACCTGAAAGGTAAGCGGAAGAATTTTTTTAGAAATTTTGCCAAAGCAGATCGTTTTGGGCAAAAATGGCATTCGGCAACAGTCCCATTAAGAGCAGAAATGTAGCAAATTAAAAAATCCCTCCTTAATTGGAGGGATTTTTTAAACGATGTTATCTATCGTTATTCCAACTGCCGCCGCGTCCGCCGCCACCACCACCACCATATCCGCCGCCATGCCCGCCGCCGCCGTAACCGCCGCGTCCGCCGCCGCCGCCACCACCAAAGCTTCTGCGCGGTGGCCTGTCTTCCATAGGACGGGCTTCGTTAACGGTAATCTGTCGGCCGTCTAAATCGTGGCCGTTGAGCGCCGCTATAGCGGCATCAGCTTCAGCATCGTTTTCAAATTCAACGAAGCCAAAACCTCTTGACCTGCCGGTCATTTTGTCCATTACCACGGTTGCCGAAGTGACGCTTCCGTGCTGGCTGAACAAAGCCTGCAAATCGTCGCCGGTAGTTGCCCAAGGCAGGCTACCGACAAAAAGTTTCTTTGCCATTTTGTTAAAATAGCTTTCTTTTCGAAGAGCTCACCTTACACTCTTACTCACTAAATTATAATGAATTTAAGACTGTCCCTAAAGAGCTCCTAAAAAAGAAAGCTGTTTGAATGGCGCTTAAACTAAGATGATGCATGTATTATAACAGGTTTTATTAGTTTGTCAAAGATTGGCTTTTTCCTGTCATTGCGAGCCCGAATGCATCTGAGGGCGTGGCAATCAACCCTCATAGATTGCTTCGGGTGCACTCGCAATGACACCAATTTCCTATTGATGTCATTTTTTCTTTTCTATTTCCATTACCAACCTTTCCACAAACTTTTTCAAGCTCATAACCCCCAAATCTTTGCCCTCCCTGGTGCGGACTGCGATTTTTTTTGCTTTCATTTCCTTGTCGCCGACAATTATTTGGTAGGGAATTTTTTGCATGGTGGCCTCACGAATTTTTTTGCCGACAGATTCATCTCGGTCATCAAGCTCAACACGTAACCCATAACACATATCAGACAGCATCTTTACAATCTTCTTAGCGTAAGCGTTGTGTTTTTTGGAAATCGACAGGACTGAAACCTGGACAGGGGAGAGCCACAAGGGGAATGCCCCGCTGTAATGTTCAATTAAAATCCCAATAAACCGCTCAATCGAACCGTAAATCACGCGGTGGACGCAAACTGGGGTTTTACGGGAGCCATCGTTTTCTATATATTCCAGGCCAAACCTCTTGGGCTGCTGAAAATCCAACTGCACAGTGCCCATTTGCCATTCCCGGCCCAAAGCATCGTTCATTAAAATGTCCACTTTAGGGCCATAAAACGCCCCGTCACCCTCGGCAACTGTATATTTAATTTTAGATTGATCGAGAATCTTTTTTAGCGTGGCCTCCGCGCGGTTCCAAACATCAATTTCTCCTAAAAAATCTTTTGGCCTTGTCCCCAGCCTAAACTCATACCGGAGTTTGAATACGCCATAAAATAATTTTACGATTTTAAATATTTCCTTATACTCGCTTTCTACCATGTCTTCAGTTATAAAGTTATGCGAGTCGTCCTGCCTAAAAGCACGGACCCTAAAAAGGCCGTTTAAAGTGCCGGCGAGCTCATAGCGATGCAAAATATCGGTGTCCGAAAGTCTTAAAGGCAAATCGCGGTAAGAACGCAAACGCGAACCAAACACCAGCATTGCGTTCGGGCAATTCATGGCTTTTATGCCGTAAATTTCATTCTCGCCCATGTTAGCAACAAACATATTTTCGTGGTAATGTTGCCAGTGCCCGCTGGTCTCCCATAATTCTTTTTTATTTACCAAAGGCGCGGAAATTTCCTGGTAGCCTCTTTTGGAATGCTCTTTACGCCAAAATTCTATTAATTGATTAATTAAAACCATTCCCTTAGGCAGCCAATAAGGCGCGCCCGGGGAAGTGAGATGGAACATAAACAAATCCAATTTCGGGCCTAAAACTTTATGGTCGCGCTTTTCTGCTTCTGCCAGCATGGCCAAATGATGCTCGAGTTCCTCTTTACTTTCAAACGCCACTCCGTAAATACGCGTGAGCATTTTGTTTTTTTCATCGCCTCGCCAGTACGCGCCGGCGAGTTTGGTAAGTTTAAACGCGTCTGGCTTAATTTCTTTAGAAGGGTGCTCTACATGCCCGCCTTTGCATAAATCTATAAACCCGGGCGAATTATGGAATGTAAGTTTTTTTCCTTCTTTAGCGAATTCTTCTATTAGTTCGGTTTTATATTTATTCCAGGCAAAAGCTTTTAGCGCTTCCTCTTTGCTTACCTCTTTTTTTTCAAAATGCGTCCATCTGGGAATAAGCTGCCGAATTTTCTTTTCGATTTTTGGCAAATCCTGCTTGGTAATTGTGCCCGCGACTTCAAAGTCTTGGTAAAAGCCGTCTTCAATCGCCGGGCCAATCGCGTTTTTCGAGCCAGGCCAAAGCTCCCTTACCGCAGCCGCGGTAAGATGGGCCAATGTGTGGCGGATATTATTCAAACGTTCATGTTTTAAGTAATCTTGGTTGGACATAACTTTAAATTCACGGATTCACGGATAAGAGATAGCACGGATCGGATTAATTAACCACCCTTTTGATTAAAACTTTTTTAGGAGTAATAACCCCTATAATACCTACTTTTAAATTGTGATTCTTTAAATATTGGATAACCTGTTGTCTATGCTGTAAATAAAAATCTGTTGCCACCTTTAATTCAACAACAATTTTATCTTCGACTAAAAAATCAACAAAAAATTTAGTTAAAACTTTGTCCTCATATTTTAAAACAGAATACAATTCCCGTTTAAACCTAATGCCGAGTTTTTCCAATTCTATTGCGAAAGCTTTCTGATATTCTTTTTCTTTATACCCAAATCCTAGAGTATTATAAACTCTATACAATGCGCCAATAATCTGCTTTGTTTGATCCTCGTAAAGTAATCCCATATCCGTGCCATCTGTGAATCAGTGAATTTAAAACAACAAGACCCCAGGACTTAGCTTACCATCAAAATACGATGAGAAGCCAAACCCTGGGGTCTTGATAAATACCAAGACGGTTCCGTCCCAGTCCATCCCAGTGGCTCTAGAACACCGGGATCTTTTAAAACACTATTGTCCCAAACTCTTCTGGTTGGTGGCCAGAATAATACCGTTTGAAGAACTAAAATAACTCTAACATAATCTGTAAATCCAGGCAACTTGCGTTTTCCACAAGGTAAAGTTATTATGCTTAAATGCTAGTAATTTTGGTTCTATTGGTGACATGGATAAGCGCTATCGGCGCTAATTTCGTGTCTCTGCTGGCGGGAGAACCGCCAGCCCCACTAACCCTAATGTGGACTTTGTCCATAGCAGGACTGGTAGCTGGATTCTTTGTCGGAAAGAATTGGGACAAGGTTTTATAACCCATCAAAAAATCCAAGGTCTAACAAACCTTAGGTCGCTGGCCACAGAGCGCGTCCGTGGCAATTCCTCTCTCGCTTTTCTAAGGCGGGGGAAGGCAAGGGACAACAAAAAAGGAGGTTTATGATTATGAGAAGACACTGGCCGATTTTCACAATTTTCGGAGGGCTCTGGTTACTCGCGATATTCACGGGCCGTTCAACGACCCGAGCCCACTTTCTGCTTATCCCTCCAGCCGTTTTGATCCTCGGCTGGCTCCTAGGAAAACTTCTCCGGACAAAAGTGATTTGACCATTGGGTGCTCGGGCCGGGACGCTCCCGGAGGCATAGGACCGCTTCGATGTTTGAGGCGGTCTTTGTTTTGTTACTTACTACTACTTACTACATGCTACTTGCTACCAGCTCTAGCTTGCATCCACCTTGCTTATTTGCTTTACCTTCCTTAATTCATTTATCAAACCCTGCGAAATAGCCACACTGCTTTGGGTTTTAATTTTTTTTGCTTGCGGGCCTGCGCCGACTTGCAAAAACACCTGCGCGTTACCGGAATGCGCGGCCAGAATATTTTTAATTTCATTTAAAACATCCATCCCAGCCAACTGTTCCATAAAAATTACCAACTGGCTGGATTTTTGCATTTCCGAAAGCGCTTGAGCATAAATCACATCGTTAGGCAAATCTTTTAACTCATCCGCAATGATTGTCAAATTTTCTTCTTCGATAGAGAGTCGCCCGGTTACTTGCACTACTTTGTCAGCCTTTAGAAACTCAAGTGATTTTTCCATGATTTTCGGAAACACCAAGACTTCCGCTTTGCCGCCGGCGTCTTCCAATGTGACAAACGCCATAGGGTCATTTTTTTTAGTTAAAGTCTTCCTTAACTTCGCGATAATTCCCCCTACGGTTACCGTACTGCCATCGACCGAAGTTTTTAATGTGCGGATAGAGGCTAGATGCGACAAAACTTTGGTGTAGTTATCTAAAGGATGCGCGCTCACATACATGCCTAAAAGTTCCTTTTCCCAAGCCAATTTTTCTTCTTTTGCCGCAGGTTCAACTTTTTTCAAGGTTAATTTTCCCACTTGCAAAGACTTGCCAAACAGGGACGATTGCCCCTGTTCTTCGCTCTTAAAATGCTCCCGCACAAAATCCAGGACATTCTCGGTGCCGGCCAAAAGCTGGTTCCTTTCCCCAAACGCGTCGAGCGCCCCGGCTTTCACCAAAGCCTCCCACGATTTTTTGTTAAAATTCTTCACATGCGCACGGAAAAGGAAATCCTCGAGAGATTTAAAAAATTGACCATTGTTGACCCTGATTGACCCTACTTTGTCTTGATTCGCGTCATTCGGGTGTAAATCTGTAGATTCGTGTCGCTGCCTTGCTTCGATTATTTTCGCTATCACATCACTGCCTAAATTTTTGACCGCGTTCAAACCGAACCGGATAGTATGCTCATCAACCACGGTAAAATCCGCGTCCGACTCATTCACATCCGGCGGCAGAATTTTAATCCCTAAATTTTTGCACTCTTCCACAGCTTCATAAATTTTGTCTTCGTCGCCGCTTTCCGCTGTCATAACCGCGGCCATGAATTCCACCGGGTAATTGGCCTTCATGTAGGCGGTTTGGTAGCCGACCACCGCGTAGGAGGCAGAATGCGCCTTGTTAAAGCCATAGGCCGCGAAAGGCTCAATCCAGTTCCAAATTTCAGAAGCTTTTTGATGCGACCAGCCCGAGGTTTCCATGCAGCCCTGGATAAACTTAATTTTTTGCTTGGCCATTTCCGCCGGGATTTTTTTCCCTACAGCCTTCCTGAATTTGTCGACCTCTTCCCAACTGTACCCGGCTAAATCATGGGCAATGGTAAGCAAATCGTCCTGGTACACTAAAATCCCGTAAGTCCTGTGCAGAATTTTTTCAAATGCCGGATCAAAATATTTAATCAATGAAGGATCGTGTTTTCTTCTTATGTAATCATCAATAAACTGCATGGGTCCGGGGCGGTACAGGGCTATCATGCCCATGATCTCAAAAATATTACTTGGCTTTAAATCTTTTAAATACCTGGTGATGCCCGACGAGCCAAGCTGAAAAACGCCGAAAGTAAGGCCTTTCCCCAAAAGCGCAAAAGTTTTTTTGTCCGGATGCGGCAGGTTGTAAATATCTATGTTTATGCCATGGCGCTTTTTAACCAAATTTACCGCGGCTTCCAAAATAGAAAGGTTGCGGATGCCAAGCAAATCCAATTTTACCACCCCAATGGCTTTAGAATTGGCATTTACATCCAGGGCGTACATATCGTATTGGGTAATTACGCGGTCGCCTTCCGGTTCTTTCTGGAGCGGCATATAGTCGGTAAGGGCCGTAGGCGTAATCACCACGCCCGCCGCGTGGACACTGGCATGGCGCGCGTTGCCCTCGATTTTTTTGGCAATGTCCAAAATTTGGCGCGTTTCCGGATCCTGTGAATAAACTTCTTTTAATTCCGCGCTCATGTCCAAGGCTTTGTCTAAAGTCATATCAAAGCCCTGCTTGCCTAAAGGGATCATTTTGGCTATCCTATCGCACTTGGAATAGGGGACTGCCAAAGCCCTGCCCACATCGCGCACCGCGGCGCGCGCCTTCATTGTGCCGAAGGTTATAATCTGCGCGACTTTATCGGCTCCGTATTTTTTTGTAATGTAAGCTATGGCCTCGTCCCTGCGGTTGTCGGCAATGTCCAAATCTATATCCGGGGGCGTGGGCCTGTGCGCGGTTAAGAACCTTTCAAAAGGCAATTCAAAATACAAAGGATCCACATTGGTAATGCCCAAAATCCGCCCCACAATGCTCCCAGCCGCGCTCCCTCTGGTATTGGTAATTGCCCCAATGTTGTGCGCTCCCTCGACCGCGTCCGCCACCATTAAAAAATAATCAGCAAAATCTTTTTTGCAAATAATGTCCAGCTCATAATCAATCCGCTTTTGGATTTCTTCGGGAATTACCCCATTCTGCCCGTAAACCCCCAATGATTTTATATTAACTACCTCGCGCAAATACTCTTCCGAGGTTTTACCTTCGGGAATTTCTACTTTGGGAAAATAGCGCTGGTTAGTGGCGATTGTAAGGTTGCACATATCCGCTATGCGCAAAGTATTTTCTAAAGCTTCGGGCAAATCATAGAATAATTCCTGCATTTTTTCGGAAGATTTCAAAGACAGATCATACCCACGCATGTCCAAACGGTCGGTATCTTGGACATTCCTGGCTGTTCCGATACAAATAAGCACATCCTGGGCCTCGGAGTCTTCTGGATATATATAATGGCAGTCTGCCGTAGCTACTAAAGATAAATTTTTAGCTTTGGATAATTCCACAAGTCTTTGGACAAGGCCTTCTTCTTCAAGGCTCTTTGTTTTGCTGTTCCTTTGGACTTCAATAAACAAACGGCTGGAGCCAAAAATATTTAAATATTTTTCCAAAACCGCGTGTGCCCCCTCGGTGGATTTGCCCATTAAAGCCCTCGGAATTTCACCTCGCTGGCAACCGGAAAGCGCAATTATCCCGTGGTTATATTTTTTTAACAAGTCTAAGTCTATCCTGGGTTTGTAATAAAAACCTTCCAAATGGGAAACCGTGGTGAGCTTAATCAGATTCCGGTAGCCTTCTTCATTTTGCGCAAGCAGTGTTAAGTGGTAATAATCGGCATCAACCTTGCCTTGCTTTTCTTTCAAGGAGCGGGGAGCGACATATGCCTCAAGGCCGACAATGGGTTTTATGCCAATGTCTTTTGCTTTTGTGTAAAATTCAATCGTCCCATACATGGCGCCATGGTCTGTTAAAGCCAGCGCGGGCATATTCAGCTCCCGGGCGCGGTTCAACAACGGGTCTATTTTAGACAGCCCGTCAAGCAGGGAATTATGGGAATGACAATGGAGGTGGACAAAGTTCATTGAACAAAATTGAACAAAATTGACATAATTGAACAAAATTTAATGCATTACAATTTTCTCAATTCCAGGACTTACGCACTAAACCAAATCCACCCTTCTGTCATTCCGAGCGAGTCATCGAGCCGAGGAATCCCTTAAATATTGGGATATTAAAGGCTAAGGGATCCCTCCACTCGCCCTCGGATGCACTCGGGCTTAGTCGGGATAACAGTGAGCGCGTAGGTTCTGAATTCTTTAATTTTTGTCATTTTTGTCAATTAGATTGTACCAAAATTCCCTAACCTTTGCTATAATGTTATTAATCTAAAAATGTCGCTACTAAAAGAAAAATTAGAGCTTAAAGCTGAAGAAGCCGAATTTAAAATTATCCGGATGTTCAGCAGGTTTGACAGGTGGCAAAAACGGATCATCTTACTCTGCATGCTGGCCGCGATCCCTGCGTATTTCATCTCCAAAACCGTTGCCAACCGCTACTATTCGTCTCGCTACCAACAATACCTAATCCAAGGCAGTCCGAGCTTCAGCGAAGCTCAAGAATTAATATTAGACCGCGCAGATATTGCTTCTTTGGGGCAAAATGAATATTCAGCGGCGGTGCAAATTGTAAACCGCAACCTCGATTTGGCGGCAAAAAATGTCCCTTACGAAATAAAATTTTTAGCTGTCGACGGCTCCGAGGCAGCGCCTGCGGAACGCGGCCGATTCTACATCCTTCCCAACAGCAAAAAATATTTAATTGCCCCGAAAATTCTTTCCCAAGCCCCAATAATTTCGGTAAATTTAATATTTTTGAACAAAATTTTTTGGCAAAAAAAATACGAACTTCCGGAAGTAAACCTCATTACTTCACAGCCGAAAGGCTCTGACCAGCTTAGCCCCCCCGGGTACGCCCTTGCGGGAGGAGTGCAAAACAATAGCCCGTATTTTATTAAAGAAGTAAAATTAACATTCCTGCTATACGGTGCCGGAGGAAAAATTATCGGGGCGAGCCAAAGAAGCGAGTTCGACATGCAGCCTTACGAAAGGCGCGATTACAAGCAAATCTGGTCGGGAATTTCCGGGAGGAATGTGGTTCGGGCAGAAGCCTCTGCTGAAACTAATCTTTTAGACAAGACTAATTTAGCTATACCGGAAACAAATAATGCCGGCGGGGCAGGGGATTTGGGAAGGTAAAAATAGCGTAAATTTTTGATTATTTCATGGAACCTATTTTAAAAATCCTTTTTGTCTGCAATTTGTGAATTTTGGCCATTCGGCCAAAAAAATTTCTCCCTGCCTCGCCGGCAGGCAGGCGCTTAACTTCTAGTTAAACATCAAAATTTGTTTTTCCCGACTGGCTCAAAATCTCCAAATTTCGCCTGAAAATTATTTTTAAAATAGGTTCATGCTTTCTTTTTTCCGTAAATTCAAATACCTCGACCTTCCGCTGTTATTAGCGGTTTTTTTACTTAGCTTAACCGGACTCGCGCTGTTATACAGCACCTCGCTTTCCAGCGAAACCCTGGTGGTCTTTAAAAGGCAAATTATATTTGTTTTAATTGGCTGGGCATTTTTTTTATTTTTTAGTTTTATAGATTACCACTCTGTGGCTAAAAGCGGCCGGCTGCTATATATTTTATCGCTTCTCTCTCTGGTCTATGTGCTGTTTTTTGGCGAAGATATCCGCGGAGGCACGCGCTGGATAGATGTAGGATTTTTTAAGCTCCAGCCTTCGGAATTCGTTAAGGTCATAATTATCCTAGGACTCGGAAGGATTTTGTACCTGCAAAGGGGACAAATCAATTCCGCCGTAAGCATTCTCCGGTCCTTTATGTATGCCGCCATCCCTGCGTTTTTAGTCCTCATGGAACCGGATTTCGGTTCAGCTGCGGTAATTTTGTGCTTATGGCTGGGAATGGTTTTTTTAAGCCCAATCAATAAAAAATATATCTTAGGCCTTTTAGCCATTGCCTTTCTGGCCGCGATCGCGTCCTGGAATTTCCTGCTTAAAGATTTCCAAAAAAATAGGATCCGCGTTTTTTTGGATCCGCAAAGGGACACACAAGGGCAGGGCTACAATGTCCGGCAGGCCGTGGTTGCTGTCGGCTCCGGAGGACTTTGGGGGAAAGGCCTGGGGCTTGGCTCCCAAAGCCAAAACCGATTTTTGCCGGAAAGACAAACCGACTTCATTTTTGCGGCCAGCGCAGAACAAATCGGCCTATTCGGCACAGGAGCGGTGTTAGGTCTATTTTTGTTCTTGCACGCCAGGTTAATTAACATAATGCAAAAATCGCGCGACTCCTTTGGGCTATACGCGGCCGGCGGCGTATTTTTTTTAAGCCTCATCCACACGCTTGTCAACATTGGTATGAATATCGGACTTTTGCCTGTAACCGGCATTCCCTTGCCGTTTTTATCAGCCGGCGGCAGTTTTTTTATTATGCTAATGATAGCGCTGGGCATAGCCCAAAATATATCCCTCCAGTCTAAAGCATTGAGGTTTTAATAATTTTGTGGTATTATTAATGCGTGTAGTAAAAATACTGCCTCATGAAAAATTTAAACATAAAAAATGTGTTGCAATGGCTGGGGAATGTCCTGCGTTGTCCGATTTGCGGCATAAAATACCGGGTTGAAGCAACCAAAATTATTGAATCGTGGCACGACGAAGTTTTTAACGAAGCCAGTATCTTAATCCATTCCGACTGTTTAAAATGTAAATCCTCGGTAATGTTCAATGTAGAAATCCGCGGGCCCGAGGTCTTTAGCGTCGGCATGGTAACCGACTTAACCCAAGCCGACAGCGCCCGTTTTAAAAAGCAGATGCCAATCAGACCCAACGATGTAATAGGGGTGCATAAAGAAATTCGAAAATTTCAGGGAGACTTTGTGTCTTTATTCTCCAGCAAATTAAAATAAAATTATTTTTTAAAAAAGGACACTGGACAATTCCAGGGTTTTTTTGTATAATTACCAAGATAAATTAAGATTGTGTGAGTAGGCGAGTACGCCGTCATTGCGAGAAATGCATCTGACGAAGCAATCTATAAAATTTTAGATCGCTTCGGATGCACTCGCGATGACAGACTAAAACCGATGCACAGAATCCAAGGATAACTATGGAAAAAGTCCAGCTTAAGGCTAAAGCCAGGGATGTTAAAAACAACCTAAAAAAACTGCGCACGCAGGGCGAAGTGCCAGGCGTACTTTACGGGCACAATGTAAAAAATGAAAATTTGACCGTTAAAAAAGGCGATTTTGAAAAAACTTTAAAGAAAGCCGGTGAGAGTACCATTGTCGATTTAATTACCGAAGACGGCAAAACACATCCGGTTTTAATCCACGATGTGCAGCTACACTATTTAACGAGCGAACCCATTCATGTGGATTTTTACCAGGTGAGCATGACCGAAAAATTAAAAGCCAAAGTGGCTTTGGAATTTTCTGGCGAAGCGCCTGCTGTCAAAACTATGGGCGGAGTCTTGGTTAAAAACTTAAACGAAGTGGAAGTCCAATGTTTGCCCGCGGATTTGCCCCACAATATTCCGGTGGATATTTCTTCGCTTATCAATTTTTCCAAAAACATCCATGTAAGGGATTTGAAGGTCTCCGACAAGGTGCAAATTATCACCCCTGCCGATGAAACCGTGGCCAAAGTCCAGCCTCCGCGCGATGTTGAAGCTGAACTAGCGGCAGTCCCAGTTGACGAAAAAGCCGCAGTGGAAGCCGCGGTCGCCGCGAGCGAAAAGCCGAAAGCTGAAGGCGAAGAAGGCGAAGCCGAAAAAGGCAAAGCTGATGAAAAACCGGTCAAAGAAGAAAAAGCGAAAAAGGAATAAATCCCTTCTCCTTCCCCTCCCTTGAGGGGAGGGGCTAGGGGAGGGTGATAAAACCGCGCCGTGATAAACGGCGCGGTTTTTGGTATAATCTAATCACGGCCACAGAGGCCAAAACCAAGAGCCAAGGAGGCTTCGAATAAAATCGATGAAGTCGATTTTTACTAACTGGATAGCTTTTTTATGCCTGATCTCAGGCATAGCAATGGGAGCGTTCTTGTTCCCGCCACTGGAACCACTATCGGTAATAAAAAAAAGTCATACCGATTTCCAGGTCGCCATGGTCAAGGAAATACCAACAGGGCATTTTGACTTTCGACTCTTCCTCCTCGAAATCAGGGGAGATGAGACGCGGCAGGCTGCTACCGTTCGGTTCCTCGACAAAGAAATCTTACTGTCCGATCTCGAACAGGTCATGCTCAAGGCCTATCTTGAACGAACAGAAAAAGTGCTGTTTGTCCGTGCTCCGGACTTCTACGATCTTAAGGAAATCATTGAGATAGCAAAACGAGCGGAAATCAACCGCCTGTGGCTCTTGCACGAATGAGCTTATAAGCTGTCGTTTCGGCTTCGCCTGGCTCGCTGTGGGGGATTACAGCGAGTCAGGCAGATTTTTTTCCAAACTCAATCTTATAATCTTGCTTGCTTCGTAGTCATCGAGCGGAGTCGAGATATACTACTGGGAAGATTATAAGATTGTTATCTTAATTTTATTTCAGCGTATCTCCACAAATTATTAAAATCTTTATGGAATTTTATTTTAGCCTTTGGTAAAAATTTTTGTTGATAACCTTTTAGGGATTTTCGCGACGAAGGATCAATTTCCAACAAAATTACCCCCTTGGGGTTTAAATGTCCGCCTACCTCTATAAAAAAGCGTCTATATACATCAAAATCTTTTATCGGATCAACCAGTGCAATCTTCGGCTCCCACCGTAAATACTTAATACTTGATACATAATACTTTTTGGGCACATACGGCAAGTTCGCCACAATCACATCAAAATTCATTCTGACATTCTGCAGAATGTCAGAATGAATAAATTTAATTCTAAGACCCCCTCCTTTCTCCTCACCCCCGGAGGGGGAGGAAGGGTGGGGAGGCAGTAAATTGCGGGCATTGGCTTTTGCTACTGCCAAGGCTTTTTTGGAAATATCACTTGCGTAAAATTCTATACCCTTAGCCCTTAACCCTTTAGCCAGGCTGATGATGATGCAACCGCTGCCGGTTCCCACATCCAAAATCCTAATAGGATTTTTTTGCTCCATGCTGCGTGTTATGTGTTCTATTACTTTCTCTACCAGCCCTTCCGTCTCCGGGCGGGGGATTAGCACATCCTTGTTTACTTTGAAGCGATGCCCCATAAAATCCTTATAACCCAAAATATAGGCAATAGGTTCTCCCTTTTCCCTTCTTTTTACCATCTGTGATATCTGCGACATCTGCCTATTAGTTAATCTGTGATCTTTATTCAAATAAAGAAACTCCTTTTGTTTTTTGAGCACATGCGCCAAAAGGAGTTCGATTTCTAATTTATGATATTTTTTAAGGATTTGTTTGATTGTCATTTTTTCACCCCTCCCTGGCCCTCCCCATCAAGGGGAGGGAAGAAAAAACCATCATTTCTTAAGCGCTTCCTTCTTGGCTTCCACATCCGCTTTTTGGAGGGCGGAGATAATGGGGGAGAGCTTGCCTTCCATAATAAGATTTATTTGGTTAAAATTTTGGTTTATTCGGTGGTCAGTCACGCGGTCCTGGGGGAAATTGTAGGTACGGATTTTTTCGCTTCTGTCGCCGGTGCCGATTTGCGACTTGGTAAGGTCGCGTACTTTTTTATTTTCGATATCTTGATAATGCGCCGCCACGCGGGCACGGATAACTTGAAGCGCTTTTTCTCTGTTTTGCGCCTGGCTTCGTTCATCCTGGCACTGGGCAGTTATGCCGGTTGGGATATGCACGATGCGGATAGCGGAATAAGTAGTATTCACGCTCTGACCGCCGTGCCCGGAAGAGGTCGTGGCTTCCATTTTTAAATCTTTGGGGTCTATTGAAAAGTCTTTTTCATCGAGGATTGGCAAAACGGCCACGGTGATGGTTGAGGTATGTACCCGGCCGCTTTTTTCTGTCTCCGGCACTCTTTGCACCCTATGTACCCCGCTTTCGTATTTAAAGATAGAATATGGTCCGCCGTTAGGCCTTGAGCCTGTCGAAAGGTGAATTTCAAAAATTACCTCCTTAAACCCGCCGGCCTCACTTTTGGAGGAAGAAACAATATGGGGCTTAAGGCCATTTTCTTCCGCAAACTTACCATAAGCCCTAAACATTTCCGCGGCAAAAAGCGTGGCTTCGTCTCCGCCCGCGCCTGCTCTTATTTCCACTATGCAATCTTTATCGTCGTTCGCATCTTTAGGGAGTAATGCATTTTCTATTTCCGATTTAACATTCAAGATTTTTGATTTTAAATTCGGTATTTCTGCTTCAGCCATAGCTCGAATTTCAGGATCAGCATCTTTCAATAGTTTTTCATTGTCTTCCAAGTGCTTTAAGCTTAATTCATAATTCCTGATTCTTGATACAATACCTTCCAACTCCGCCTGCCTCCTGCCCAATTTGGCAATATCTCCGCCAAAGGCGGATCCGCCTTTGGCGGAAACATTACCAAAACTCCCCGACGACAAATCGCGGGTGATGGCTTCGTATTCGTCTAAAATTTTTTTAAACGCTTGTTCCATAGTTAGGTTCTTTTTAGATTCTTTTTACATTATACCTGATACTTAATACTTCGCGCTAATAACACAAAACCATCCCAATTCGTACATGGGATGGCTAAAATTCAATATAAACAACTATTTTTTCTCTTTAATCTTGCGCGACTTTTTAACTGTTGCGGAAGACTTCTTGGTAGCAGCGGTTGCTTGGCGCTGTTTGAATTTATCCACACGGCCCGCGGTATCGATTAAATTCTGTTTGCCCGTATAAAACGGATGGCAATTTGAACAAATTTCGGTATAGAGTTCCTGCATGGTCGAGCCAGTAATAAAAACATTCCCGCAAGCACAGGACACTTTGGTGTTAATATAAAATTGCGGGTGAATATTAGCTTTCATCTAATTTTGCTGATTCTGAGGAAGATTGTAAGGTAATTTCAGGATTGAGATTTAACATTTTTGTACCTAAAGATAGAATATCCCTAATTTGAAGCACTGAATCAAGCAATCTTTGAGCTCCCATTCTTTGATCGCCGGGCAAGGAATTTCTCACATCGCCCGCAAGTCTTACAACTCCATCTATACATTTGTTGAAGTACTCGGATGCGCTCTGCAGGAGTCCATTCTTTAACTGTTTCATTCTGTCTAAAATCACTCATATATTTTTACTGTTAATATTACAACAAAATTTTATCATCTCTTGCCAATTCCGTCAAGGCCTGCTATAATATTTTAGTTAAAAATATTAACCTATCACATCCCTGTAATTATCCTGTCTGGATAGCTTGAGAGCTTAAGTCCAGATCAGTACGGGATGGAAGAACAAGGATAAACATGAAAGACATAAGTCTTTTAGAACTCCTAAAAGCCGGAGCCCATTTTGGACATTCCACTTCGCGCTGGAATCCCAAAATGAAGAACTATATTTTTACATCCCGCAACGGGGTGCATATTTTAGACTTGGAAAAAACCAAAAAACACCTGCTCAAAGCTTTGGCCTTCGCGAAAGATTTGGCCAATAAGGGAGGATCAATTTTGTTCGTCGGCACAAAGAAACAATCGCGGGAGGCCGTAAAACAGGCCGCGGTTTCAGCCAATTGTCCCTACGTAGACATCCGCTGGATGGGCGGGACTTTTACCAATTTCCGCACTATCCAAAAAACAATCCGTAAACTGGAAAAAATGGAAAGTTTAATTGCTTCCGGCGAAATAGAAAGGTACACCAAAAAAGAACGCCTAATGATAGAACGGGAAATTGAAAAGCTTACCAAACTTTTTGCAGGCATTAAGCAAATGAAGCGGATCCCGGAAGCGATCTTCATCACCGACACAAAGCACAACGGCATTGCGGTAAAAGAAGCGCGCAAAGCCAATGTTAAAATTATTGCCCTGGTAGACACCAACTGCAGTCCGGACTTTGTGGATTTTGTAATTCCGTGCAATGACGACTCCACAAAAGCCATAAGCCTTATGGCCGGAATGATGGCCGAAGCAATTTCGGAAGGCAGGCAAAGCATCCCGCCTGCCATGGCTCAAGTAGCCCCGGAGCCGGTTGCGGCCGCAGAGGAAAAGAAAGAAGAAAAAATAATAATTAATCCTTAATTTTCAATAGGTTATTTTTCAATTTTAAAATTGAAAATTCTTCCCATGTCAAATAATCAAATCAAGGACCTCCGCGAACTTACCGGCGCCGGAATGATGGATATTAAGGCCGCGCTTGAAGAGGCAAGTGGGGATACGGCCAAAGCCGTAGAGCTATTGCGAAAAAAAGGCGTATTGAAAATGGGTAAAAAGGCTGACCGCGCGGCCAAAGAAGGCATAGTTGAAGCTTATATCCATCCGGGCGGAAGAATTGGCGTTTTGCTGGAAATAAACTGTGAAACCGATTTTGTTGCCAGAACAGATGATTTTAAAACCTTAGCCAAAGATCTGGCCTTGCACATTGCCGGCGCAAACCCCCTTTTTGTTTCCATTGATGATGTCCCTGAAGAAGTCGCGGAAAAAGAAAAAGAAATTTACAAAGCAGAACCCGCTCTCGCGAAAAAACCCAAAGAAGTAGCGGAAAAAATCCTGGAAGGCAGGCTGGCCAAATTTTACGAGGAAACCTGCCTGCTCGAACAGGCGTTTGTAAAAAATCCTGACATTAAAATAAAACAGCTAATTTCCGATGCCGTAGCTAAAATGGGCGAGAATGTCATTGTTAAACGTTTTGCCAGATTTATTTTAGGAAACTAGGGTAATTGAACAAAATTTAAAAAATTAAATAAAATTGACAAAATTACTGGGCAGAAAATTTTGCTCAATTATGTCAATTTTGTCATTTTTGTCAATTCTGCCTTGTCTTACCAAATCTTCCCAACCTTAATTTTCTTTTTGGCAATATTTGCCGCGATTTTAATGGTATTAAGGCGTTTACCGGAAATAAACAATCCGGCGAATAAGAAACTCGAAAATGCCGGAATGGAAATACACAAAAAGCTTCAAGAAATGGGCATGCCTGCCCTGGCTGCTTCTAAAATAAAGCATTATGGCGTCTTTTGGCTAAAAAAAATTTGGCGGTTTATGCTGGAAGCCAAAGAAATGGCGCCGACCGGGGCAAGCGTGTTAAAAATCAAAAATCTTTTTGCTGTTAGGCAAAAAATTAACGGGGGGGCGGCGCTCGCCGAGGAAATAAATTCCGGGGAAAACGAGAATAAAACAGAGCAAGATTTTTTGGCAAGTATCCAAAAAGAGCCGAAAAATTATCTGCACTACGACAATCTGGGGAAATTTTACCTTAGCCGCGGCCAATTCGGGGATGCTAAAGATATTTATTTGTACCTTACCGCGCATGCCTCGGGCAACCCTGACTATTGGGCACGGCTAGGTTTTGCTTCTTTCAGGCTTAAAGATTTTACCCAAGCCTCCACTGCTTATAAGAAATCGCTGGATCTTGATTCCAGCCACGCAAACCGCTATTATAACCTGGCGCAAAGCTACAAAGCCCTGGGGGAAATTGAGGCGGCCAAAGCTAGTATAAAAAAGGCTTTGCAAATGGATTCGCAAAATTTTAAATTTTTGGAACTTTTGGGCAGGTTAAATGACGCGAACTAAAACCAGTATTTTTTGCCCTCGCACTTCGTAGCTTTGGCGGTAGCCAAAGCAAAGTAGTGCCGACGTAGCTCAGCTCCGACGCTCAACTGAAGTTGAGAGGTCGGAGCCCCGACCGCGAAGCGCGTCGGGGCTGGTATAAAACATTATTAGAGATGGGTATATTAAAATGAGATAAATTTAATGCCGACGTAGCTCAGCTGGTAGAGCAATTCCATGGTAAGGAATAGGTCCGCGGTTCAATTCCGCGCGTCGGCTCCAGGGCAGGTACCGAAGCGGTCAAACGGGACTGACTGTGAAAACGCAGCTCTCAGTGGAAACATTGGGATAAACTTTCCGGGATAACGGTGAAAGCTAAGTCTAACAAAGATAGGCTAATACCGTGGGAACCTCGATGAACATCGGGGACGCCGTAGAGACTAGATACCGGAACGCCTAATTCGTGAACGAAATGGCGAAGATATAGTCCACCCCTTTTGGAAACATGAGGACAAGTGAAATCAGTTGGCTTTATGCCTTCATAGGTTCGAATCCTATCCTGCCCACCATAAAATAACCAACCGCCTTGCGCGGTTGGTTATTTTATAATGTATTTATTCTCCTTCGCCAAAAATCCCGTCGCTTGTTGCGGGGATGAAGGCTAGGAGAATAAATACAAAATCACATTCCCTCTATCTTCTCTAAATTTGTTTTATCTTTATATAAAAACCAAAGCCCGGAAAGGATCACCACCGCAACAACCGAGTAAAACAAAAATGTGTGCTCGGATGAAAGAGCGACGATTTGATGGCCAAAAAATACATACATGAAGTCAACTGGCAGATAAAACAATATGTTGATTAGGAAAAAAGTTAAAAAGTTAACTTTACTAAATCCGCTAGCATATGCCAAAAGTTCCGGCATAGCGATTAGTGATATTCTAGCTTTTATAAAGGATCTGGTATTGCTTAACACTGCTACTGTATTTATTACTTTTTCAAAAAACTTCTCTCCGATAAAAGTTTTTACTATTTTAGGACCGTAAAACCTAGCCAGAAGAAAACATATTACTGAACCTAGAGCGTCTCCCAAAAGTGACAAAATTAAACCATTTAGATTTCCAAAGAGAGAGCCGGCAATAAAGTAAAGAGGAGTACCACCCAAAGGCGCTATAACTAAAGTAGATATTTTTAACAACACAAAAATTATGGGGGCTAAAATACCAAAAGAACCAATTTGATTTACTAAGGAACCATTTTTGGTCAACTGAATAGACGCGACGAAAACAAAAACTATTATGAGAAACCAAACATATTCAACAATTTTTTGACGCTTAAACATTTAAATTTAATCAAATTTTTTTTCACAGTTTTATCCTATTTAATACCAATTAAATAGTTTCAACAAATATTATCACTATTGCCGCATAAAAAAGCTGATAAGGTATCATCCTGGGGCCATATCTGCGATCTCGTTTAAAACGAATAAAATAATTATATATGTGACCAAATTCCTCTATTTATATTTTATCAGGGTTTTCCTTTTTTGAAAAACAAAAACCCCGCTCCCAGCATTTCCCGAAGGATTTACTTGGAAGCGGAGCTTAGAAAAGCGGCGGCAGTTCCAGACAGAAAGGCCAAGGGAGCCAAGGGCCCAAAAAGCCCAGCTTCCCCAGCCCAAAGGCCTAGGATACCTCGCCGAGAACCGCAAACCAATAGTTACCGTCCCACCTGTGGCCGAACTTGTTAGCACCGGCCTTGCGCTCGTCCCTGTCGAACCACAAATACGGCGAGGCCTCGTTCCCGTCGAGCTTGCACTTCTGGAGGCAGACTGTTCCCAGATAGGGCTTGCCTAAGTCTTTGTGGAGGCTTGGATGCAATTCCCCGATGGCGAAAACCTGCTTGGGGTAGGCGGTGGGCAGGTTTTTCCTGACGGTGTCATCAACGGCCTCCTGACTGCCCGCCGAAGTCCGTCTTTGGTGGACGAAGGAGGGTATGCTGATGCAAGAGGACTCGCTAAAAAATTATTAACTATTGACTCTCTCTCTGATTTGTTAAACTCCGTTCACACTCAAAAGGAGGTGTGTTTTTATGTCTCGCCGCGGAACCAAAACGCAAACTGTTCACAGGCGATCCGGATTCTCGCATCGGGGTTCTCCCTTCGGGGTACACTGCCCGTACTGCGAGCAAGACCATAATAATGTCGCTTTAGGCAAAATACGATGCACAAAATGCAAACGGGAAATCATAGTCGCAGAGACGAACGATGATAGCTACAATTACTATGAATCGATCGCGAGACAGTACGACTAAAGCGGTCAAAAGGATTCAACAGCCGCCCCGTACGAGGAACGGGGCGGCAAATTTTTTTACTTAAAATTTTAAAGGCTCAACCGACGGTTGAGCCTTTGCTTTATCATTTCCTCTAGTCACTATTCACTTCTACACTAGCTTTACGTTCCTTCTTGCCAGCTCGCCAAATATTTTTTTTGCGCTGGAGTCAAAACATCAATTTTAACGCCCATAGATTGCAATTTTAAACGCGAAACTTTTTCGTCTATTTCTTTAGGCACATCGTAAACCCCGCACTTTCTACTCTTAATATCTTTATGCCTTTCAGAAAAAACTTTAGCTCCATATTGCTTCCCATCACTTTCTTGGCCAGAAAGTGCGGGGTAAACTTTATTTTCCAAATTTTGATAGTTTTGGACGAGCCAATCGGCAGTTAAAGCCTGGTCTGCAAAAGACAAATCCATAACTGCACTCGGGTGGCCTTCGGCCGCGGCAAGGTTCATCAACCGCCCTTCAGCTATTAAATAAATTTTTCGTCCATCTCGCAAAGTAAATTCCTGTAAATTCTCCCTCACTGTTTTTATGCTGTGTGCTTCATGTTCCATGCTGCGTATGTTTATTTCCACATTAAAATGCCCGCTATTGCCTAAAATCGCGCCGTCTTTCATTAACCTAAAATGATCGCGCGTGATTACATCCTTATCGCCAGTGGCGGTTAAAAATACATCGCCAATTTTTGCGGCCTTTACCATTGGCATCACCTCAAACCCGTCCATAGCGGCCTGCAAAGCCGGCAGGGGATCTACTTCCGTGATAATAACCCGCGCACCTAAACCTTTGGCCCTTAAAGCCATACCTTTGCCGCAGTAACCGTACCCGGCAATCACAACAACTTTTCCGGGCAACAGGATATTCGTTGCGCGCAAAAGCCCGTCCATGGTGGATTGGCCGGTGCCATAGTAATTATCAAACATATGTTTTGTGGGCGTATCGTTAATCGCTACCACCGGATATTTGAGCTTGCCTGCTTTGGCCATAGCCTTTAAGCGAATAACGCCTGTTGTGGTTTCTTCCTGACCAGCCCAAACTGTTTTTAAAAGCGGTTTTCTAGATTTATGGATAAGGGAAATAAGGTCCGCGCCGTCGTCTATGGTAATTTGGGGGTTAATGTCTAAAGCCTGGTTTAAACACCAATAATACTTGTCCGATGATACTCCGCGCCAAGCAAAAATTTTAATACCGTCCAAAGCTAAAGCCGCGGCCACATCGTCCTGGGTAGAAAGGGGATTACTGCCGGCCAGGCTTATGTTTGCCCCGCCCGCAACCAAAAGTTTCATTAATACCGCAGTCTCTTTGGTAACATGCAGGCAACAGGCAATATTCACGCCGGCAAACGGCTGGCGTTTTTTAAAATCCCGCGCGATGATATTCAAAACCGGCATCTCTTTTTCCGCAAAAGCAATTTTCATTTTCCCTTGCTTTGCGAGTTTTATATCTTTGACTTTGAATTTCATACAAACGATTATACACTGGGTAGACATTTTTTGCAATCTCTTGTAAAATAAAACAGATTTGTGCCGACCCCAGCACCATAAAAGGTGCGGGGTAAACTTAGCTCATCTGGTAGACTCGCCGTCGCTTGCCCACGTAGCTCAGTTGGTAGAGCAACGGTTTTGCTCGCCCCGTCACCCATACTGCCAGCTTAGCTCATCTGGTAGAGCAACGGTTTTGTAAACCGTAGGTGGCCGGTTCGAGTCCGGCAGCTGGCTCCATGGGTGACGGGGTAAATAGGTCGTCGGTTCAAATCCGACCGTGGGCTCCAGTGGGCAAGCTATGGCGGGCAAGGCAACGGTTTTGCTGAAAATCCGCCGAAGCTTTAGCGCAGGCGGATAAACCGTAGGTGTCCGGCCCGCCCCGTTAAATGTCGCGCTGATGCCGATGTGGCTCATCTGGTAGAGCAATTCCATGGTAAGGAATAGATCCGCGGTTCAATTCCGCGCGTCGGCTCCATATTTAACGGGGTGAAAATCCGGCAGCCGGCTCCACACTTCACTCAAGTTTCGTGTGGCCTTTGGCCACAAATAAAAACGAAGTGTATCACCCAAAGCTTTAGCGAAGGGTGACAATATCATAATTCTTAATTTTTTATTCATAATTCAAACCCATGTCCCAAGACCATCTAATAAATTTAGAATGTACTGTCTGTCATAATTTAAATTATCAGACTAAAAAAAACAAAAAGAACACAGCCAAAAGGCTGGAACTCAAAAAATTCTGCAAACATTGCAAAAAAAAGACCCTGCACAAAGAAACTAAATAAGCTTTGGCCCCTTTTAATGGGGGGTTCGTATAATGGTAATACGGCGGCCTCCAAATCCGCATACGTGGGTTCGATTCCTACACCCCCTGCCACAAGGGGCAAAAATTTATGCAAATCCTCATTCATTGGTTTTTATCGGCTTTGGCGATTATGGTCGCGGCCTACCTTCTGCCCGGCGTCCGGGTGGACGACTTTTTCGCGGCGCTCGTGGCCGCGGTGGTCATTGGCCTAATAAATACTTTTCTTCGTCCCGTATTTATTTTATTGACACTGCCTATAAACATCCTAACCCTAGGTTTATTTACCCTGGTCATTAATGCACTTTTGATTATGCTGGCCAGCAGTCTAGTCCCAGGTTTCCAAGTCGCGAATTTTGGCTGGGCCATGCTATTTAGTGTGGTATTATTTTTAGTCAATTGGGGCTTGGGGATCAAAAGATAAAAAAGTGATAGCCTCTTTACCAATCGGCCAAAAGCCGATTTTTTATTTGACATTTTAGCCGATTAAGCAGAAAATAGGGCTATTCAATGCTTAGGAGGCAAAGAAATGCAAGGAATAGAGATCTCACACTGCAACGCCACAATCAATGCGATTTACAGAGCCTACATCCATTTAATGGAATCAAGCATCGAGGAGGCTCTTCGCCCGGTAATGGCTTACGGCAAAAGCGACACTCTGGGGATGGATGCCATTCCGGAAATCGCTCTCACCCGGTATTTGAGCCAATATGATTCAAACTGCGTCGTCATCACCGAAGAAACCGGCGCAGTAGGCACACAGTCCTTCTTTAGCCGCAACCCGAACGGAATGGCGCCAACCGTTTTCTTATGTGACCCAATGGACAGGTCCGCACCGTTCCAAGAGTTCCTCAAAGCTGTAGCCGATAAGGAACTCAGAGTACGGGAATATCTCAACCAAGAAGCGTCTATCAAAAAATGGGAAGCGGAGCACAGCGGGCCTGCCACCATTACCGGAGCCTACTCGGCGATTACCTGCATCCGCCGGCAAATTCCCATATTCAGCGTGCTGGCCAATTACATTACCCAACAAATATTTGTGGCCTGTAGCGCCGGAAACTATGTGTTTGATCTCTCAAAGTTTACGGCCAACAACCTAGACCTTGAAACCATCAAACAAGGGGGTCGGAAAGTATTTTTCCACGGACTGGAGTCAAACCGGCACGCAGAAATGCATCGATTTGTAACTTTCATGGGCAAGGCGGGCTACGCAGAAAACTTCAACGATAGCGGCTTTATGAACCCCGAGGAAATGAATCGTTTTCTGCACTACAACAATCCTGGCGGACCCTCTCGAGCTCTGTACCTGTCCGACCTGCAGCCCAAAGAAAACCAGATCGGTTTTATCCTCGCCAACGGGGAAAAAATCGGTGAATGGATTCATTGGCTGCCCTTTGTGCGCTTTGCCCGAAAGGAAGACGAACAGGATGAGCCGGCTCTGCGGCTCTACGAAATCTTCCACCCGCGGCCCTGGACCAAAGACGGAATCCTTATGTCCACACCACCTGCCTACAGTGTTTTTAAGGCAATCCCCGGAAGTGCTAATGTCGTCATTGATGTTGACCGTTTCAGCTACTTCGAAAACCCGAGCCAAATTCGCTCCACCCTCATTGTGGCGCCGTTCGACAACTACTGGACAAGTCGAATTATTAGCCAGTACGGGTACCGAGAAATTCTGCTCGAATGTTAAGTCGTTCCTAAAACCTGGGCCCCGCGTGCTTCTGTGCGCGGGGTCGGCTTTATTTTATTGTCGCTTCTTTGTATAATTATCATATGCAAACTTTTACCAAGCAAACGCTTAGAATCTTCTGGCAACATGCCAAAAAGTACCCTTGGCATGTTTTTGGCATTTCTGCGGGCGTTGTCGGGCATTTACTGCTCAACAATTATAACCCCATCCTCTTTAAAAAAGTGGTGGACATTTTATCTGTGGGGAGCGCCAAAACGAACCTAGAGCCTGTATTCAAAATTATCACTCTAATGTTTTTTGTAAGTTTAACCAGGATGATTTTTGCGAGAAGCTATAATTTCCTGAACAACTTTTTCCAGCCGCGGGTAATGGCGGATTTGAATAATACCTGCTTTAACTATTTGCAAAAACATTCCTACGCTTTTTTTAACAACAGTTTTGTAGGTAGTCTGGTGACAAAAGTAAAAAGGTACGAAAGGGCATTTGAACAAATCGCTGACCAGCTAATATTTGAGCTTGGCAAAACCTTTCTGGAAACCTTGATAATACTTGTAGTTATTTTTCTACAAAATACTACAATGGGTTTAATCCTTTTAACCTGGGCGATTTTATACATAATTTTCAGCTATTACTATTCTTTGTATAAACTGCCTTACGACATAAAACGGGCTGCTGCCGACACCCAAGTAACCGCCCAGCTGGCAGACAGCATTACCAACAATGTAAACATCAAAACTTTCAGTAATTTTACTTTTGAGGAAAACCGGTTTGCAAAAACCTCTCATACCCAATTTAAATTACGCAAAAAATCTTGGGATTTAGGAACCATCGGGGATATTATCCAGGCTTTTTCCATGATAGTCGTGCATTTCATTCTCCTATATTTGGCTTTAAAATTTTGGCAAAATGACATAATTACCCTAGGAACCATTGTGCTATTGGAAACTTACCTGTTCCGGTTATTTGATAAACTTTGGAATGTGGGCAAAAACATTCGGGTAATTTACGAGGCAATGGCCGACGCCAATGAAATGACGGAAATCCTTATTAAACCCCTGGAAGTAACTGATGTTCCCAATGCCCAAAAATTGGCCGTAAAAAGCGGAGCGATAGAGTTTAAAAATGTTTCTTTCGGCTACCACAAAGACCAGGATGTGTTAAATAATTTTGACTTAGCCATAAAACCGGGCGAGCGGGTGGCTTTAATAGGCCCTTCGGGCGGGGGAAAATCTACCATAATAAAATTACTCTTAAGATTTTTTGACCTTAACGGCGGCGAAATTCTAATCGACGGGCAAGACATCTACAAAACCCAGCAGGATTCATTGCGCGCGCAATTGTCCTTGGTTCCCCAGGATCCCATTTTGTTCCATCGTTCTTTGATCGAAAACATCCGCTACGCGCAACCGGAAGCAAAAGACAGCGAAGTCGTAAAAGCCGCCAAGCTCGCACACGCGCACGAATTTATTTCTTCCTTTCCCGACGGCTATAACACTTTGGTAGGAGAAAGGGGAGTAAAATTGTCCGGAGGCGAACGGCAGCGTGTGGCCATTGCACGCGCCATACTTAAAGACGCCCCGATTTTAGTTCTAGACGAAGCCACCTCGAGCTTAGACAGCGAAAGCGAGCAGTTTATCCAGGATGCCTTAAAATCACTAATGCAGGGCCGCACCACTATTGTGGTGGCGCACCGCCTTTCCACAATTATGCAAATGGACCGGATTGTGGTAATTGACGGCGGGAAAATTGTTGAGCAGGGCAAGCACGAAGAATTGTTAAAAATCCGTGAAGGTTTGTACCAACGCCTGTGGGAAATTCAGGCGGGGGGTTTTACAGCTGCTTAATAAACACAAAAAAGTCCTGGGTTTTATAAAGATAGGACTTACGCGCTAAACCAAATTCACCCTTCTGTCATTCCGAGCCCATTCGACT
>JBBTRN010000043.1:24688-29758 GCA_038065175.1 Patescibacteria group bacterium | reverse complement strand
GCTCGCATTGCGCTATTGGACACGATGCAAACAAGAGCAAGATTTGGAGTTTTGGGGAAATGGAAGCAGATCATGTATCAGCCTGGATTAAAGGCGGCGCTACTTCAGCCAAGAATTGTCAGATGCTCTGCAAGACACACAATAGAGCAAAAGGAAATCGATAAAATTGCCGTCGGGGATCAGCGAAATGCCTAAGGGATGAGGCAAATCAATATCGAAACCGGCAGTTAGCAGAACAGGCAAGCCAAGCCGCTTTTAAGCGGCTTGGCTAAAACCAAATTAAAAATGTCAAATCAAAACGCTCAAAAAACTATTATTTATGTATTTATTGATGCTTCTAACCTCTGGCAGGCGCAGAAGTCTAAGGGCAGGTTTTTAGATTACGCGAAAACTATCAAATGTATTCAGGCTAAATTTGAAGGCAGTTCAATCAAAGTTTTTTATTATACCGCGTATCCGGCCGACGGCACTCGGAGTTATAGCACGGATGGCAAGCATAAATTTTATACTTTTTTAAAAAAAGGCCTTGGTTTTGAAGTTATAAAAAAGCCGTTAAAGCGGATTAGTATTATAGGTGAGGAAGGCGAATCCGTAGAAGAAAAAGGCAATATGGATGTGGAAATGACTATTGATGCCATACATCATATGGGAAAGTATGATGCGGCAGTTCTATTTACCGGCGATTCTGATTTTTTGGCTCTTGTGACTTATTTGCGCAACAATGGCAAAAAGGTTTATATTTTTTCATCTAAAAATAACATATCCCAGGAATTACGGACCGGCGGGGACGGCTATTTTGATATTTTAACTATGCCTGAAGATATTTGGGGAAGAGAGTTGCAACATAGACCGAAATAGAAATCACCCTCCTCGCGGAGGGTGATCCTTGGATGTAATACCCTTTCAGTTATGGTAACTGAAAGACCTTAATATAGTATCTTTTTGTCGGTTTCTTGTCAAGTAATTGTAAGTAATTGTAAGTAATCGTTTATTTAACCCCATTCAATGGTTACCGGAGGTTTATCGGAGATTCGATAGACTACTCCGCCTACCTCTCTTATTTCATTCGTCATTCTTTGGGAAACGTGTTTTAAGAAATCGTAGGGTAATTCCGCGGCCCGGGCGGTAAAACCGTTTACGCTCCAGACTGCCCAAAGGGCAATTACATGCCCCTCGGCCGCATCGTCGCCTTTGGTGCAGGTTATCATCGATTTAGTCACAACCGCCCCTGCCTGCCATAAGCTATTATATAAAGACATCAGTGGTTTACCCCCCCTAGCCCCCCCTTGTAAAGGGGGGGAAGAATACGGGAGGTTCCATTTTTTTAATTCTTCGATGAAAATTTCGTCCACTTTGCGGGCAGTGGCTAATTTTTCTTTTGTAACCTCACCTTCAATCCTAACTACTAAACCAGGCCCGGGGAAAGGGTGCCGTATCAATAATTCTTCGGGCACGCCAATTTCGCGGCCAATTTGCCGGCCTGTGTCTTTAACATTATCTATTAAGGGCGAAAGCTCTGGGATGCTGAATTTTAGATCCACGTTGTGGTGAATTTTAATTTGCGCTTTTCGTGCACCGGTAGTGTAGCCGCCGCCGGTTTCCGAAACATCGGTATACAATGTTCCTTGGGCAAGAAAATCTGCTTTAAATTTTTTGGCTTCTTGTTCCAGGATTTTTTTATATACGCTTCTCATCGCGAGGCGCTTTTCCTTCATCGAAGTTTTGTTTTTTAAGACTTTGAGGAAGTCTTTGGTAGCGTCAATAATTTTTAAATCCAGCCATTTAACATTGCCAAAGTATCTAATTACGTTTGCTTCGTCGTCCGGGCGGTCGATGCCTTTGATGTAGACTGCGCGGATGTTTGACTTTGTAGTTAGCTGATTTATCAGCTTTTTGTTGAGCCGATGAATCGGCTGACTACAGGCTTCCTTGAGCAAATATGCTACGACTGAGGAATCAGAGCCGCCGGATAAAGCTAGTAAGACCCGTTTTTCCGCTATTTGATTTCGTAAATTATCAATCTTCGACTGCGCCACGGACTTAGCCGGGAATTTGTCGCGGGCATGGCAGATTTTAAAAACGAAATTTTCATATATTTTGGCGCCGTATTCGGTTTCCGTAACTTCCGGGTGGAACTGCACGCCATAAAGGTGCTTGTACTGTCCGGCCGAGGTCGGCGCGTTGTCTGTGGCACCTAAAATTTTCAATTTTTTATCTGGCGCGATTTTGTCTCCATGGCTTTCTAAGACATTCGAGTGAGTGGGGATTTTATCGAATAATGCTGACTTTGCCATCAATTTAAACTTATGCGAGCCAAATTCCCTTTTTTCCGAAAGCGAAACATTTACACCAATGTGATATGCCCACATTTGAAAGCCCAGGCAAATGCCTAAAACCGGAATCCCCAAATCAAATATTTTTTTATCGAACGGCGGATATTCGTAAGCCGAACTGGGTCCGCCGGAAAGAATAATGCCAATAGGCGAGAGTTTTCTAACATCAGCGGCTCTAATTTTAGAAGGGTCAGCGACTAGGCAGAATACGCCTAACTTATCCATTTGCTGTTTAATTAGGTGGTCAAATTGCGAGCCAAGAGCGAATAACAAAAAAAGCTCGGCCGTATGTCGGACGCGCTTTTCGTCTTCGATTTCTTTTAAAATTATTTTGTCAACTTTGGTTAGAGTCTTGAGCATCTTAATTAGAGATTATCATAAGTTTTAATGACATACAAGGTATTGTTGCCCCTCAATTTCATTCGGGACACTCGAAATGCTATTATTGGCCGAAGGCCACGAGCGAAGTCGAGTGGTGGACCATACCGGATTCGAACCCCGGCAGCAGTCGCTTCGATATAAATATCGGCTCCGCTACAGGGCAGGCCGGTCGCCTCCATCCCGCACTTTCTGGTGGAGACGAGGGGATTCGAACCCCTTACCCTCACATTGCAAATGTGATGCTCTACCAATTGAGCTACGTCCCCAAAAGAAAGTGCGGGATGGCGCGCTTCATGGGACTGTTGCCGAATACCATTTTTGCCCAAAACGAACTGTTTTGGCACAATGGCCAAAAAAATTTTTCTGCTTACCTTTCAGGTAAACATCAAAATTTATTTTGCCCATTCTGCTCAAACCATTTCATTTTGCATCAAAAAGCGTATTTGGCAACAGTCCCTTCATAAAATGAGCTAATGGTTCACAAATTTAACGGGGTTAGTTATGCCGGTGCCCGTTTATAAGTTGTTGTCCGGAAGCATTCCGAATAACCACAAAATGCTTAAGACGCAAAGACCCAGGCCAAAAAATTTCCACCAGGTATAAGTGCCGGCACCTAAACCACCGCCTAAATATTTTTCGGCTAAATCAATTTTGCCGGAAAATTGGTCGGTTATAGCTACCGAGTATTTCATACAAAGTATGCCGGCGATAAAGACTAAGGGAGCTAAAATGAAGCGCATAATGTGTTCAAATTCTAAATTTTAATATCTAAAACCCAAACAAAAATTAAATTCTAAAGTCTTAAACCTTTTACTGTTTATTATTTTGGATTTTGTCATTTGGGAATTATTTAGATTTTAGGATTTAGAGTTTCGGATTTTGTGAATGGTGGGTGTGGCAGGGATCGGACCTGCGGCCCCGTCATTACCCGCCTGCAAAAGCCTTCAATTTAGGCTGGTGGGCGTATCTGGACTCGAACCAGAGACCTCGTCATTATCAGTGACGCGCTCTAACCAGCTGAGCTATACGCCCAAATTGTTTGCAAGGCGGGCAGGTCAGTGACGTGCTCTACCACTGAGCTACACACCCGTAAATAAAATTTTCTTCAGGGTCAGTGACCCCAGTAGCAGAAGCGCTTTGCGCTTCGCTACGGGGCTTAGGCTAAGCTCTAACCAACTGAGCTATACGCCCAGTTGCCAAAAAGAGTTGTACTATTTAAAAGGATTTAACTTTGGAAGGTGCGGGGCGAATGTTCTGCCAACTTAAGCTACACGCGCAATAATAAAATATGAACCTTAAACTTATAAATCCCATATATTTTATCAGAAAGAGGGAATTTTGACAACCACCTTACTTTATATTATTATAAATAAGCAGAAGTCGCAGAAAGAAACAAAATTTCCAATGTTTTTTGAATCAAAGAAAACGGTTTTGGGGGTCGATGTCGGCACATCTAATATTAAGATTGCTGAAGTTTCGTTTACCAACCCAAGCTCTCCCATGCTTTCTACTTATGGGATTGTTAATTTGCCTTTTGAGCCGAAGGATAAGGATCGTGCCGCTAATCTTCCGCGTATCGCCCAGGTGTTGAAAAATTTATGCTTGAAAGCAGGGGTTTCCACAAAAAGATGCGTAATTAGCCTACCGAATAGCGCAGTTTTTACTTCTGTAATAGAATTACCTAAAATGAGCCAGGCCGAGTTGGCTACGGCAGTAGAATTTGAGGCAAAAAAATATGTGCCTTTAGCCCTTGCCGACATTGACCTGTCGTGGAGCGTAATTGAAGAGAAGGATTCAAAACAGCTTAACCAGAAGATACTGCTAACAGCCGTACCCAAGCAAATTACAAAGGATTATATGGATATTTTTGCGTTTGCAGGTCTTGAGCCTTTCGTGGGGGAGATTGAAGCCTTGGCGCTAATCCGTTCGCTTATAGGCACTCGTTCAACAAATTGTGTTATAATAGATATAGGCGCAAAAAATACCGGAATTAATATAATTGAAAAAGGATTTTTAAGGCTTAGTCGGAATTTAAATATTGGAGGCGAAACCATAACAAAAAAAATTGCGCAAACCCTGAATGTCAGCGTTGTGAGAGCAGAGCAATTTAAAAAGGATTTCGGGGTAACTAGCGGTACTTTTTTACCGGAAACAGTTAAGCCGGTTTTGGCTTTAATTAAGAATGAAGTTAAACAGCTTTTTACTATTTTTCAGTCGCATAACGCCCAATTAGATGAAATCATTTTAGTGGGCGGGGGCGCGAATATGCCCGGAATTGTGGAGTTTTTTTCCGACCTGAATGTGCCGGTAGCTTTAGGTAATCCTTTGCAGTCCGTTTCTTATAGTGAACAGTTGG
>JBBTRN010000043.1:0-24678 GCA_038065175.1 Patescibacteria group bacterium | reverse complement strand
ATAGAAGTAATGACAAAAATTAAAAAAATAACTAAATGACTTTAGTAGGTACAGCTTAATTTTTATTTCCGCACAGGACGGGTCATTTATATTATTTTTGCCAATAAAAATTTTGTGGCACAGATAAACCTTCTAAAACAGAGCAAACCTTCCGAATTTAATAATTTAGGTTTTTTTTCAGTATTGAGCAAGCTTGCTTTATTTGGCATCTTCTGCCTTTTGGCATATTATGGCTGGCTAATTTACAAGCACAGGGCCACAGCCAACCAAACTAGCACTTTAGAAGCCGCAATAGTTAGTCAAAAACAAGAACTTTCAGAAATTAAAGGACGAGACGAAGTGCTAATCAGACAAGCCCAGGTCAAAGAATTCGATGCATTGGTGAGCGGGCATGTTTATTGGTCCCAATTAATGCCCGAACTTGCAAAAGTTACTTTGAAAGAAGCCAGTTATTTGTCTTTTAAGGCTGTTGATGTGGGTACAATTAGTCTAGCCGTCCAAGTGCCTTCAATCGTCGAATTGGAAAAGTTTCTTCTGGTTTTTAATTCTCCCAAGATTAACCGATACTTTACTGATTTGAAAGTCGGCGGCATTAGCAGGGTGCAGGATGAGCAAGAATCTTATGTTCGGGTTGATGTTCAGTTTAAATATGACCCAGGACTTTTAAAGTTTAAAAATTAGCATCAACTTTTCGGTTTGGAAATAGTATTTATTGGTTTTAGACCCTAATTGAGCCATGGATATAAATTTTTCGAAACAAACACCCTCGCCGCCTTCTGTTATTTTAGCCTCGCCCAGGCGTGTTTCTTTGTTTGAACTGTTAATTCTTTTAGCAATAGGCATTTTATTTTTTTGGTTTATTGTTTCCCCGAAATCAAAGAGTCTGTCTGAAAAAGAGGTCTTAGCTGAAACTTTAAGCGAAGAATCTGCAAAATTGGAAGACCAGCGACTGAAGCTTGAGAATCTTATCCGCCAATTAAGCGCCAGTGCCGAAGATTTGGAAAAGTTAGACAAGTCTTTACCTTTGCATCCAAGGACAACTTGGGTTTATTTGCTTGTGGAAGACTTAGTGCAGTCAAGCGGTATGGCCATAAGCAGTTTAACGGTTTCTAATTTAGAGGACGATATAACCGCCGGAGACAAGTCTGCCGCAAATCCCTTTGCCGGGCAGAGGAAAGTAAAAAAGGTGGCGGTAAATTTGGGTACCACTGGTAATTTTACCCAATTTGAAGGGCTTTTAAAGAAATTTGAAAGCAACGGAAGGCTTATGGACATTAAGGCTTTTGAGGTTAATGCTTCGGCAAATGAACTTTTGGATTTTCGCCTTTCGTTTGAAACATATTATTTTGGGGTAGTTCAGTGATTTTAAATAATTTAGAGAATGAATAAAAAAACTATAATCCAAATTATTGTTATTAGCATAAGCTTTGGCGGTTCTGCGCTGGTGCTTTATAATGGCCTATTCAAAAGCAAAAGCGCCCCGCCCATTGCTTCATCTGTTTCGCTAGGTACCCAGACTGCCCCCGGCGCGTACGGCAGTGAAGCAGACCCGCTTCCGTTTGGGGATAATTTATCGGGCGAATTAAAAAAAGTTTTGTTGCGCAACGGGCTCCAATTTGGGGCTTTTGCATATCCGAAATTGCAACAAAATGAAGTGGGCATTAGTACCAGCGACTTGGTAAAGCCCCAGTCTAATTCGGAAAATTAAAATTTGCCGCAGGATTATTGAGTATGGCTCAGGCTATAAAAACTGCTAGTCAATCAGAAAATTTTGAGCAATTTTTGGTGCAAAATGGTTTTTTGTCTGCGCAAGTTTTGGCTGATTTGCAGGCATCTCAAAAACAGACCGGGCAGAGTATTTTTGACCTGCTCTTAAGCAAGAAATTGCTTGACGAAGAAGATTTCACCAGAGCCAAAGCAGCCTTTTTTAATATCCCTTACGTCGATTTAAGAAAAAGCCTGGTCCCTGAATATATTTTATCTTTGATTCCCCGGGAATCCGTAAATTTTTACAACATTGTTCCTTTTGAAAAAAAGGATCGGGTGCTTAAGGTGGCAATTACGGATCCGAGCAATTTAGCCGCCTTAGAGGCGCTGGAGTTTTTGGGTCAAAAGCAGAATTTGCAGATCCAGCTGTTTTTAACATCCCAGCTTTCTGCGGATACGGTGATTGGGAGAAAAAAAAATTTAAAGAAAGTTGTTGGCAAGGCTCTGGTCGATATACAAAAGAAGGAAGAAGATACCCATCGGACTGAAGCCTTCGCTATTAAAGAGAAGACTGTTAAGACTGAAGTCATTGAAGAAGCGCCGATAATTAAGATTGTTGACGTAATCTTAAGCAACGCCATTGAAGCAAATGCCTCGGATATTCATATTGAGCCTTCGGAAAAAGACATTCGGGTTCGCTATAGGATCGATGGAATTTTACACACCTCGTTGATGCTCCCTAAAAGCGTGCATCCGGCGATAATTACCAGAATTAAAATATTAACCAGTCTGAAAATAGACGAATCCCGCCTGCCCCAAGACGGCAGGTTCCATGTTGACTTGACTAAAAAAAGCGTGGATTTGCGCGTTTCTATTTTGCCCTTAATTTACGGCGAGAAGGTTGTAATGAGGATTTTAGATAAGTCCTCCAAAGCCCCGACTCTGGAAGATTTGGGGTTCAGGTCAACTGCCTTAACATGGGTAAAAGATAATATTAAAAAGACACACGGCATTTTTTTAATTACCGGCCCGACAGGCAGCGGAAAATCCACAACTCTTTACGCGATACTTACTATGCTGAATACTACGTCAGTGAATATAGTTACTCTGGAGGATCCGATTGAGTACTTTATTCCGGGGGTGAACCAGAGCCAGACTAACCCCGACATTGGCCTTACTTTTGCCGCAGGTTTAAGAAGTATCTTAAGGCAAGATCCTAACATAGTAATGGTAGGGGAGATTCGGGACAAAGAAACGGCTGAATTGGCCGTGCATGCCGCGCTTACCGGGCATTTGGTTTTTTCCACTCTACATACCAATAATTCCATCGGCGCTATGCCCCGTCTTATTGATATGGGCATTGAACCTTTTTTGCTTTCGGCATCAATTAATGTGGTGGCTGCCCAGAGGCTGGTAAGGAAAATTTGCCCCTACTGCGTGAAAGAATCACTCCTGCCCCAGGTTTTCGTCCAGGAAGTAAAAAAAGAGCTAGCTACTGTGCCCGCTCCTTATTTAGAAAACATAGATAAAAATAATTTAAAGTGCTTTAAAGGGGAAGGCTGTGAGAAATGCGGACACACCGGTTACCAGGGACGAATGGGTATTTTTGAAGTTTTGCCGCTAACCACCGAAGTTCAGGACTTGGTTTTAAGTAAGACGGCGGCTTATAAAATTTATGAATTAGCTAACAAAATGGGGATGATCACAATGAAGCAAGACGGGATTATTAAGGTATTAAAAGGGGAAACTACTATGGATGAGATAATTAGGGTAACGACTGAATAAGCCCAAGGGTAAAAACGCGGTTTGTTAGAGTTTTAAGTTTTGAAGGACATCAAATTTAATTTTTAGTTTTATAATTCAATTTTAAAAAGTGGCTTACATTACCAAGCAAAAATTTAATATCCGAGAGCTAGTCGGTTCCCTGCCGCCAACAAAAACAATTTTGTTGGTTATAAACGAAGAAAACCTTCGGGAAATTTACCGCCGTCAGCTTATTGAGCATAATTTTCAGGTTAATACGGCGGTTTTTGCGGATGTAGTTGCCATGGCCCGTTATTTAAATTCTGCCGACCTTTTAATAGTTGAACTCGCAAATACCTCGGACGAGAAATTAGAATTTTTAAGGATTATTACCAAAGATTTTTCGAATTTGCCCGTAATCACCGTGGGACATACTATAAGCGGCAACATCTTAGAAAAGGTCATGAGTTTAGGGGTGGTGAGCCATTTAGACAGAAAATTTTCCCGGCCCGCGGATTTAGCCCTGATGGTCAAAACTTTATTTTTTGAATAATTAATTAATACAACCACCAATTATGTATAAAGCAAGTGAGTTGGAATTAAATAGACTTTTGTCTGTAGTTTTGGAAAGAGATGCTTCGGATTTGCATTTATTGGTTTCTGAGCCGCCGATTATCCGCGTAGACAGCCAGTTAATCAGGCTTGATAATTACCAAGTTTTAAGTAACGACGCTATTTCCGACCTCTTGGAAATTCTTTTAAAGCCTGCCCAGAAAGATTTATTTGCCAAACAGTCGCATATCGATTTTGCCTATGCCTATAAGAACAATATTCGTTTCAGGGTAAACGCCTACAAGCAAAAAGGGGTTTTAAGCATTGCCATGCGTTTAATACCCAGCCAAATAAAAAATTTGGAAGACTTGAACTTGCCCGCAACTTTGCGGAAATTTATTGAACGCAAACAAGGGTTGGTGTTAATGGTCGGCCCCACCGGCCATGGAAAATCCACAGCATTAGCATCCATGATAAATGAGATAAATAATACCCGGGCAGAACATATTTTGACTATTGAGGATCCGGTGGAATATATTTTTACCCCGAATAAATCAATAATCAGCCAAAGGGAATTATACATAGATGCCCCAACGTTTGAGGGCGCTTTAAAAGCCGCTTTGCGAGAGGATGTCAATGTTGTCTTAGTGGGTGAAATGCGCGATTTAGAATCGATGTCAGCCGCCCTTACTGTGGCCGAAACCGGGCATCTGGTTTTTGCCACCCTGCATACCAATGACGCGGCGCAAAGCATAGATAGGATTGTCGATGTTTTTCCGGCTTACCAGCAGCCTCAGGTAAGGAGCCAGTTAGCCAGCGTGCTTGTTGGCGTTGTGTCATTAAGGCTTTTGCCAAAAATTGGCGGGGGTAGATTGCCAGCGTATGAAATTATGATAACCAATCACGCTATCAGGAATGTCATTAGGGATAATAAAATTTACGAAATTCCCAATATTATCCATACCACCCTGGAAGAAGGAATGGTGCCGCTGGACAAAACTTTAGCGCTGTTAGTTAAGCAAGGACAGGTAGAGTTCGAAGTTGCACAGAATTATGTAATAGATAACGAATATTTTTTGTCATTAGTTTCTTAATGCGTCGAATCTACGTAGCGCAACGAATTCCCAGATTCCCCTGCCTGCCGGCAAGCAAGGTTTAATTAGTTGGTTAGGTGTATTTATGAAATTTTCTTACAAAGCTAAAAATAAAGAGGGCGAAATAAAAACCGGCGATGTCGTAGCGACTGATCAGCCTAGGGCGGAACAGCTTTTGGCTGAAAATAATTTAGTTATTATTAGCCTGGTAGACCACCGGGAAAATTATTTCGCAAAAATAAACCCTTTTGGCAAGAGCGTAAGCAACAAAGACCTGGTGCTGTTTTCTAGGCAGCTTTCGACTTTAATTTCCGCTCGCGTCCCAATTTTGCAGTCCCTCCGGATTTTGCAGGATCAAATAACCCAAGGATACCTGCTTTCAATACTCCAAGATTTAATTGCTTCCATAGAAAACGGGGAAAGCCTGTCATTGGCCCTGTCTAAACATCTGAATGTTTTTGGAGACATCTATGTAAGCCTGGTAAAATCAGGCGAGGTTTCCGGTTCTTTAGATAAATCTTTTGGTTATTTAGCTGACCAGCTGGAAAAAGATTATGAATTAAGGGCAAAAGTTAAGGGTGCTTTGACTTATCCGGCCTTTGTGATTGCCGCCCTGGTAATTGTGGGCGTGCTAATGTTCAAATTTGTTTTGCCCAAATTAACTGTGGTGCTGGAGGAGCAGGGAGGGGAGCTGCCGGCGATATCTAAAGGCTTGATTTCGTTTACGAAATTTTTTGACCAATATTGGTGGATGGTTTTTGTAGTCATTGGCGCGATTGTATTAGGTATCCGCTATTTGATCTCTACCTCACAGGGCAAATATCAGTGGGATAGAATGAAGACCCAAGTGCCGATAGTCGGGGATATTTTTCAAAAAATATACTTAGCCCGGTTTGCCAGGAATCTTTCCACCCTGGTAATGGGCGGGATTCCAATAATTAAGGCAATGCAAATCGTGGCTGATGTCATAAATAATTCGGTGTACCGCGAATTAATTAACCAAGCAGTGGTTAAAATTACCGGTGGGAAAAGCGTGAGCGAAAGCTTAGCTGGACGGCCTGAATTCCCTTCGATTGTCATTCAAATGATAAGGGTCGGAGAGCAGACAGCCCAATTGGATGAAATTTTGGGAAAATTGGCCACTTTTTACGAAAAAGAAGTGGATAACAAGGTGTCCACCTTAACAACACTTTTAGAGCCCATGATCATGATAGTTTTAGGTATAGGCGTGGGTTTGTTGGTTGCCGGCATACTTTTGCCGATTTACAACCTGGCATCAACCGCAAGCTAAAAATTCTCAAAATTCCTCCGTTGCGCTAAAATCTTACTGTGGAAAACTAGTACTTGCTAATATCATTGATTTGTTGTTAAAATAAGAGTAATTAAATTTAAGCTAACAACTTAATAGATTGGGGGTGAGACTTTTGAGAAACAAAAATGAAAAAGGCTTTACATTAATTGAACTTTTGGTGGTTATTGCCATTATAGGTCTTTTAGCTTCTGTGGTGTTACTTGCTCTTAACTCGGCTCGAGCCAAATCCAGGGATGCGAAAAGACTTGCGGATGTAAGGCAAATTGCATCAGCTTTGGAGTTATATTATAACGATGTAAGCAGTTATCCCGCGGCTATAACATCGTTAGTGCCAAAATATATTGGGCTTATCCCCGCAGCTCCGACTCCTGCTGACAGCAATGGCAGCAATACCTGCACAGTCGCGACTAATGCTTACACCTATATTGCTGGCGGGACCCCGTCCGGAGCCACATATACCTTGACCTTTTGTTTGGGCGACAATACCGGAGGCTACCAGTCAGGTCCGAAGACTTTAAGTGAAGCCGGTATCAGGTAGTATAGTTTAAAAGGCGCTACTTTATGGTTAACCGAAGAGCGCCTTTTTATATGATATAATCAAAGGGGTACTTTGTAATTGTAGCTCCAATTATTATGGGAAGAAATTTTTTTAACCTGGTGATTCTTAGTCTTTCAGTTTTTGTATTTATTTTTTTGGCAATGAGCGGGTGGTCGAGCGGAAAGATTATGGCGCAAGACGCGTTTGTGGTAAGCAACCTCCCCGGCATTAAGCAAGGCTTGCAATTTGCTTTTAATGATTTAGACAGATACCCCCAAGTATTGGAATTTCAGGATCAGAAGCTTATGCAAAATTATTTCAAACCCTTTCCATTTAAAGAATTTAATTCGAATACCTGTCCGCAAACATATTTATATAAACGCATAAGCCTGGAGAGCTATGAGTTTAGTTTTTGTTTGGAAAATTCCAGGCAAGGCTATAAAGCCGGCTGGAATAAAATAATTGGAGCACCCTCTTCTAATGCGGGGCTTTAATTTTTTTCGACTGCCGTATAAGGATGACAGGCTTTTCAGCGTTTTGGCGCTGATTTTATTTTTAATACCCCTGGCTTTCACTTTAAAAACCCGCGAAAATTTTGAAACAGTAAAATTTTGTTTATTTTTAGTTTTGCTGGGGTGGGCAGTAATTGAATTTTTTACAATCGTCAAAAAAAATAATTGGTTGGAGACAAGCCTTAGCAAAAGCCAGCTTTTATTATTATTGGGAATCATAGTTTTTGGGGGTTTGTCGACTTTTATTTCGCCCAATATTATTACCAGTTTAGGCGGGTTATACGGCCGATATACTGCCGGGCTGGTATTTTACATAGCTTGGGCAATGTTTACTTTTTTATTGGGATATTCTTTAGATAGCGGCAAATTAAATTTTTTAATAAAAATAGTCCTGCTCGACGGGTTGCTAATTGCGGTCTATGGGCTGTTTGAGAGCGCAGGGTTTGGGATATATGAGGGGGTTAATGCGGCATCTTTATCCAGATCCCCTAGTTTTACCGGAAATCCTAATTTTTCCGGTTTGTTTTTGGCTGTAATTTTGCCCTTTAACTTAATTTTTTTGTACAGGGCAAAAAGCATTTATGCCAGGGTTTATTACAGTATCTGTGCCTTTTTATCGTTGTGGGGGCTAGTGGTTTTTTCCAGCCGCGGGGCTATCCTTGCTTCTGCCGCAGGTATGCTGTTTATTTTTGTTTTTGTTTTTTTAAAGAACCGGGCTTCTAAATTTTCACTCCTGCCTTTGGGTTTGGGGGCAGTCGGGATTTGTTTATTTTTTATTTTTACCGGATTAGTGAGGCCGCAAGTTGTAAAGCAAACATTCCGTTTGCAGGATTCAAATATTAGCCAGAGGTTTTATGTTTGGGACTTAAGCCGCGAGGCAATCATTTCAAACCCGTTTTTGGGGGTGGGGATGAGTGATTTTATAAGTTTTTACGACAAACATGCCGGGAAGAATCTTGCGGACCAGCCGGCCGCGTTCGATGACCCGCATAATTTGTTTTTATACCAGGCAGCCGCAGGCGGGATTCCGTTTGCGCTTAGCTTCCTGGGGTTGATTTTTGTTTCCGTGTTTTTGGGCATAAAAAAGTTTTTTTATGATAAAGATTTGCTCCTGCTCGGAATTTCCGCCGCCTTGATTGCTTTTGTGGCGGCCGCCAGTTTTAATCCAGTTTCAACGGTGGGTTTTATACTTATATCGCCACTGCTCGCTGGTTTAGGAGTTGCAAATACTGAAAAAATTAAAATTAAAATTAGTGTTATTCCAAGATTATTATTGCTTGGCATTGGAATCTTTTTTTTAGCTTATGGCTTGAGTTTTATAACTGCTGAACACCTGTTTTACCGAGGCTATTCCGCTTATTATGCAAAGGATTACGGCAAGGCCAAGAAATTTAGTCGTTTAGCGGAAAAAATTTTTCCTCCTAACCCACTATATAGGCTGTACCGCTTGGGTGCAGAGATAAAAATCATCAAAGATTCTCCGGCAAATTTAAAGGCCCTGGAGGAATTTGAGTCGTCTAATTCGTTAACTCAAATTTTACGCTCTGCCAATTTGAATTTTATGCTTTTTATGGAAACAAAAAATCCCCTTTACGGAAGCCATGCGATAAGTCTAATGCAAAAAGTCGTGGCAATAAACCCAAACTTCGCTGACAGGCATATTAGGGTCGGGTTTTATAGTTTTGAATTAGGCCTGCACGAACAAGCTTTAAATTTTTTAAACAACGGTTTGTCCATTAATTCGCGGAATTTTCCCGCCTGGCTGCTGAAAGCGAAAATCCATCAGCAGATGGGCCAGAAATCCGGCATGCTTTACGCACTTAGGAAAGTCGAAAAAGAATTTCCCGAAGATGTATTTTTAAAGCGCTTAATTAAGGCCGCAGAGACAACGGACGACATAAAGGCGCTACCTATCCTAATTGGCGCCAATTATGATAGACTAGAATAAATTAAGGCTTGCGCCCCTACCGCTTTTTGGTGCTATAAAGCCGAAATCTTAATGAGAAACATCAAAATATGTTTTTGTTAGGCACAATTTGGTTTGTTTTAGGAGCCGCAATCGGCAGTTTTTTGAATGTTGTAGTATTGAGGATGCCGAAGGGCGAGCCAATTACAGGATATTCCCGCTGTCCGGTGTGCAAAGCCCGTCTGAGGTACTCAGAGCTTATCCCTTTAGTAAGTTTTATTCTGCTAAAGGGCAAGTGCAAAAATTGTAACACAGGCATTTCGTGGCGTTATCCAATTTTGGAATCTGTGACCGCGCTATTGTTTTTGGGCTTTTGGCTGGCCATTAGCCCGCAAACTTTAGCTGAATATTTTTTTCTTTTTGAATCTTTAATTTTGTCCAGCTTCGCAGTCGTGGTATTTGTAATTGATTTTGAACATTATTTAATACTCGATAAATTAGTTTTCCCGTTCGCTGTCCTTTTTTTAGCATTGAATTTATTGCAGGACATTATTTTAAACCAAAATTTTTTTTCCGCTTGGCAAGGATTACTTGGCGCTTTTTTTGGCGCTTTGCCGTTTTATTTAATTTGGGCCTTTTCAAAGGCGAGGTTAATGGGTTTTGGCGATGTTAAGCTCATGCTACCCTTAGGGTTGGTTCTGGGATGGCCGAATATTCTGGCGGGGTTGTTCTTGGCAGTAAGCATAGGCAGTGTGTTTGGTATTTTGCTGATTATCCTGGGTAAAAAAACCATTTCCAGCGCTTTGCCCTTTGGGTGTTTTTTAGTTTTAGGAGCAATTATTGGTCAATTGTATGCAGATTCTTTATTTTCTTGGTATTTGTCGATTTTAGGGCTTTAGAGGTATAATAATTAAAGATGGATAGAAGTTATAAGTTTTTAAAGGATATAAAAATCAAATTTCAAATTTGAATGCCAAATTTTAAAAAAAAATTAGTTTTTGATTCGAGTCTCAACCAGCACCGCTTTTCACTAAATACCGATGGTCATAGAGCGATGAATGATGAACAAAAAACCTTGTCGGAATTATCATGGTTTGGGAAAAGCGGTGCTGGGTTTACATTAATTGAATTGTTGGTGGTGTTGGCGATTATGGCGGTGATCCTTGGCTTGGTGATTATTGATTTTAGCAAATACAGGCCGGAAAGAGATTTGAAAATCGCGCAGAATGAATTAGTAACCAACATACGGAAAGTCCAAAGCTATTCTTTGTTTTCACGGAATGTCGGAAGCGTCAAACCCGCGCAATATTATGTTGTCAAATTTGCCATCAGCACGCCTGATAGGTATTTTATTCAGGCAATTACTGACGCGACGTCAGCTCCCAAATTAAATGAGGCGGAAACTGTTTTGCTTCCGAAAAATATTGTTTTGGACACCAATTCGCCATTGACGATTACTAGACCCGTTGTCCCCTTATCTGTTTCCCCAACTTGCGTTTTAGTTTCATTTAAGTCGCCTTTTGGCAGGACATACATGAATTATCCCTGCGACATTACTTTCCCGCCTTTTCAGAGTACAGATTCTTACAGGCAAATTATGGATCACATTAATAACGTAGCAAATGTATCTGTGAGTGTGGATACCGATTTAGTTATTACCCTTAAAGCAAAAAATTCGACCAGCACAAAAAAAGTTTTAGTAAAAGGCGTGACAGGATTAGTTTGCCCTACAGTCAACGGCACAATCTGCAGTTTTTAAATAAGCAAAAGCGTTATTGCGATGAGGACAAATTTTAAAATTTTTGTTAAATTAAAAAATCAAAAAGGGCAGTCTTTGGTCGAGACCATGATCGCGGTTATGATTTTAGTGACCGGAATCAGCGCGGCCGTCGGATTGGCAATTTTTGCGTTCGCCAGTTCGCAAAATATCACTAAGCAATTAGTCGCCATTGGGCTGGCGCGGGAAGGAATTGAGGTAGTCAAGAACATGCGCGATACCAATTGGTTAAAGCAAATAACTATTGACAGTACCTGCTATGACCCGACTACCCAAACAAACATTGCTAAATGCTATTTGAATTGGCAAACTCAGAATTCCAATATTAATGCTGTGAGCGGAACTCCGCCCGAGGTAAACGGGCATTTAGTTTTCGATTTAATAGCTGGGCTTTGGAAATTAGAAACTTGCAATGCTTTGTACGGCATAAATTTTGACCCCAACATTTCCGGAGCCAGTTTTGCGGGTTTTTATACAACCTTAGTTTCGGAAGTTTTTTGCCCATCTGCTTCGGCAGGGGTCAGTCATACCGTAGCGAGTTCGGATTTTGCCAGGCAGATTGTAATAACGGAAGACGACGGGGTGGCGCTGTACGGCAGCGGAGCTAATAACCCGTTCAATAAAAATAGCGGCCCAAGGCTGGTTGTTAAATCAAGGGTCTGGTGGGCAGATAAAAAATGCCCTCGCAACAATGTTTGGCCGGGTGTGGGCAAGTGTTCAGTGGAAATCCAAACTTACCTAACCAACTGGAAGAATTATTAAATGTATTATATCTACGAATGAGGATGAATTCGCAAATAACCCCCCAAAAAAATCAGGAAGGATTCACGCTTATAGAAGTGGTTGTAGCCACGACAATCTTCGCGATTGTTGCCGCCGCCATGATGGTTTTATTTAATTACACTTTAAAAATTAACCGCCGCAGCGAGGCGTTAAGGCAGTCAACCCAGGGCATTAGAAATTTTACTGAGTATATTGTTAAAACTGTCAGAAACGGTCAAATTGATTATTCAGTTAAGAATGCCGTGGTTCAATCTCCAATTTCTCCCTGCCCCAAACCAACTTCTTTGGCCGGCAATCCGCACGATGGCAGTAATACTTACTCAAGCAAGTCGAGCCGCTTGGGCATCATTTCGAACGAAGGCGAGCGGATGTGTTTGTATTTAGGGGATGCTGTCGGAAATGCGGTTGCTTCCGGGTATGTGGGGGAAACTTTGGTTCTTGAAAAAACAAATTTTAAACAAGTGCTCAATCCGCCGTACTTTAAGATTGAGAATTTGATGTTTTTAATTCGGCCCCTGGAAGACCCGTATTATACGGGGGCAGGCGGCTTAATACGGACCCAGCCCGCAGTTACTATCATAATGAAATCAGTTGTCCAGCTTCCGACCGGAGAAAAACAGCCAATATATTACCAAACAACTATATCTTCAGATAAATATGATATACCCAACAATTAATTTCCAATTTCCAATTTCCAATTTCCACAAACGTCGTGACCAGCATGGCGTAACGTTGTTGTTGTCGATTTTAGTATTGTCTGCGGTAATGGCGATTTCATTTAGTTTGGCGGCGATTTTGTTTGTGGAGGTGAGGGTGTCAGGAGACCTTCTTAGGACCGAACCCGCAATATATTCGGCAAATGCGGTTACCGAAGAAGCGCTGTTTGCAGTAAGAAGGAAATATCCGAGGTGCTTTGGCCAAGGTTGCATTAACCAATTTTTCTATACCACCCAATTGCCCGGAAGTCCGGTTACAATGAACAATCCCATCCCTCCGACTGAGAATCTATATAATGACACTATTTTAACAGATGAAGTTTTGCCGACTTCTAATAGCATCACCAATACCCAAAATCGTTACGCGCTTTTTGACCCCAGCAATATTAATAAGCCAAGTCCATACACGGAGTTGAAAGTGACTTTTAAAAATACAGGTTCAGGGGGCACCATACATATTTATGTTTGCCAATATGATTCTGCCTTAAACAATTCAGGTTCCCCGAATTCGACCATAAGTTATAATCCCATAGACTGCAACAGCATTACAAGCCCAGATATGCTGTATACCAATGTTGGTCCAGCTGGGCAAAATCAGGGCTTGCTTGAAGGTCAGACAACTATAACTATGAATTTTTCCGCCCCCAGCAAACAGCAAGAGCTAATTATTTACACTAGCGGCGGCGACACGAGTAAATCGCGTTTTGTGCAAATTGAAGCTTTTGCTTCGGGAGTTGCTAAAGGCATTCCTTATTTTGGCGAAATTGTCGTGGATATTTATTCCCAATATGGAGCCATAACCAGGGCATTAAGAGTAAAAATTCCGGCTAATTGACAGCAATTAATTTAATTGGCAAGCTTCGACGAATGAACATTCTATCAATATTGCCCCTCGATACCTCGGGGCTTGGTCGGAGGTGTTCATTTTTATGAGCGGAAAATCATCTAAAAAAGAAGTTGTGGTTGGGCTGGTACAAAATAGCGTAGGGCCGGATATGGGGAAAAATTTCGCCAAGACTGCTCGTTTGGCTGAACGCGCGGCAAAAAAAGGCGCGAAAATTATTTGCCTTCAAGAATTATATAACACGCCTTATTTTCCTCAGTATCAAAATGTTAAAAAAGACCCGCTTACCGAAACTATTCCGGGTTTTTCCACGGAAGGCTTTAAGAAAATAGCCAAAAAATATGGCGTGGTAATTATTGCGCCTTTGTATGAAAAGGATAAAAAAGGCGAGTACCATAACTCCGCGGCTGTAATTGATGTGACTGGGAAACTTCTGCCCACTTACCATAAAATTCATATTCCCCAGGATCCGGGTTTTTACGAAAAGGATTATTTCAAAGAAGGCGACACCGGTTACCGAATTTATAAAACTAAGTTCGCGACTTTTGCCGTACTAATTTGTTTTGACCAGTGGTACCCGGAGGCCGCAAGGGAAGTGCGGCTTCAGGGCGCGGAAATAATTTTTTATCCCACGGCTGTCGCGGATATAATTGGCTACAAACACCCCAACGACTGGCACGACGCCTGGGAAACTGTCCAGCGGGGCCATGCCATAGCTAACAGCGTGTATGTGGCGGCTGTTAACCGTGTGGGTCGCGAAGGTCAAATGCTGTTTTATGGCCAGTCTTTTGTTTCCGACCCCTGGGGCAAAATATTAAAGAGAGCTTCTAAAAATAAAGATGAGATAATTGTCCAAAAGCTTGATTTAGCATACAATCAATTCCTTTCTGAAGGCTGGGGTTTTTTGCGCAATCGTCGGCCGGACACCTATAAAACTATTCTCACCAACCAGCTCGTGGAAAAATCAAAAAAACTTAAAAATGTAGATCATTACCAGGACGAGAAAAAAGCTTTAGCTGGCAAGAAATAAAATACTATCATACTAGCTAGTATGATAGTATTTTCCTATTACAATGGACATTTATCAGAAACCAAAATACCGCATGCCGGCAGAGTGGGAGCCCCACTTCGCGGTTTGGCTTGCCTGGCCGCATGACGAAATCAGTTTTCCCGGCCGCGTGCCAAAAGTAGAGCAAGATGTAATAAAAATCATTTCCGCCATCCATCAAAGCGAACGAGTCGAACTGTTGGTCTTGGACGACCTTATGCATCAGCGTACTAGTACGCTACTGAAAAAGGCCGGCATAGATTTATCCAAAATCAGTTTTCGAATAACCGGCTACATGGACGGTTGGATGCGCGATTGCGGGCCAATTTTTATCAAAAATTCTCTCGGGGAAATGAAAATGGTTAAATGGATATTCAATCAATGGGGAGGCAAGTTCCCGGGTCTGTTGCCCGACGACCAAATCCCTTTCAGAATGAAAGAATGGCTGGACATGGAGATGCTTGAACCCAAGTTGGTTTTGGAGGGTGGCGCTATTGATGTTAACGGCCAGGGGATTTGTTTAAGCACCGAAGAGTGTGTTTTAAACGAAAATCGAAATTTAGGTAAAACCAAAAAAGATGTGGAAAAATATCTGGCTGATTATTTAGGAATTCAAAAGACCATCTGGCTTTTTGAAGGCTTGGTTAATGACCATACCGACGGACATATAGACGAACTTGCCCGTTTTGTAGGACCCAATAAAATTGTTTGCGGATTTGAAGACAATGAAAAAGATGAAAATTACGCGATTTTAAAAAATAATTACGAAACATTGCAGAGCGCCACGAATTTAGCCGGCCAGCCGTTTGAGCTGGTTAAACTCCCTATGCCGCATTTATTTTTTAAAGATGAGCCGGCCGGCAACGAAGCCGACAGCAAAGCTCCTGTATCTTATACTAATTTTTATATCGGCAATACCGTAGTCTTAGCTTCCATTTTTAATGATCCGAATGATGCCAAAGCTTTAGAGATTCTGCAATCTTGCTTCCCCGGGCGCAAGGTAGTAGGCATAGATTGCAGCGACATCATCTACGGCGGCGGCGCTATTCACTGTATGACCCAGCAACAACCGGTTTGACAGGTATATAAAAAATATATACTATGTATATATAATTAATAGGATTTTTATGACCACACAAGTTTTATTCAAAATCGACAAAGGGCTAAAAGAAAGGCTTGTAAAAAAACTTAAGCGTAAGGGCATAACAGTGTCTGCATTTGTGAGAGCAATATTTAGCGCTTATGCGAACGGCGACTTAGAGATACACATTGCCCTGAAAAGGCCTTTAGTTTTCCAAACAAAAAAATAAAAAATAAGGACAGTCGCGCGGGGTTGAACCGGCAGACTGCCCAAAAAGTCTGATGTGGCTTGCCGACTATGAGCCGCCCAAGCTTCCGTATTCCATGAATATTGCGAACCGCGCCGCTCTGGTCAACTCTTCGTCAGTAATCATGCGCTCGGTATACAACTGCGGGTGCTTGCCCCCAGGCCGCAATTCCCGCACGATGTTCTGAACGCTGGCTTCCTTGCGGCTCTTGATGAGCCTGTCGTCCTTTGCCATAGTTACGTGCTTAATCTCATGGCATCCGGCGCAGAAGACTACGAAAGCGCCCTGTTCGGGGGTTTTGTAGTAGGGTTGCTGAAATCCCGCAGCCTTGCTCCCATGAGGACGTAAGGTGTAGAAGTGAACGCCTAAAAATAAAACTCCCCCCAATAGTGTCGCAGGCGGTAGCCATACGAGTTTTGAATTCTTCATTTTGTCCTCCCTTGTTGGACAAAGCAAAAATAACAGAGAGAGAGAGTTTTGTAAAGGCCTTTACAGATTGTGAGTATCTGTTAAAATATTTTTGATATGAATAAAAAGTTTACTAAATTATCACGCGGGCTTAGGGCGTTTATAGAACCGGAGAAGAATACGGACACAAAGGGCTCTTTAAGCGAGCAGGTAAAAAAATCATCCTCGCCGGTTTCGGCGTATGCGGGAAAGACTTTAAATAACATCAATGCCGGCTCAACAATGCAAGCGGCCTTGTGGTTAAAAAATCATTTATCAAAAGGCGGAAAGATTGTCGTGACTTTGGCCGGGGCTCTGTCTAGTTTCCAAATTGGCGTAATGCTCGCTGAACTCATTCGCAAAAATAAAGTTCATCTTGTTTCCGCTACGGGCGCAAATCATGAGGAATCATACTATAGATATGTGGCTCATTCGCATTACGCTTACATTCCCCGCTATACGGAACTAACGCCCAAACAGGAGGCGGAATTAAGGGATGCGGGGCTTAGGCGCATCACCGACACTTTTTTGCCCGAAGACGAAAGCGTACGAATTATGGAGCCGCATTTGCTAAAAATGTGGCAAGCGGCGGAAAAGAAAGGTGAAAGCTATTTCCCGCATGAATATTTTAGAAGGTTGTTCAGCGAGAAGTTAATTAAGCCTGACAGAAAGGCCAATCCTTTAGATTCCTGGGTTTACGAGGCTTACCAAAAGGACATCCCTATTGTGGTGCCAGGTTTTGAAGACTCCACCATGGGAAATATTTTTGCCAGCTACACTTATGCTGGTAAGCATAAAAAGAAGGGCAATACCATCATTAATGCTCAAGTAATGAAGTCTGGTCTGGAGTACTTCCATTTGCTCTATGATTGGTACATGGAAACCTCTAAACATCACCCAGTGGCTTTCCTCCAGCTTGGCGGGGGGATTGCCGCGGATTTTCCCATTTGCGTTGTGCCCTCTTTAAAGCACGATTTGCGTATAAAAAACATTCGCGACTGGGCGGGGTTCATAGAGATTGGCTCTTCCCCCATGTCTTACGGCTCTTACAGCGGGGCTGGAGGAAAAGAAAAAATTACCTGGGATAAGCTGGCTGTCAACAGCTATTACCAGATTATTCAAAGCGACGTTACCGTAGTGTTTCCGTGGATCGTGGCAATTTTACTTGATCTTTGACCGACACTAATCTACGGATTTTTACCCGAATGACCCAAATATAAACCCGCCTTTTTGGCGGGTTTCGGATAATTCGGATGTATTTGTATATTCGGGTCGCGCTATTGTTTGGGAATCTTTATTGTCTGTCCAGGTTTTAAGGTAAACGGACTTTTTAGGTTGTTTAAATTAGCTAAAGTTACCCAGGAAATGTTATATTTTTGGCTTAAATTAAATAGAGTATCGCCTTTCTCAATTTTGTATTCTATAAATTCCGGTTCAGAATTTTTTAGGTCAACAGTGCCTAAAACTTCGCCTTTGGGCGTGGTGTCTTTGGAAACCAGGTAGATTGAATTAATGGTTAGTCCGAAAGCTAAAACCAGGCACACAATTCCCGTAATTTTTAGTATTTTATTCTTTGGGAAATTTCGTCCCACTCCCAGACGAAGCCTGTCTGAAAGTTCAAAGTTTTTTTTGCGGAAAAACATTATTTGTATGTGTTTAGAATGAACTTATTATTTTTATAATACAATAGATGTAAAGCAAAGGCAATTGTGGATAACGCAAGAACGAAAAACTAAAAGCGAAAAATGCAAAATCATCGAAAACAAGCTATAATAAGACAAATGAACCCCGTTAGAAATAAGCAGGGTTAAGGCAGATTTCTATGTTTTTGCTAAAAGTTTAATGTAAATATTTACAATTTATATGAATAAGGTTTCTAACGGGGTGAACAACCAAGAAATAAAAAAACGAATAGAGAAATTAAGGGAGCAGATTAAAGATCTCCGTTATAGGTACCATGTTTTAGACGACCCTAAGGTTTCAGACGCTGTTTATGATTCTTTAGCCAGGGAATTGAAAGATTTAGAGCAGAAAAATCCGGAATTCACTGGTTTAAATTCGCTTTTGCATAGAGTAGCTGGGAAGCCGCTCGATAAATTCCAGAAAGTTAAGCACAATGTGCGGATGCTGTCTTTAAATGACGCCTTCAGTAAAGTAGAAATGGAAGACTGGCAAAAGAGAATTTCCAAATTACTGCCGCAAAATACAGTAATGGATTTTTTTTGTGAATTGAAACTAGACGGTTTGGCGGTCTCTTTAATTTATGAAGACGGGAAATTTACGCGAGGCGCAACCCGGGGCGATGGGCTGGTTGGGGAGGATATTACCTTGAATTTAAAAACTATTTCCGCGATCCCCTTGCAGCTTAACAGCCCTTACCCGGAATATTTAGAGGTTCGGGGAGAGGCGGTAATGGCAAAAAAAGTTTTAGTTGAACTCAACAGTAAATACCAAAAGGCCGGCAAGCCCATTTTGGCTAACACAAGGAACGCGGCCGCGGGTTCTTTAAGGCAATTAGATCCAAAATTAGCAGCGGAAAGGAATTTGGATTTTTTTGCTTTTGATATAGTTCAAACCAGACAACCGGGAAACCAGACAACCGGGAAACCAGAGGCAGAAACCCATTCTGAGAAACACCAGCTATTGCGGCGTTTGGGATTTAAGGTAGATAACCATGAACAACAGTGTAAAACTTTGGATGAAGTAATGGAGTTTGCCGGCAAAATTGAAAAAATCAGGAAAGATTTTCCTTTTGGCACCGATGGTGTGGTAGTTTCGGTTAATTCGCTGGAGCTGCAAAGTTTTTTGGGTGTTGTGGGCAAAGCGCCAAGGTACATGGTAGCCTACAAATATCCGGCGGAAAAGGCGACTACAATAATCACCGGGATTTTCTTTAATGTAGGGAGGACAGGCGTGCTTACCCCGGTGGCTGTTTTTGAGCCGACTTTGGTTGCCGGCTCCAATATTTCTAAGGCTACATTGCATAACATGGATCAGATTGACCGTTTAGGTATCCGTGTGGGCGACACGGTGGTAATACAAAAAGCCGGTGATGTAATTCCGGAGGTTGTTGAAGTCTTGCCGAAAATGAGGATGGGCAAAGAAAAAAAGATCAATGCCCCCAAAAAATGTCCGGTGTGCGGTTTTGCGGTAGAAAAGCGGGAAATTGGGGAAAAAGGCCATGCATCAACCGCTTATTATTGTTTAAATCCAAAGTGCCCGGCAAAAAATTTGAGAATGATAGCGCATTTCATAAACGCTTTTGAAATTTATGAAATTGGCCCAAAAATTATTGAGCGATTTAAGGATGAGGGGCTCATTAATGATGCCGCTGACATCTTTACGCTAAAAAAAGAAGATATTCAATTTTTAGAAAGATTTGGCGAAAAGAGCGCGGAGAACATTATTACATCGGTTGATGCGCATCGCAAAGTAACTTTATCTAGGTTTATTTATTCCCTGGGAATATTGCACGTGGGTGAGGAGACCGCCATAGATTTGGCCGAACACTTTGGGAGTTTAGACAAGCTGATGCACGCTTCTTTTGAAGAAATCGATGTTATCCCTAATATCGGCAACGCAGTGGCAAAGTCGGCCTATCAGTATTTCAGGGATAAACATAACTTAGATTTTATTAATCGATTAATAAAGAATGGTGTGGCGATTGAGAAGCAAGAAGTAAGAATTAAGAAACAAGGCCCTCTGGGAGCCAAAAAGATTGTGGTGACCGGCACATTGAAAACAATGAGCCGAGAACAGGTCAAGGCCGCTGTAAGAAATGCCGGGGGCGATTGGACATCGACAGTTTCTAAAAATACCGACTATATTGTGGTCGGAAGCGAACCAGGTTCGAAATATGAAACAGCGAAAAATTTAGGCGTAAAAACTTTGGATGAAAAGGCATTTTTAAAATTAATTGAATAATTTTATGGGCGAAGATGAAATTTTAAAGAAATTAAGGACAAAGGAAGTTTTAAAATAATTGATCACACAGGCGACATAATTAACAAAATCTATTTTTAGAAGTTTGACATAAAGTTTATCTTAAGGTAAACTAAAGGTGAACTTATAATTAAGCTTATATAAAATATATGAATGACATTATTGGCTTGAAGAAACTAAGACAGGATGCGCAAGAAATTATAAATAAAGTCGCCCGCGGACAGTCGTTTATTGTGGTCAGGCGCAGTAAGCCGGTATTTGAAATTAATCCGGTACATACCTCCAAACCCATTGATTTAAGAGCCTGGAAAAAGGCAGCTGGTATGTGGAAAGGAAGGGGCGGCCCAGATCCAGTAAAATGGCAAAGAAAAATCCGTCAGGAATCGGAGCGAACTTTTATTTGACCCAATAGAGTTTGAGAGCATATGTTCATTTTAGACACCAATATTCTCATTTACCACAACAATGGCGACAGGAAAGTTTCTGATTTTATTTTGCAGACTTTAAGGCAGCCGGAGCGACTCTGTGTCGCAACTATTAGCCTGGTAGAATTTTTGTCTTACCCTGAATTACGAAAGAATGAAAAAGATTTTTTTGTCAATTTGCTTGGTCAGTTAATTGTGATCTCTTTGGATTATCGACATGCTTTAACGGCGGCGGAAATTAAAAGAAATTATCAACTTAATCTTCCCGATAGCATAATTGCCGCCACGGCTATTTTAGGCGGCGGAGTTTTGGTAAGCAGAGATAAAGAATTTAAAAAGATTAAAGAGATTGAAGTTATTGATTTATAATTTTTTCGATTTTAAGCAGGATTTTTTTGTTTTCAACAAGACCTGCATAATTTTATGCTATACTCAAAGTAGATTAAATTAAAAATTATTATCTATGCCAAAATTAATTATAAACAAAGAACAAAAAGAAGAAAATTTTGACGCAATTGCCCCGCAAAAAAACCATCCGGTGCTTATAACTACCAACGCACAGCCGCAAAGCAAAGGTAGGGGAGGTTTTGGGAAAGCTTTTTTTGTTCTGTTTTTGTTCGCCGCGGGAGGCGCAGTGTGGTTTTATTTCCAATATGCAAATTTGCAGGCGCAATTAACCGATTTTCAGGCAATCCAAGCCCAAAACCAGGAAGCGCAAGACGAGGGCATTAGTTTGCTCGATAGGATAAACCAGCATATATTGCTCCCCCATAACGAAGAACCAAAAATTATCACTCTGAAAAATATCCAGGAGCTAAAAAATAAAGAAACTTTCTATGAATATGCCCAGGATGGGGATGCTTTAGTCCAGTTCCATTCTTTGGAAATCATTTATAATTCCGCGGCAGATGTAATCGTCAACGCGCGCACGCGCGGCACCGTGGCGGGAGCCGAAACCAGGGCTGTACAGGGGGCGATTACTATAGATATAAGAAACGGGGCCGGGGTTGCGGGCCTTGCCGGCAAGACCGCGGAAACTTTTAAGGGTGTAAAGGATTTTATAGTGCAAAGTGTGGGCAATGCCAGTAGGAGCGATTACAGCAAAACGATTGTGGTAAATCTGTCGAATAAAGAGGCTTCTGGTTTGGAAAAGCAGTTTAATGCTACCTCGGTTCGGGATTTGCCGGCTGGGGAACAGCCATCGAGCGCGGATGTGGTGATAATACTGGGGAAGAGCTAGTAGCATGTAGCATGTAGCATGTAGCATGTAGCAAGCATCCTCCTTCGTTAAAACTTCGGAGGACAGGTCGGCGGACAAGAAAGCTTCGGAGGGTTTTCCTCTATAAAAAGTTATTGTGGACAAAAAAAAGCAAGCGGGCGGCGAAGAGACTCGGGGGAGAGTCGCTCGCGGCCCGCTTTTGGGTTTTTGGGTCATCGCGGTAGCCTCCGCTATTGGAAACTGCGGACAGCAGCGTCTTCGTCGTCAAAGATTTCGAAGACTTTATAGAGTTGAGTGAGCTTAAGATTCTTCAGGAGCTCCCCGTTCAAACCTAACAGTTTTAGGCTACTCCCCGCGTTGGTTGTGGTTGTGTGAGCCGAGACCATCTCGCCGATGCCGCTGGCATCGGTATAACTAGCCTCGGTCAGGTTCAGTAAAATCTTCTTGCCTCCTTTTGCTAGCAGGCTCTTAACATGCTCGCGGAAGACCGAACTCCCTTCCCCGAGGGTAATCCTTCCCTCGCAGTCGACGACAGTCACACCGCTGACTTGTCTGTTTGTCATTTTGACGCTCATAGTGTCCCCCTTCCATTCCCTCATCTCCTCATGGAGCAGGGAATAAAGTAGGATAGCAAGAAGGCAGAGAGAGAGAGTCAAGGGAGTAGATATAAGATGTAAGATTGAGGATTTTGACTGAATCATAACTCCCCTCGTTCGAGTCCGAGCGATTCCGCCGTCCCTCAGAGTCGAGGACCAACCCCCTCTTATCTTAAGAGGGGAAAGAAGATTGGGGTTAAGGTGTGGAAAGGCAAAAATAATTCCTTATAAGTAAGCCAATTATAATTTATTAGAAACAACAAATTCGGACTTGACACAAGTGGCGAACTTTATTAATATAATAGGACGAATAAGGAATTTAGCGACGCATATGGTAAACATCAATCTGTCATTAACCTATAAGCGGTTTATGTAACAACGCGCCGATTTCGAATCGTGCCTTACATACCGCTGAACGCGGTTTTTTTGTTCCTCGATAATTTATTTTTTATAGTGGAACAATCCGTCATAGCTTTCCTGTCCGCCGAAGCTTCAGCGAAGGAGGAAGCGGCGGCGGATGTCGAGATCAAGCAAGATTTTCTCCAATCATCATCAATCAAATACTGCTCGCGTGAACACAGCCGTTCCATTATTACCTAGGGAACCTTGGCTAGTATGATTCCTTGGGCAGTAGCTGATTGGTGGTAATCATTAGTAAGTAGCCAGTAGCATGTAGTAGGTAGCCAGAAAGATTATCATCCGGTTCTTTAAAAATTGAATATGGGTAGACGAGTTAGCACTTTGAAAGAGTGTTAACTTATGTAAGTTAGTATCAAACGCCCGGTTAAATTTCCTTTGCCGGAATTTAACGGGGTAAACCCCATCAAATGCCGCTTTGTGGCAATTCGCCTTTGGCGAATTATTTGACGGGGTAAACATATAATTGCTTTGCAATTATTTAACAGGGAAGAACATTGTATTCCGGTTCCGACGTAAAGTCGGGGCAGGATAAATAAAACTTAAATTAAGGGTATACGGTGGATGCCTTGGTAATATGAGCCGATGAAGGACGCAGTAGCCTAGCGAAAAGCCTCGGGGAGCTGGCAAACAAGCTTTGATCCGGGGGTGTCCGAATGGGGAAACCTACGCACTGGAAGAGTGCGTGCCTCGTATCCGTGGGGATATGTAGCGCGGGAACCATGCGAAGTGAAACATCTCAGTAGCATGTGGAAAATAAATCAACAGAGATTCCGTTAGTAGTGGCGAGCGAAAGCGGAAATATATAGAAGTTAAAAGTTGAAAGTGTAAAGTGAAAAGTTTTGGAGTTTTGCTGAGCAAAACATCTATTACTTTATAACTTTTAACTTGAAACTTTTAGCTTTCTATTAGCCCAAACCTAATTAGTGTTTTCAAAGTCGCAAGACAGAGAATTAAAGATTACAGTCGTTGTTAATTAGGTGTAATAAGTGGAAGTTATTGTCCCGCTGTAACGGGACAGGGAATAAAGTGTGCTGTTTAGCAGAACACGCCTGGAACGGCGGACCATAGAGGGTGACAGTCCCGTATTGCGAAAAACCATGCTAAATCCTCAACTTTTTCTTGAGTACAACCAGACACGAGAAATCTGGTTGGAAATCAGGTCGACTAAGATCTAAGGCTAAATACTCATATTGACCGATAGTGAACAAGTACCGTGAGGGAAAGGTGAAAAGCACCCCTTTAAGGGGAATGAAATAGTTTCTGAAACCGTATACTTACAAGGTGTCAAAGCCCAAACTGCTCGCAGTTTGGAAATTCGAAGCACGAAATCCGAAATCCGAAACAATATCAAAATTCAAAATAATAAATTCCAAATCCGGAGTTTAGAATTTTGTGTTTATGATTTAGAATTTGTTTCGAATTTCGATATTCGAATTTAGGATTTCCCATCTGCGAAGCAGTGGGTGATGGCGTGCCTATTGAAGAATGATCCAACGAGTTAATCTTCAGCAGTTCGATTAAGTCTTATCAAAGACGAAATCATAGTGAAAGCGAGGATGAATAGTCCGTATTAGGTATTTAGTGATAAGTGGTTAGTGATTAGTGGCCAGTAACCAAGACGGTCAAAAATTGATCGATTTGTTTTGCTATTCACTATTCACTAATCACTCGTCACTATTATCTAAAGATTGCTGGAGTTAGACCCGAAACCCGCGTGAGCTACGCATGGCCAGGATGAACGTTATGTAAAAGTAACGGGAGGTCCGAAC
>JBBTRN010000042.1:0-11119 GCA_038065175.1 Patescibacteria group bacterium | reverse complement strand
AGATTAAATTTTTCCAAAAAAGCGATTAAAAACAACCAGAAACCGAACGGTAACGATAAGGAATTCCCCCCTGTCCAGTAATTTTGCGACAAGCACTGCCATTGCCCCGTAAGGCGGAATCTCCGCTAGGGTAAACTCCTTCCTCTGTCCTGGCGAGAGTTTCAAGCACTCGGTTAGTAGGTCTTTCAGACTCATCTAATTTACCTCCTTCACTGTCCGAAAGAATCGGACAAGCCAGAATATCATAAGAGAGAGAGTCTCGTCAACAGCAACTTTGCTAAATACTAGACAGTACGAATATACTAATTTTGATGATATTAAATTTTAATATAAAGTCGTGTTTCAAAAATTAGTATATTAGTATCAATTCGTATTTAGTAAAGACAGCAAACTAACCACTAATAACTATTCACTAACCACTAATCTCATGTTCAATAATACAGAAAATTTTAAAGGCGTAAGGCTTAGGGTGGCAAGCCCGGAGACAATTTTGCAGTGGTCCCACGGGGAAGTGACCAAGCCGGAAACCATCAACTACCGCACACAAAGACCTGAAAAGGACGGGCTTTTTGACGAGAAAATTTTTGGGCCCATTAAGGACTGGGAATGCTACTGCGGAAAATATAAGCGAATCCGATATAAAGGCGTAACCTGCGATAAGTGCGGGGTGGAAGTCACTAAATCTTCGGTTAGGAGAGAAAGAATGGGGCACATTAAACTTGCCGTGCCGGTTACGCATATTTGGTTTTTGCGCGGCGTGCCCAGCCGTTTAGGCCTAATTTTGGATTTGGGCGTTATGGATTTGGAAAAAGTCGCGTATTTTGCCTCTTATATAATTACCAGCGTCAACGAAGAGTCAAGGCTGGAAATGATGGAGCAAATAGAAAAAGAATTTATAGCCAAAAAGAAAGCAATTGAGGAAAAGTATGAGGCGCTTATCGGCAAGATAAAAAGCGAAAAAGGCCAGGAGAAAGCCAAGGATCCGGACGTGCTCGGGGCTGAAATCGACGCGGAAGTCACCCGGCTAAAAGATGCCTGGAGCCATGAAACCGACAGCCTGGAAAGCATCCGCGACCAGGCCAGGCAGGAGCTTAAATCTATTAAAAAAATGGAAGTAATTTCCGAATTGCAATACAGGGATTTGTCCCTAAAATACGGGCCGGTGTTTACAGCAAGTATTGGCGCGGAAGCCTTAAAGACTTTGCTCGAGGAAGTTAATTTAGAGCAGCTAAACCAGGATTTGCAAAATCAGTCCGTTAACCTGGAAGGCCAGGCTCAGAAAAAAGCCTTAAAGAGAATGAAGCTGATTAAGAGTTTAATCAACGCCGGAATAAGGCCGGAGTGGATGTTGATTTCCACATTGCCGGTAATCCCTCCCGATTTAAGGCCCATGGTCCAGCTCGACGGCGGTAGGTTTGCCGCGAGCGACCTGAACGACTTGTACCGCCGGGTTATTAACCGCAACAACCGCTTAAAGAAGCTTTTGGAAATTAAAGGTCCGGAAGTAATTACCCGAAACGAAAAAAGGATGCTCCAGGAAGCAGTGGACGCGCTCATAGACAATTCGGTGCGCCACGGCAAGGAAGTTACGGCTTCGACCGGACAAAAACGCAAACTGCGTTACCTGGCGGATATGCTTAAAGGCAAGCAGGGCCGCTTTAGGCAAAACCTATTGGGCAAGCGCGTGGATTATTCCGGCCGTAGCGTAATTGTGGTCGGCCCGAATTTAAAGCTGCACCAGTGCGGTTTGCCCAAAATCATGGCTTTGGAATTGTTTAAGCCTTTCGTGATTTCCAAATTAATCGCCCGGGAATTTGCCCATAATGTAAGGAGCGCCAACCGTTTAATCGAGCAGGGGCGCACCGAAGTTTATGATATTTTGGAAGAAGTCATCCAGGGGCATTATGTTTTGCTAAACCGCGCGCCGACTTTGCACCGTTTAGGCTTTCAGGCTTTCCAACCTTTGCTTATAGAAGGCAAAGCTATTCAGCTCCACCCTATGGTCTGCGCGGCGTTTAACGCGGATTTTGACGGCGACCAAATGGCTGTGCATGTGCCGTTAACCGAACTTGCCCAAAAGGAAGCCAGGGAAATAATGGTCTCGGCTCATAATTTGCTTAAGCCCGCAAGCGGCGACCCGGTTATGACTCCGGACAAGGATGTGGTGGTAGGCTGTTATTACATTACTAAAATCAGGGAAGGCCTTAAGGGGGAAGGCAAAATTTTTGCGAGCGCGGATGAAGCGATTATGGCTTACAATAACCGCCTGGTAAGCATCCAGTCGAAAATAAAAACCCTTCTCCATAGCGGGGAAATTATAGAAACTTCTGTCGGCAGGCTAATATTCAATAAAATTTTGCCCGAGGAGCTGGGTTTTAAAAACGAGGCATTCGACAAAAAAAGACTTCAGGCTTTGGTGCGAGAGGTTTACCGCCTGCAGGGCACCCAAAGAACCGCCCAGCTCATAGACGAAATCAAACGCTTGGGTTTTACTTACATGAAGCAATCGGGTTTGTCTTGGGGTATGGATGATTTGTTGGTACCTAAAGACAAATACGACATCCTAAAAATAGCGGATGAAGAAGTTTTGGGAACATACGAACAGTACCAGCATGGGCTTTTAACCGAAGAGGAAAGAAAAAACCGCGTGGTGGAAATTTGGGCCGAAGTTTCGGAAAAAATTTCGAAAAGCGTGTCGCAAACCGTTATTGACGCGAGTCCGGTGCACTACATGGTGTCGAGCGGAGCCAGGGGCTCTCTTTCCCAGGTTACCCAAATGTCAGGCATGAAAGGCTTGGTGGTAAACCCGGCCGGGGATGTCATTGAACTGCCGGTAAAGGGGAGTTTTAAAGAAGGCCTTCAGGTTTTGGAATATTTTATTTCCACGCACGGCTCCAGAAAAGGCATGTCCGATACCGCCCTAAGGACCGCTGACGCCGGTTATTTGACCAGACGCCTAGTGGATGTGGCGCAGGATATTGTTATAAACGCCGAAGATTGCGGCACGGATGATTTCGATTATGTAACTTTGGAAGACAGCCAAAAAATGAACAAGCCTTTTGAAAAGCGCCTGTTCGGGCGCGTTGCGGCGGAAAATGTCAAAGACAAAAAGGGCGGCATCTTAGTCAAAAAAAACCAGGGCATTGACGACATTACTTCTGAAAAAATTGTGGAGAACGGTTTGGAGAAAATCAAATGCAGGAGCGTACTTAAATGCAAGCTACCTAGGGGCATTTGCCGACTTTGCTATGGTTATGATTTGGGTTTTAACCAAATGGTTTCTTTGGGCTCCGCGGCCGGAATTGTAGCGGCGCAGGCCATTGGCGAACCGGGAACCCAGCTTACCATGAGGACTTTCCATACCGGCGGTTCAGCGGCGGTAAAAGATATTACCCAGGGCTTGCCTCGGGTGGAAGAACTTTTTGAAGCCCGAGAGCCAAAGGGCCAGGCGTATGTTTCTGAAGTTGACGGTCAGGTTTATATTACCAAGCCCAACAATAAAGAAATGATTGTGCGCGTGCAGGGCGAGGGGGCGGTAAAAGATGAATATGATTTAGGTTCGAGCCATGCTTCCGTGAAGGACGGGAATCGGGTGGAGGCGGGCGGAGTATTGTATATTGGCGATGATGGCAAACCGGTAAAGGCAAAAACAGCCGGGATTATAAAATATTCCCAGCCGGCCGGACAGGCGAGGAGCAAAGCCGGGAAGTCTGTAATTGAGGTAATCCATGACAGCGACGAAGTGCAGGAATATGTAATACCTGCCAATTTTACTTTGTTTGTAAAAGAAGGCGATTTAATTGTCAAAGGCACGCAGTTAACCGAGGGCAACATTTCGCCCAGCCAGTTGCTTCGGCTTAAAGGCACCGAGGTTGCGCAGAAATACATTGTTAAAGAAGTCCAGGATATTTACGCGTCCCAGGGGCAGGGTATCCACGACAAGCATATTGAAGTGATTGTCCGGCAGATGTTTAGTAAAATGCGCATAACAGCTTCCGGTGACAGTGCTTTGACAGCAGGGGAAATAGTCGATAAATCCAAGCTCAATACTATAAATGAAGATTTGGCTAAAGAAGGTAAGGTTCCGGTTCAGGCAGAGCAGTTATTAATGGGAATTACTAAAGTTTCCTTGAATACCGAAAGCTTTTTGGCCGCCGCCAGCTTCCAGGAAACCACGCGTGTGCTTATCGAGGCTGCGGTTACCGGCAAAATTGACTATTTAAGAGGCCTTAAAGAAAATGTAATATTAGGCAAACTAATTCCGGCCGGCACAGGCTTTAACCCCCAAGTCGCCCAGGAAGCCGTGGGCGTAGAGGAAGCTGTGAGTATTGGAGTGGAAGGGGAGTAAAAACAATGACGCTCAATGAAAATCCCCTGGTTTAAGCCAGGGGATTTTACTAAGCCAATGCAAAAAAAAATTGAAACCAAAAACCAAACTATTTTTTATAAGCTTCGCATGAGCCGCAGGGCGCGATATGTGCGTTTGTCCGTAGCGCATGACTCATCAGTAATACTAACCGTGCCTTGGGCTGCGGATGTTCAGCGCGCGGAAGAGTTTTTAAAAGCCAAGGCAGCGTGGGTAAAAAATAAACTAAATTTTTTTAAAAACCGCTCTGCGTCCATTGCGCCAAAATCCGGCAAGCGCGAATATAGGAAATTAAGGTATGCCGCCCTTGCGTTGGCAAAAAGCAAAGTTGATGAATGGAACCAGTTTTATAATTTTGCCTACAACCGCATAAACATTAAAAACCAAAAGACTCGCTGGGGCAGCGCTAGTAAAAAAGGCAATTTAAATTTTAATTATAAAATAGTGCATTTGCCCAAAGAGTTATTGGACTATTTAATCGTCCACGAATTGTGCCATTTAAAAGAATTTAACCATTCCAAAGAATTTTGGGTTTTGGTTGCCCAGATTATGCCGAATTACCGAACCCATCGCCGGGAATTAAAAAATATAGTAAAATAGGTGCAGGTTAATTAATCTTTTTAAATGTTAAAATTACAAGTTTCAAAAAGAGCGCAAAATGTAATTGCTTCCCCAATCCGTAAATTTCTGCCGCTTATGCAGGCCGCGGAGAAAAGGGGAACGCACATTTTCCGTTTAAATGTTGGCGACCCGGACTTAGAACCGCCAAAGCGTTTTTTTGATGTTATTAGGGCTTACAAGGAAAAGACTCTAGGCTACGCGCCCAGCCCTGGAATAACCAGACACACGGCCGCTTGGCTTAAGTATTACAAACAGTTTGGCGTGAATTTGGAAATGGGGAATGTTATTCCAACTGTCGGCTGTGCCGAGGCAATTATGCTCGCGCTTCTGGCCGTGGCAGATGTAGGCGACGAAATTATAGTCTTTGAGCCTTTATACGCTTCTTACAAGTCTTTTTCCGTAATCGCGGGCATAAAGTTAGTGCCTGTACTCCTGCCTATAGAAAAGAATTTTGCACTTCCTGCATCGTCAGAAATAGAAAAAAAAGTAACCCGCCGAACCAAGGCTATTGTAGTCATAAATCCGGATAATCCCACTGGCAAGCTTTGGAGCGAAAAAGAATTATCTACTGTCATCAAAATCGCAAAAAAGCACAAACTTTTCATCATCAGCGATGAAACTTATAGGGAAATCCGTTTTGACGGCAAAAAACCAACTTGTTTATTAACAAGGAAAGACGCGCACACGAATATTATAGTTTGCGACAGCGTAAGTAAAAGATTCTCTATGCCTGGCGCGCGCATTGGCTGTGTGGCATCTTTCAATACAGAAGTCATGCAGTCAATTTTAAAATTCGCGCAGGCCAGGCTTTCTGTCGGAACTTTAGAGCAATTGGGCACAGTGCCCTTGCTTGAAAATTCCAAGGGTTATACAACGAAAATTACTAAAGAGTACAAAAGCAGGCGAAATATTGTAGCAGAAGGCTTAAACAAGATGCCGACAGTCTTTAAGCCCGCGCAAGGAGCTTTTTATCAGGCCGTGGGACTGCCCGTAAAAGACGCGGAAGATTTTGTACGGTTTATGATAAACAAATTCAGCTACAAAGGAAAAACAGTAATGGTAACGCCTATGCAGGATTTTTATATTACCCCAGGGAGGGGCAAAAATGAGATTAGGATTGCTTATGTCCTAAATGCGCGGGATTTGAAAGAAGCGATGGAAGTTTTGAGAAGGGGGCTAGAAGCTTTCTTGAAGCTTTCTTGACATGTATACATCACGATGTAGAATATAAATGTATGAACCGAACACAAATTTATTTACCCCATAGCCAGCGAATGGCTTTAAAACGGGAGGCGCAAACCCGCAATACTACCTTATCTGCCATTATTCGTACGATATTGCAGGACAAACTTTTTAACGTTGTGCCAAAAAAAAAGCAACCAAAAAATGAAGGCTGGGTTGAAGCAGCTCTCCGAATTAACAAGCTTGGGCCAAAAGGCCCCTCTGATTTAAGTACTAATCTTGACGAGTATCTTTATGGAGGTAAGAAATAAAGCTTTTGCTGACTCCAGTTATTTTGTTGCTCTGTTTAACGACGGGGACGCGCAATATTTAAAAGCCTTAGAGATTGGCCGAATTTTAGATATAGAGGAGCAACAATTGGTAATTTCAAATTTTATTTTTATACCAGGACTTACGGGTTTGAGCCAAGTTCCCTGCCTGCCGGCAGGCAGGGAGGCATTTTCCGAGGATTTTGAGAGCCGTAGTCGGACTACGGAGAACAAAACCGCAGCATTTTAACGAAGAAATTGGCCAAATGCCGTCTGGGGTCGGGCTTTGCCCACCCAATGACGGCAATCCCGTAAGTCCTGTTTAGAAACGGTAAGCGTTTTGTCACAAAAACGAGGCAGGCAGTTGGCGTTGAACACCGGAGAAAAGCTGTTAAACGATTCTCGGCTTACCATAATGCATATAACTTTTGAATTACAGCAAGCTACCTGGAAGGTTTTTAAGGGAACTAAGCAAAAAAATATCAGCTTTGTTGATTGTAGTATTCTGGCTTGTATGGAAGCCGAAGGCATAAACAAACTTTTGACTTTTGACAGAAAAGATTTTAAAGTCTTACAAAAACATCATCGGTTTAGTTTTTATAGCTAGTGAAATATAATAAGGCCTAAAATAGGCCTTATTTTTAGTAACAGGAAGTAAAAGTTTTTTAAATAAAAGAATGGTTTCCGAGGATTCGCCTTAGGGCGAATCCTCGGGGAGAAGAGACGTTTTTTTGGAAAGAATTTCCCTTTCAATAGCTTTTGTTAGAGCCTCTACGACTGATTCGTATCCACCAATCACCTGGTGGACAGCATAGCTTCCGAGTTAAACCAAATCTGGGACTACGTTTGGCGTTGGTATCCGTGGGTGAAAGAACTAGAAACGGCTAATGTTGCTGCATGATTGTGTGTAGTTGCTGATCACATCTAGGGATATAAACATAAACGGCGAGTAATTACTTTTTACCATCAGCATTTGCTTTTAATGACGCAATAATATAATCAATCCATTTTTGATACCAATACCAATGTTCGGTAACAAATGTCCCAAAACCTTTGTTTGGGTCTTTTGCTTTCTCTTTTTGCCATAATTGAGTATGCTGGTAGACACCAAAATTAGTGAACCCGGCCTCATGGACTTTCTTTAATAAGTCCTTGACCCTAAATTTTTCTTTTTCAGTTTCTTTTTTTACCCAAAATTCTTTGGATATTGTTTTTGCTAATTCCGAATCTGGATCAATAAATTCAATGACCCTGTCAGCTTGGCCGCTCCTATTAGTCAATACTTTCGTAAAAAGCAGGCGGTAGGCAAACCTTTCGTCGCTTAATTGATCGTTTGTTAATTTACTATCAAATTCAGCAACATAGCTTTTTATATTTGTGGGAATAAATTTTTCTTTATTTTTAACAATATCGGCTTGGCTATAGTCAAGTTCCGCAAACTGCAAGCTTAAGGCCATATGCTCATCAAGTCCAAATTTTTCCCCATGCAATTTTTTAATATAATAGTTGAAGTTTAAAGCGCAGGCTTGGTAACGTGCTGACATATACGAGTCTAGTCCAGCGGGTTTTTGGTGCTCAATCTGATTCCTTAAACCTATTAAGAAAATAATGTTTTGTTTCGTTGCCTCGTCGACAGGACAGACAGCATGGCCTAAGCATTCTGCCAAATCCCAATATCTAAAGCTACCGTCTTTATTCCTTAAATATTTCCTTTTTCCACCCAAGTTTCTTTCGTTGATATACCTATAATCGATCTTCTTTTGTTTGAAATATGAATGGATTAAGTAAGTCCATGCGATATTGGATAAAACTATAAAAGTTTCTGTTTTAAAAGTGGCTAAGGGATTATTAAAAGCTTGGACAGCTGACAACATCGCTTCCCTTGCTTTGGATATAAGCCCAATTTTAAGTGAATGCCTGTTTGACATATTTTAGTATAAAAAGCTAACTATTTTATTGATAGTTGTATTTAAATTCGCATTTAATTGGTGCCCCCATATTCTTACAACAGTCCAGCCATGCTTTTTTAAATAAAGCGTGGTTTTCTTGTCCCTGTTTCGGTTATTTTTTATTTTTTCTCGCCAAAAATCATCTTTGAGTAAATGTTTCCAACGTGGGTATTGCCAGCCATGCCAAAAATCGCTGTCTAAAAATACACAAACCTTATGTTTTTCAAAAACAATATCCGGCTTGCCTTTTATTGATGTAACGTTTACTTTAAATTTTTTACGAGTCGATTTTTTTAAACGAAGAATAAATTCTCGTTCAAATTTTGTTTCCTTTGAACGAATTTTGGACATTAAGCCTGACCGAAGTTTTTTTGTTAGTTTGTCACGGCTCAGTTTTTTCTTAAAGTTACGGCCGGAGTAATTTCTGATCCTTGTCCTCATTCTAGTCCGGCTTCAAAAATATCAGAGGGTTTAATATTAGGTTTTTTCCAATCACAATTAGCGTCCAATAGTTTTTTCCAAACGTCTAATCTTGGACTGTCTATTGTTTTTAAACCCCAGTAGTATAAAAGGTCTTCTTTTGGAATCAATTCAATTTTTGTTTTAATGGCCGAAGAATTTACGTAAAGCTCGTGTAAAATTTTAGGGATATTACTCAACCTTTTGCCTTTTACCGTAAGTTTTTGCCTGCCTCCGGCCGAGAATACATCTCTAAAGCTCGCGTTAAAGGAGTTATATTTTGTGATTAAATAGGCCGCCGCTCGCTCGTATTTTTTGAGTTTAGATTTTTTTAGAATAAATATCTCCGGAAATAAAATCATCGCTTCCGTAAGAAATTTACTTTTTATGGCAGGGTCTAAGTTTCGAAAAGGAGTTATTTTTATATTTACAGTATCCGCGTCTTTTGGGTCAATCCACCAGAGTTCCTCGCCTTCTTTTAGTTGGGTTCTGTAATAATTTTTTATTTTTTGAATTGAGTCAGGATCTTTACGGAGCGTGTCGTAGCCAATTCCTATTTTATCGAATATAGATTGTCCTTTAACTAAATTCATGTCAATTTTATAACGTGGCGAATGAGTCACTCCGATATCAAAAAGACAGTCTTGGTAAAGACGATATTTTATGTCGGGATTGCCCCCGAACTTCCCAAAAAACATATATATTCTTTCAATGTCCTCTCGTCTGGTGGTTTCTAAAACGCTATTGCCGGTAGACATCCATTTATCGTCCGTAGTAACTTTTACTTCCGCCCCGTAGTATTTTTTAGCAATAATGTCCGGAAAAGTTTGAGGACCCGTTTGTTCTATTTCATTTTCAAACTTAGTGCCAATGGCGGCGGCTGACATTTGTTGAAAAACCAAATTCTCAAAAGGCACGCCTTGCATGCCTTTTAAGCTTTGTTCACTAATGCGTTTAAGACAATAGGATTTTGTTTTACTTAGCAATTGCTCGAATTCTTCCGCTGTTATAGCTTGGTTCTGAACGTAAATCATAATTGGTTTTGCTTAAATTTTTATCCAAAAAAATTTCAATAGATTTAGCAATATGCCAAGCTAAGACCGGCGGCACCGCGTTACCAATTTGTTTATAAGCGCTTGAGGTTGATGGTAAAAACACAAAATCGTCGGGGAACGATTGAATTCTCGCGGCCTCTCTGGCTGATAATCTTCTTTTTCCATTCCAATGATACTCTATATTTCCGTGGTGTTCAGTTCGCATTGTCGGGCCTGGCTTATCGGAGGAAACAAGGTTGTTACCTTGCCCTTTATTTTTTTTAGCCTTAGACCAAAAATGATTAGGCGCTCCGCCTTCTTTAATTTTTTCTAAATCACCAATGGCGTTTTTTAACGTTACCCAATTATCTCGAGTCAAAATAGGTTCCGGGTGTTCAAAAGGCGGCAAAACATCTTTTCTAGTTCCTACAATAATAACTCTCTCTCTCATTTGGGGCACTCCATAATTCGCGGCTAAAAGAAGTTTATACCTAACGTGATAACCCAAAGATTCAAAATCTTTGGCTATTGTTTTAATAGCGCCGCCTTGGTTCATGGTCAAAAGACCTTTAACATTTTCAGCGACAAAAATCAATGGCTTAGTTCTCTTTACGACTTCCATCATACTCCTGTATAAAGTGCCTCTTTTGCCCTCAAAGCCTTCTCTCTTACCGGCATGACTAAAATCTTGGCAAGGGAATCCTCCCAAAACCACATCAGCCTGATCAGGCAAAGACCTGTCAAACAAACTGCCTGAATGTTTGTTTTTTAAAATTTCAGTGATGTCACCGCAAATTATTTCGTGTTTAAAATATTTTCTAAATGTTTCGCACGCGGGCTCGTCCATGTCGTTAGCCCATTTTATTTCAAAATTCCTTTTAGAATATTTTTTATCCAAAAAACTAAACTCTCCGGTAAAACCTAGGTCAAGGCCACCACAACCAGTAAATAAAGAAACTATTGAATATTTTTGTTTCGTCATATATTTTAGCTTTTTTTTATAACTTCTGTATAGTATACAATCATTCACCAATTGTCAACGGTTGATAACTTAGTTTGAAGTAGATCACTCAATATTACCCAATTATTTAATTGTAGCATATAAAAAGGCTGCTGAATGAGCGTTTTTTTGTTACCTGTCGTCTGACTTTGAATTACGAAACCCTCGTTGTCTGAAGCTGATATTATCAACCAATGCAA
>JBBTRN010000041.1:0-12342 GCA_038065175.1 Patescibacteria group bacterium | reverse complement strand
GTTCATTTTTATAAATTTTTGCTAAAATAGGTTCGTACTTTGTTGTAAATATACTCCAATTATACAATTTAAGAAAAATTAAAATGATGCGGGATGGAAGTAATCCCGTCGAGGCTTGCCCCGTAGCGGAGCCGATGAGAATCGCAACGACTGCTACTGGGGTTCAAATCCTCTCGTGCCCACTACTTACTCGAACATTATTTCTACTTTAAATAAAGGTAAATTCGATTTATTGGTTGCGTTGATGCATGGAGTGTGATATAATATACAATAGCTACAAAATTTGACTTGTCTTAGGTCGGCTGTGGAAGCCACTTGGGAAAGTCTGATAATTAGCACAATAAAATATTAAGCTCTAGCTTCTTTGCTAAGAGCAAGATTTGCGATAATCCCATTAGTAATAAGCCGACCCCCCCAAAGGCGACTCCTCGCCTCTAACCTTTTGGCAGGGTGGAATTCCTAAAAGGGACGCAAAAGAAAATCAGAAATGATAAAAAAGAATATATATAGGTCCCAAAGGCCAATGGTGCAAAAATCGGCCGGACAGACGTTTGGCCAAAAAAAATTCCACGGCAAAGATAGTCTAGACAAAACCATAGACACTCCTTTGCCTGAAGCCGGCAAATTAATGCCAACAACCAGCAATTACACCGCGTCCAGGCAAAACTTGCGCATAATCCCTATGGGCGGCGTGGAAGAAGTCGGTGAAAATATGACTGTTCTGGAATACGGCGATGATTTGATTGTTATTGATATGGGACTAGCATTCCCTGACGAAACCATGCCCGGGATTGATTACATTATTCCGGACACCAAGTGGCTGGAACAAAACAAAAAGAGGATCCGCGGGGTAATTATTACCCACGGCCACTTAGACCACATTGGCGCTATCCCCTACATTTTACCTAAAATCGGGGACCCGCCGATTTACACCATGCCGCTTACTGCGGGCTTTATAAAAAAACGCGTGGAAGAATTCGGACTTTTAAACCGGACTAAAATTAACACCTTTAAAATAGATGATGTGCTGGCTTTGGGTAGCTTCCGCCTGCGCTTTTTTAGGCTTAACCATAACATCCCTGACTCCATTGGCCTTTCTATAACAACGCCGGTGGGCCAAATTATTTACGCGACTGACTGGAAATTTGACCACACTCCGGCCGACAACAAACCGAGCGAATTCCAAAAAATTGCCAAATTCGCTTCTGAAGGCGTACTGCTCTTAATGTCAGATTCCACCAACGCGGTAAAACCCGGCTACTGTATGAGTGAGCGCGAACTCGGCCAAACTATTGACCGGCTGTTTTCGGAAATTAAGGGCAGGGTTATTTTTGCCTCCTTTAGCACCAACATTTCCCGCGTCCAACAGGTGTTCGATTCCGCGGCCAAATACAACCGCAAAATTGTAGTCACCGGAAGGTCTTTAGTAAATAACATTGAAATTGCGCTGTCTTTGGGTTACTTAAAAATCCAGCCGAAAATTGTAATAAAAAGCGAACAGGCAAAAAAATATCCGGACAACCAAATTGTCATACTCACCACCGGCAGCCAGGGCGAAGACGCGGCTGGCCTCGCGCGCATGGCGCGCGGCGACCACAAAAGCGTAAAAATTAAAAAAGGCGACACGGCCATAGTTTCCGCAACCCCAATTCCGGGTAATGAAAGGAGTGTGGCCGCAGTATTGTCTAACCTTACCCGCTTGGGCGCGGATGTAGTCTATAATAAAACTTTAGACATCCACACTTCCGGACACGCGCACCAGGAAGAATTAAAACTCATGATGGCTTTGGTCAAACCCAAATTCTTTATGCCCATCCACGGCGAGCACCATATGATAGTGGCCCACGCCAACTTGGGCAAAGCTATGGGCATTCCGGAAAATCATGTTTTTTCGCTCGACAATGGACAAATCCTGGAAATCAATTCCGCGCGCGAAGCAAAAATCGTGGAAGACGCGCGTGTTACCTCCGGCTATGTCTTTATTGACGGCTTAGGGATAGGCGACGTCGGTGAAGTGGTTATCCGCGACCGCCAAGTAATGGCCCAGGACGGAATGTTCGTAATTATTATCACCTTAAACCGCAGGGACGGAAAAATGATCAGCCAGCCGGATATTATTTCCCGCGGATTCATTTACATGAAAGGCAATGACGACCTAATCCGCGAAGTCAAACATGAAGTGCGCAAACTCGTGGAAAGCAAGGGCAAAGAAAAACTTGAGCCCAACTGGGCGTATTTGCGGAACATCATAAGAGATGAAGTCGGGGAATATCTGTACCAAAAGACCGAACGCCGCCCCATGATCCTGCCAGTTATTATAGAGATCTAAGCCGGCTTGCCCCGTTAAATTAATTCGCGAAGCGAATATTTAACTGGGGTAATAATAGAAGTATAAATTTTCTTCTGCGCCCTTAAAGGGCAGAGGACAATCCTTGTGCTATAATGCGTATATGCAAACTATCCTATCCGGCATTCAGCCTTCGGGCAAACTGCATATTGGCAATTACTTAGGCGCTTTGAGCAATTTTGTAGCCTTGCAAAACCTGCCTGCCGGTCAGGCAGGTAGCGGCGAATATAATTGCTTTTTTTGTATTGTTGACTACCATTCCATAAGCGGTGATTTTGAGCCAAAAGAAAAACCAAGCCAAATTTTAGACTTGGCCGCGAATTTTCTGGCCGCAGGGGTTGACCCCGAAAAATCGACGCTCTTTGTCCAGTCGCATTTACCGGAACACACGGAACTAGCCTGGATTTTTAACTGCATCACCCCACTGGCAGAGCTAGAGCGCATGACCCAGTTTAAAGACAAAGCCCAAAAACAAAATAAAAATATTAATATGGGTTTGTTTGATTACCCGGTCTTGCAAGCCGCGGATATTTTGCTTTATAAGCCTTTAGCCGTTCCCGTGGGCCTTGACCAAAAACAGCATTTGGAGCTCACCAATACTATTGTAAAAAAATTTAACAACCGCTTCGGCCAAACTTTTACCGAAATAAAGCCCCTTTGGACCAAGTTTCCCAAAGTCATGGATTTAAAGAAGCCGGAGCAAAAAATGTCCAAGTCTGATCCGGGCGGCTGTATTTTCCTTGATGATGAACCCGCGGAAATCCAAAGTAAATTAAAATCCGCGGTCACGGCCAGCGTCCCGGGCAAGGGATTGCCCGGAGAAAAAAACTTAATGGAACTTTTGGCGCATTTTGGAAAGGCTGATGATGCATCAAAATTCAAAAAACAGCAAAGTGATGGTATTTTAAAATACAGCGAACTTAAAGAAGTCTTAGCAAATGATATTGCCGAATATTTTGCGGGATTCAGGGAAAAGAAAAAGGAATTACTGGCCAAACCAGACCACCTAAAACAAGTTCTGGAAGATGGGGCTTCGCGCGCGCGCAAAATAGCCGCGGAAACCCTAAAAGAAGTCAAACAAAAAATCGGACTGCTGTAAAAACGGCTGTCCTATTTTTCGTTTGAAATCAAAACAGGAGGCCTGCCATGGCGCGATGGCAAAATGTTTTAGAAATTATAGGCGTTACGCCTCACCACACATCTGAAATCATGAATGCGATGGCTCTACAACACCATTGGCACGGATTTGAAGTAGGGTACCTTACCGGCCTAACGGAGAACGACGCACTGTTAGCGGAAATTAAAAACTGGGATGGTGATTGGGAAGCCATGCGCCAAGACCCCTTAGTAGAGCTTGTCATTATCCACCTGCGAGTTAACATTGCCGATGTGGTATCCAAGCTCACTCTCGTCCGCAGAGTCGCCTAAGCAGGCAGTCCCGACCATTCAGGTTGGGACTGCCGCTTTTCTTTTGCAAAAAGTTTATTTTTTGCTATTATGATTGAAAATCTTTCCGAATGGAGGAAGTCATGCATATCTTTGGTAATAGGCAGTTCGTGGAAATTCCGGGGGATGATTTGTTTGAGCTTCCTCCATTATTTGTGAGCAACGAAAGTAATCCGCGACGGTCGTATCGCATGATGGGAATGGCATCCCATGTTGTAGAAGAGGACCTCGTGCCACATATTGTGCTAGACAATGTGGCCACGATTGAACAAGTGCAAAGCCGAAAAATGGAGCTGGCGCTCAACCTGGTCGACGAATACCTGAAGCTCGTACACCACTGGCATTGGGGTGACAGCATCATAGAATGGATCCGGCAATGCGAGATCACATTCGGAAGCCAACCGCATCTACGACCACTACTACAACCAGACGTCTGGCCTCATGCCGGCCGCAGTAGCTTTGTGAGCCTACTGACCGACAAACAGATAGGGACCAAGGACATCAACTTGGAAAAAGCCGTAGGCCTCAGGCTCACATTCCGGCAACCACCACCTTTGGTGTGTTTCTCCGACGGGTTCCTTTTGTACCTGAACGGTACAGTTATGCCCCAAACCTACCAGGTTTGGATGGACCTTAATCCGGCGCCCATCTCTGCCCTGCCATCGGAACGATTCAACTTTGAGGTGATTACGCTCTAATCACCAAATCAGCGGCCCGCCTCGTGCGCGGCCGCTGATCATCATTTTTATGAAGTTTAACATTAAAATCTGGATCCCGATTTTCATCAGGATGACAAAGATAACAGATGCCGAATAATCTTTTTTGTGTCTTTTGGGTCTTTTACCTTCATATAATCCACGCCGGTCTTAACCACGGCGTAATCGTTGCCGCCTTTGAAAATTGCATCGCCGGCAAAGAGCATCTGCCTAATTGGCACGCGTAAATATTTTTGCATTTGCCTTAAACCATAGCCCTTATCTATCCCCTTTTTAGTGACATCTATTGATGTATGCCCAGCCGCGTGGACTTCCAAATCCGGCAAATATTTTTTTAGGAGCCCAGCGATTTTTAATTTTAATGGCGTATTTTTATCCCGCCACTTATTTTTTAATGCAATGCCTTTTTTACCTAAAACTTTTACTACATCTTGCCCCAAAGCCGACCAGGTAACCTGACTCCCCCGATTTTCTATTATTTGACCGTAGGTTTTTTTTGGTTTTTTATAATCAATTTCTTTAAACACCTGGTGAAAAGCTCCTAAAATATTTTTTACTTGGGCTTTAGTAAGCTTATGCTCATAAACCCTTTTCCAGCCGTTATGATAATGCAAATAGGTTGTAGCGGTAACAGGAAAAAGGGATAAATTTTTTAAAAGAGCCTTGGGAACTTTTAAACGGCTTAAAAATTGGTGCTGAAACAATTGTAACTTCCCGCCGCCTATTACCGCGACTTTGTAGCGCATCAACAAACGCTTAATTAGCCCGGCCATTTCGCTATCCATTTGAGCCTTGGTCGGAGCCAATGTGCCGTCAAGGTCGAAAACTATGAGTTTTTTTCCGCCAAAGGCGCTGTGCCCGCCTTTGGCGGAGGGTCTAAGCTTTTTAAGATTGATGGTCTTCATAACATCGCCTTTTTTTGAGACTTCTTCGTTTGCCGCCCTAACGCTCTCTGTCTTAAGCGGCCAACCGCCTCATATGAAAGATAATAAAATCCGATTTCCGGCTCGCCATACTGAAACGAAAAATACAGCCTTTGGCCTACCAGCCTGCAGCTGATTTTCGCATTCTGTGATTGCGCCAGGCTGTCTATTCGGTTTGCAAGCATCACCGGACTTTCTGCCGGCGAAAAATCCGCGCCAGTCAATATACGGGACAGGGCATTCAGAAAACCTGGCTGAAGTTTTTCGCTTTGACACTTTTCTCCATATTCCGAAAGGAATACTGGCTCGATTTCGGAAACCGGCATTGCCTTGGCGGTTTCCGCGCGGGCCCGCGGCGATTTTGCCGCAAACTTTTCCGCGGTTTCTCTCAAACTGCCAGGCTCCATTCTTCGCCAGAAACCTCCAGTTATACCTCGTTTGGTCATAATGCTATTTTAGCACAAAAAGGAAAAACAGGGCGTCTTGGCTAAAATAACGGTTTAACATATACTTAGGTTTGTTTATTATCCAAGCAGAATTTGCTGTTTGAGCCTCCCGAAGGCGCAGATTCCAATGTTGAGCGTAGCCGAACCACTGATCCTTCGGCTTCGCTCAAGAATCAAAACTTATATGAACTTTAAAATCGGTATGGAGCGAACACAATCAGACATTCGGTATTGGGGGAAGAAGTAAAATTTATATCATTTTCTTTCACCATCAAAATGCCGCCGCCTTGTAAGGCACGGGCAATTACAGCTCGTGACCGGCACGGCAAAATTGTTCATTCAGCCCCTATCCCCGCCATAAATTATGGTCACCCAAGAAGACTTACAACAAATTGATGCCGCTTACCAATACCTCAAAGACCATAAGCACGAACTTATAGAGCGTTTTGCCGACCCCAAAATTTACAAACCTGCCAGCAAGCCGGTAACTTTGTTTATGGCCGGTTCGCCCGGCGCGGGCAAGACCGAAGTCTCCAAGCGCATAATCCAAGGGTCTAGCGGTGAGCTGCCTGTGCGTATAGATGCTGATGACATTCGGACAATTTTCCCTAATTACACAGGCGCCAATTCCCATATTTTTCAGAGAGCCTGTACCCTTGGAGTAAACCTCCTTTTTAATTACGTTTTGCATAATGACATTAACGCTCTGCTGGACGGCACTTTTGCCTACGAACGGGCAATGGAAAATATTGAGCGTTCACTTAAGCACAATCGCGACATTTTAATCTATTACTTATTTCAGGATCCGGTTATAGCTTGGAAGTTTACTAAAGCCCGCGAGGCCGAAGAAGGCCGTAAAGTTTCCAAAGAGGTATTTATTAATGCCTTTGTCCGTGCGCGGGAGAATGTGGAGCAAGCTAAAGCTAACTTTGGCGATAAGATTGAACTCAACTTAATTATTAAGGATTTTACCAAAGATTTTGAGCAAATTTATCCCAATGTCAACCATCTTGATAAATACCTGCCAAAGATATATACTAAAGAAGAACTGGAGAATATAATCCTATGATGAAAAAACTTAAAGCCTTAGTTACTCCCAAACAAGAGAAAAAAGATTTTTCTTCCCTTTTTAACCGCAGCTCCGCAAAAGAGCGGACAAAATTTATGGAAGAAGTGACCCGTAAAGCCAACCAAGACCAACGAGCCTTACTGGAAAAATACGAACAATCCCAAAAACCGGCCTAAGTGCCGGTTTTTGTATAGTGTAATTATTTTGAGAAAGTCGAATTCGTGAGTTTATTATAATACCGTTTTCTCTGTTTGAATTGCCTTTCCAGAAAAGCAATTTTTTTGTCTTCGTAATCAATAATGGTTTTGTGGTTACCTTTACCCCGCATGCGGCCGATATATTGAATTAACTTACCTTCAAAAGAGAACGGAAAAGCGATTATCAAACAATCAATATTTGGAATGTCTAATCCTTCGCCAAAAAATTGGCCAGTTGAAAGAATAGTTTGGCAATGTCCAGCCTGAATTTGTTTTAGTTTAATTCCTCGTTTAGTGTTTGAATCCTCGCCCGATATAGTTATAGTTTCACACTGGCCTTTAAGGTAAAGGCTTAAAATTTCCAGGTGGTCGCGGCGTTCCGAGAGAAATAAAACCTTTTTACCCTGACTGGTTTGTTCGGTAATATCTTTGACTATCATTTGGTTACGGGCAGTATCAAAGCATATGAGCTTGGCTAAAAGCTGAAAGTTGTCGGTCGTAAACTTAAAAGGGACTTCCAGATTAGTCTCGCGGATAATAATTTGTGTCTTAGCTGCTTTATAAGGCGCTTCAGCCATTTCGGCTACTATTTCCGGCACTTGTTCCATTTGGGCGATGATATCGCCAATAAACATATAAATTAATGGCTCGTCGTTGTGTTTGCGCTTGGGAGTGGCGGTTAGGCCGTAAATATATTTTGGATTAAGCTGGCTAATAACCTCACGGAAAGTTTTGGCTGGGATATGATGACACTCGTCTACAATTATAGTTCCGAATTTATTTTGGAGTTCCGTAAAATTATCAACCCTTACCAAAGTCTGTATCATGGCAACGGTGACTTGTTCCCCAGTTTTCTTTTTAACCGAATAATATTGGCCGATGTCTTTTTTAGGAATCCCCAAAAACGATTGTGCACGCTCGACCCATTGGTCGAGTAACTGTTTACGGTGAACAAGAATTAAAGCGGGTAGTTTCCTTTGAGCAATAATTTCAAGTCCCATAATAGTTTTTCCGCTACCGGAAGGAGCGACTATAACACCATTATCAACTTCCAAGGCCTTTGCAACAACCGGCTGTTGCGCAGACAGGAGCTTGATATTGCTGGTAAATTTTTCCTCTGCTATTTGCGGCCGTTGGTCTTTAACTTGGTAAGTGGCTTGGTTATCGTAGAAAAAAGAAATAAGCTGATTTAAAAATCCCCGAGGCAATAAAATATCATCCCCATCTTCTTCAAGAAGTTTGAAGAATTTTTGGACTTTATACACGGATTTTCCCAGTCGCTTCTTCATTAAGTATTCCGTGCTTATAAAATTCAACTTTTCTTTAAGAAAGTGGATAAGTTGTGGGGTTAACTCGGAGCGATTTAAAATAATTTTGCTGTTTAAAGTTAAATTTAATGAAGAACCACCCGACATCGCAAGGATAAATTTGGTAGTATTACCAAAAATGGTTGAATAAACTACTTCAAGTTCCGTAGCCGTATGTTTGTGAACAGTTTGCAAAAAAGCCCACTGATCCGGATATGGCTGAAAAGTTTTCAGTTCTAAAAACAGAGTATTATTTAAACGAACGGCTTGGCCTTGCATAGGAATAGCAATTAGGTTGCCAAATCCTTCTTTGGCTAAACTGTCTTGGTTTGGGAAAAGCCTGTCAAAGCTGACTTCTTTATCAAACTCTGAAAATTTTAGTACAGGCCGAATTATTTCTAAAATTATTTTTCGGCTCTTATAACAAAGATAGGGACTTTCAAAAAATATCCAGACATGACCGCCGTTTCCCGAACGGGAACGCTCAAGGTAAGCATGCAGGTTTATTTTTTGACATTCATCAATAAAATTTTTACAGTCCTCTTGCCAAGTAGTGCCGTCAAAGTCCGCTGCAATAAAATAAGAAGTGTTGTCTTGAAGTATGGGGTAAACGCCGATGGCGGCTGCACCGATTAAATGTTTTTTGACAATGACGGGCGTTAAAGGAATTAATTTTTTGTCCTTGAAGTCCTTAAATGACCCACCAGTTAACTTGTATTTATCGTAAGCCGTCCAATTAACATCATAAGCCGGGCTATAATTGGCTTGCCCGTTCTTCTCCCAGTAGCGGGCGTAAACATCGGTTCTGCCACGGAATAAAGATTGGTATAAATTTAGTTGTTCTTCAGTAATAGCTTGGATCATATAATTAAATTCCAAAACAATTTTCGGCTTCATCTTTAAACCAATTTAGAAATTTTAAATAGAACCGCAGCAGATAGTCAAAAGCCGTGCCGACCAGCATATAATTTTTAGTAAGCGGTTGAGCCAGCAAAGCAGTTTGGTAATTAAAATCGGGCAACACAAAGGTTTCCTGAAATTTTTCCCGCACCTGCCTTACTTTAATGAAGTAAGGCTCGTTAAGGTATTTTACTCTAAATAAAGGGGTTTACGCAAAAGCCCAAAATGCGAACTGCCGATTTACTTTAGCCCTATTTTATGCTAAAATGTATATATGAAGAATTGGTCAACTGATACAACCAAACTACAAAAAGACCCTGAAGCCTTACGCGTTTGGCAGTTAGAGCAACAGGTAAATTTTGGTTTGGATAAAAACGAACGGATTAACGAGCAGGAATTAAGGCGGCACTTCCTTAAATTGCAAATTGACCCAGACCGCAGAAAATTATTTGAACTTTTGCTCTATGCCGGAAAATAAAATTTTAACCCCCACCCAAATTGCCATGCTAGAGGCACTGGGTCGGGAACCGTTTTTTAAATCCAACTTTTACCTAACCGGCGGCACCGCTCTCGCCGGTTTTTATTTGCAACATCGCTATTCCGAGGACTTGGATTTTTTTTCCATGAACGAAGTTGATACCTTGCCCATCGTGTCGTTTTTCCAGGCCAATAAAAACAAGTTTGGTATAAAAAATATCGACACCCAAACCAGCATGAACCGCAACCTGTTCTTTTTAGGCATTGACAACGAAGTTTTAAAGATCGAATTTACTTATTTTCCTTTCGCGCAAATAGAAAAAGGCCAAGAACAGTTTGGCCTGCAAATAGACAGCGTTAAAGACATAGCGGCCAACAAGCTATTTACGATTTACCAGCGTAGCAAGGCCCGCGATTACATTGACCTCTACTGCGTATCTCAAAAATACGCCTGGAACATAGAGCAGCTAACCGCCTGGGCCAGGCTGAAATTTGACTGGCATATTGATCCGGTTCAATTGGCTAACCAGTTTGTTAAAGCCAAAACTGCCCAAGACTATCCACGGATGATTGCTAAAGTAAATGAAGCCGATTGGCAAAATTTCTTTCAAGCCGAGGCTTTAAAACTGAAGCCGAAAATTTTGGAATAATGAAGCCATTAGGCAACCTGAGGTCGTACTTATTTTAGGCTACCACCAATTATAAATTTACCCCAAACCACGGCTCCCAAATAGGTTCCATGGTTTTCATTTTCTAATATATAATTTTATAAAATATCTATCCTACTTGGCTAAGCCTCATATCTGCTTTATACTAATCACTGAGCACTAAATACTATTCACTAACTCATGTCTTTTCAAATCGGCATTGTGGGCCTGCCCAATGTAGGCAAAAGCACGCTCTTTAACGCCATCACAAAATCTAAAGTAGAAGCCGCGAATTACCCGTTCGCGACTATTAATCCCAATGTGGGCGTGGTTGCTGTGCCGGACGAACGGCTGGCCAAACTCGCCGAATTGGAAAAGAGCGAAAAAATAGTCCCGACGACCATTGAATTTGTAGACATAGCGGGCTTGGTTAAAGGCGCCTCGCAGGGAGAAGGTTTGGGCAACCAATTTTTAAGCCACATTCGCGAAGTGGATGCCATTATGGAAGTTGTAAGGTTTTTTGAAAACCCAGACATTATCCACGTCCAAAGCTCGGTGGACCCTAAAAGGGATATGGAAACCATTGCAATTGAATTACAGCTCGCGGATTTACAGAATGTGGAAAAACGGCTGGAAACTGTACATAAAGGCGTTAAAAGTGGAGACCGCGAGATGATAATTAAAAAACAAGTCTTGGACAAATACCGCGGGGGACTGGAGAAAGGAGAAATGGCTTCCACAGTAGCTCTGACCGATGAAGAAAAAGAAAATTCTAAAGATATAGAATTACTAACTACCAAACCTTTAATGTACGTTGTAAATGACGAGTTTAATTTACAAAAAAAAGAATTTGCATCACAAATTTCAAATGACAAATTTCAAATTCCAAATCAAATCCTCATAGATGCTAAAATCGAATCAGAATTAGCCGAACTTCCCGACAACGAGCGTTCAGAGTATTTAAAAGAACTTGGACTTCCCGAATCAGGGCTAGACAAAATCATTAAAGCCGCGTACCAAACTTTAGGCTTAATAACTTTTATTACTGCCGGACCAAAAGAAAGCAAGGCCTGGACATGCGTGAGCGGGAGTAAAGCGCCACAGGCCGCGGGTAAAATCCACACTGACTTTGAAAAAGGCTTCATCCGTGCGGAAGTCATCCAGTGGGACAAATTGCTTGAAGCCAAGGGATACGGAGGCGCTAGGGAAAAAGGCTGGCTTAGGGTTGAAGGCAAAGAATATGCAATTCAAGACGGCGATGTGGTTCATTTTAGATTCACGGCTTAAAGAATTGCTGTGCCATAAACTGTTTAAGCTTATATCCCTGGCGATGTTGTCATTCCGATCGCCAGCGGGATTGTAGGCATTGACGTTGACCTTGCTACCGTTGAAGTTGACGTTAGGCACATTGCCGTCGGGATTACGGGAGCCCCGCGTATTATTCGGGTTCTTCCAAAGCACCGGCAGGCTTTTTTTAAAAACCTCCTGTGTTGTCCCAAACTCTTGGGCAGGCGTTCTGGGAATATATCCCACTGAACCCGAATAAGCAGCTTGTTAAATTAACCGCGGCAAACCGTCATCCGCATGGAACCGGCTGTAAAAGCCGCATAAAATTATTTTAGCATAAAAAAACGCCCCGCCTCTTCTGTGCAAGCAAAAGGCGGAGCAAGGGAACAAGAGAAAAGAAATAAGGGTTAGGCTGCTGCGCGAGAGCGCCAATCCGGATCGTGACCGGCTGGATTGTCGGCATCGACGTAGACCTTGCTACCGCTGAAGCTGACGCTAGGCACATCGCCGTCGGGAACACGGGAGCCAGTGCACAGGGTACCGGTCTTGGTGTCCAAGTGGAGCTCTTTCTCCTCCCAGA
>JBBTRN010000040.1:0-1021 GCA_038065175.1 Patescibacteria group bacterium | reverse complement strand
AAAAATACCAACAAGCTTTTGGGCGACGGGAGCTTAAATATTATTGCAGGAAAAACAGGGTACTTAAACGAATCGCTTTATAATTTTACTGCGCTAATAAAAGACCAGCTCGGCCATGAAAATATTGTGGTGCTGTTGGGCGCGAAAAATACCCAGTCGCAGTTCGGGGAAGCAAAACAATTGGCGTTTTTATCCGCCCTGGCAAGGCCAATGCTGAATTTAGGAAGTTTAGTCTTCGGTACGACAACAAAAACAACTTTGAATTTTAACCCTTAATTTTTTAGAATAGGTTCTTAATATAAATGCGGAAAATAATTACCACAGTTATTATTGTAATTTTGGCTTTGGGTTTAGGCTACTATCTTTTTAAGATTTCAGGCGGCACAAAAGGGACGGGCAGTAATGATTTCGACTTATCGGGCGTCCAGCCTACCGATAAAATCCGGGATTTACAGTCCGACGACCATGTTTTAGGCAATCCCCAGGCGAAAAACATTATGGTGGCTTTTGAAGACATCCAATGCCCGGCGTGTAAAAACTATGAGCCCACGCTTAAATCCTTTGTTGCTGAATTGCCCGACACTAAAGTCGTATTCCGGCATTTTCCTTTGGTGAGCGTGCATAAAAACGCAAGCTCAGCGGCTTACGCGTCCGAGGCGGCAAGCGCGCAGGGAAAATTTTGGGAATGGGTGAGCCTGGCTTATGAACGGCAGGAAAACTGGCAGGGTGAGGGCAATCCTCTGGAAAGTTTTGTCGAAATAGCGCGCGACGCAGGAGTGGGGGATTTAGAAAAATTTAGGAACGATGTTGCCAATAAAACTTTTCGGGAAAGGGTACAGGCCGATGTAAGGGAGGCCGCGGCGTTAGGCGCTGGCGGTACCCCGAGTCTGTATTTTAACGGCGTCAAATTACAGGTTACCGGGTTAGACGGCATAAAACAGCAGGTGGAAAAACTTTATAAATAAAGTTTTGACACCCTGAGCGAAGCCCTTGAGTTTAGGCCAAAGGCCGGAGTCGAATG
>JBBTRN010000039.1:0-6818 GCA_038065175.1 Patescibacteria group bacterium | reverse complement strand
CGGGTATTGCACGCGCATCCATTAGTTTTGGTTTAGGCGGGGCGATAACCATAACCGGCGTATCAGCTGGCACAGCTGTTATTACTGTTCATCCTTCCCAGCTCCCCGCTAGCGACACTTCTAAAGACAAAATCATTACAGTTACAGTAACATCTACTGCTGGAAGTAATGCCGCGAGTGGCGCACAAGGCGGAAACATGAGCGGGGGCACAGGCGGAAGTGGGGCAGGCGCGGGAGGAGGTAGTGGCGGCGGATCAGGAGGAGGCGGTACCGGTGGAGGATCAGGGGGAAGCGGCGGCGCAACAGCATTATCAGATACCGGCGGGGCTAACCAGTCGGCGCAGACAATTGCCCAGTTGCGCAGCCAAATTGCGGAGCTGGAAAGCCGTATAGCAAACCTTAACAACCGTATTAATAGCGGGGGAGGAGGAAATTCTTCCGATTCAGCGCAAATTGCCGCCTTACAGAACCAAATTACCCAGCTTAGTAATTTGGTCAGGAGCCTACAGTCGGGACAAGTTAAAACATTAGGGTCGGTAGATGGTGCTCCCTTCAAAGGCCTGCAAATGCCGGCTGGCTATCCTGCTTCAGGAGGCTTGCAAATGCCGGCAACCACGGCACGAGTAGGGGGCGTGGCAACCAAAGGCGCTTATATAGTTAAAAAGGGCGACACGCTCTGGGCCATTGCCAAAAAGCAGTATGGCGACGGAAAATTGTGGCGGAAAATTCTGGAAGCCAACCCGGAGTGCCTGTCTAAGTCCGGCAACACCAAGACTTTAAAGGTAGGGTTTGAACTGGTAATACCGGAGTAATTAACTAAAAATAAAGGTTCCTCGCAGCAGAGCTGGCGAGGTATTAACTGCAAGGGGAGAACTATCATTTCGGAGCAAAGCTCCGAGGTATTAAACCTGTATTAGCTCCTCGGCTCGCAAGATAATCTTTAAGGATTATCTTGACTCGCTCTACGTCGCGAATAAATAAAATTGACCAGAATTAAGTAAAATTTTTATGGATCCTAAAGATTTGCAAATGAGAACTAAGAATTTTGCAATTAGGATTATTAGTCTGGTCAGGTATTTACAGAATGATCCGATGGGAAGGATTCTTGGCAACCAGCAGTTGCTTAGATCGGGTACCGCCGTAGCTGCCAATTATAGGGCAGTATGTCGAGCGAAATCAGCGAAAGATTTTATTTCTAAGCTCGGCATAGTAGTTGAAGAGGCTGATGAAACTCAATTTTGGTTAGAAATTTTGCTCGAGGCTGGAATGGTAAAATCATCCTTGGTAGAGCCTTTACTAAAAGAGGCAGGAGAAATTGTTGCAATCATGACAGCATCAAAAAATTCGGCAATAAAAAATCAAAAATCAAAAAAATAAATCTTATTTAATTATAATTATTTTTACTTAATTTTATTTAATTTCTATGGAACACGAACATCACGAGCACGCGCATAGCCATGAGCATCAGCCGGCTAAAAAAGACAATATTATTGCTTCCAGCATAATTGTCGGCGCCATTTTAATAAGCGCGAGTATTTTTTACAACACTAAATTAGTGATCCAGTCATTCGGGGGAAAAAGCCTTGGAGTTCAAGGTTCGGCGCAGAATATCCAGCCCCAGCAACAAGCTGCTCCCGTGCCCCAAGGCCCGGTAGATGTGGCGGAAAGAAAAGACGCGCCAAAGACAGGGAGGGGTAAAGTGGTCATAGAGGAATTTTCCGACTTCCAATGCCCGTTTTGCCAGAAATTTTTTAACGATACCTACAAGCAGATTAAAACTAAATATATAGATACCGGCAAAGCTACTTTTGTTTTTAGGCATTTTCCTTTGCCTATTCACCAAAACGCGCAAAAAGCAGGCGAGGCGGCGGAGTGTGCTAATCGGCAAGGCAAGTTTTTCCCCTACCACGACAGGCTTTTTGAAAAAATGCAGCCGGACGGAACAGGGCTAAACATGGCCGATTTAAAGCAGTACGCGGTTGATTTGGGCTTGAATGTTTCTAAATTTAATACTTGTTTAGACAACGGCGAAACTGCCGAAGTAGTTAAAAAAGACATAACAGACGGCCAGGCGGCCGGGGTAAGCGGCACGCCCACGGTGTTTGTAAACGGCGTTAAAATTGTCGTCGCCCAGCCGTTCAGTTCATTCGAGCAAGCTATAGAGCAAGCGCTTAAACAATAATATCAGGACTTACGCACCGCCGCTTTTAGGACCGGCGGAGCCGGATCCTTAAAAGCGGCTTTGGCCAATTTCTTTGTTATTTTCCTGCGGTTTTTGTCGTCGTACCAGGAGTACGCCTCCAAAAATCCTCGGAAAATGCCTCGAACTTGGCTCAATGCGTAAGTCCTGGATATGCCTTGTAAATAAAGTTAGTCTCGAGCGAAGCCGAGAGGCAGCCGTTTTCCGCCTTTGAACAGGCTATCGAGGCCGCTCTGAAATAATAAACCAAAATAACTAAAAAATATGCCGGGCAAATAAAAACACCCTTAACTAAGGTTTAAGGGATGTTTTTCAATTTTAAAATACATTTGCCGGAACTCCTTTGTAAGTTAAAAGGGGTTCCGACTTTTTCTTGCTTAAAAGCGCAATTTTTTATAAGATAAATAGGTAAATAGCTATTCATAGACTCAATTTATATGCGCTTAGTAATTAAGGTCGGGACTAATGTCCTGCTTGGAAGTAAGAACCAAATAAACTTAAAAAAAATCCAAGAAATACTTAAGGATATTTCTTTACTTTGCGTCCGGGGCCATGAAGTCATCCTGGTAAGTTCCGGAGCCATAGCTTATGGCCAGCAAGTTTTGCCGAAGCTAGACAGCTTGCACAAAAAACAGGCGTGGGCGGCTTTAGGCCAACCCGCTTTAATCCATGCTTATGGGGCGAAAGCGAAGTTATTTAAGATGCTAGTAGCCCAGTGTTTGGTTTTAAAGGACGACTTTACCGAAAGGGAACGCTATGAAAATTTTGTGCACACAGTTGAAAGCCTTTTGGCGGCAAACATCTTGCCTATTATAAACGAGAACGATGTCGTAGCCATGTCCGATTTAACCGTAGGGGACAATGACCTCTTGGCCGCAATAGTGGCCGTAGCTTTAAACGCCGACCGCCTGGTAATCTTAACTAACCAAAAAGGCTTGTTTACTTCCAACCCGGATTTAAACTCCGATGCCAAGCTTATTAAGATAGTGGAGAATGTGGATGCCGCTTTGGAAAAGATGATTTCTTCAGAAACTTCCAGCCTGGGCCGTGGCGGTATGCTTAGCAAAATCCGCGCGGCCAAGCACGCGGCTCATGCCGGCATTACTACTGTCTTTACTGACGGCCGAGAAAAGAACGCTTTGGCAGGCGTATTTTTAAAGGGCAGTAAAACGGGCACTCTTTTTCAGCCTTACCCGATTGAAAAAAATTGGGCTAAACAGAAGCGCTGGCTGGTTGCGGCTAAGGGCTTGGGCCAGTTAGTTATAGACGAAGGCGCGGCCAAAGCGTTGCGCAAAGGCAGCAGCCTGCTTTTCCCAGGCGTTGCCTGGCTAAAGGGGCAGTTTGGAAAAGGCGAAGTGGTGGAAGTTATTACCAAAAGCGGTGTGGGCGTGGCATATGGAAAAGTTAATTATTCGGCAGGAGAAATACAAGATTTTTTAAGGCGTAAAAAAGATTCGTCCATAAAGCCTGGTTTGGAAAAAGAGGTTATTCACCGCGACCATATGGCAGTGCTTTAAGTTAACAGTTTATGAAAATATTTATTTTCGGATTAGGTAATATGGGAAGCGCAATAGCGCAAAGCATCCTTAAACAAAAGGGCGGTTTTCAGGTGTATGCCTCGGATCATAACCCGAACAAATTGCGCACAGCCGGGAAATGGGGGGTTATACCCGATTTAGGTTTAAAGCATTTAAAGAAATGCGACCTGGTTGTTATTGCGGTAAAACCCCAGGACATTTCAGGTTCGGCGCAAATTTTAAAAGGCAAGATTTCCGCACGAGCCCTAATAATTTCAATAGCCGCGGGTGTGAGCCTTAAGGTTCTTATAAGGGTTTTTAGGCATAGTAAAATAGTCAGGCTTATGCCTAACATGGGACTTCTTGTAGGCGAAGGCGTAGGCGCCTGGAAAGCTTTGTCCGGTTTAAGCTTTAGCGATAAAGCGCTCGCCAAAAAATTTATATCTTCTTTCACCGAAAATTTTGAAGTAAAAAGTGAAGCCCTAATAGACGCCGTGACAGCTATTTCAGGCAGTGGCCCCGCTTATTTTTTTTACTTCGCTCAAGCTTTAGAAGACGCGGCGCGGTCTTTGGGTCTTACTCAAAGCCAGGCTGCTATGCTTGTGCGATCCACTTTCTTTGCTTCGGCCAAGCTCCAATTATTTGGTGATTATGGGCAATTAATTAAAAAAATTGCTTCCAAAAAAGGCACTACCGAAGCGGCGCTACAGGAATTTAAAAAAAGTGGTTTTAAGAGCAGCGTAAAAAAAGCTGCGTCCGCTGCGTATAAGCGCGCGAAGGAGTTAAGCCATGGATAACCTTGAAAAAGATTTAAAAGACATAAAAAGACTCACTGTCGAAATTGGCAATTTTAGCCACAAGACCCGCAAGGCGGTGCTTTTGGATTTCGGGAAAATTGTCATCCACTCCCGAAAAGTAATCCTTCAGGCCAATGCTAAAGATTTAAAGCTATTACCGCCTAGTAAAGACGCTGCCTTTAGGGAAAGGTTGGCGCTGGACACGAAAAAAATTATGGATGTAGCCGTAGGCATAAAACAAATAGCCCTTATGCCTGACCCGCTTGGCAAAATTTTGGAAGCTAAAACTTTGCCTAACCGCTTACTCCTTAAAAAGGTGAGTGTGCCTTTGGGTGTGGTTGGGGTAATTTTCGAATCTCGTCCTAATGTTACGGCTGACTTGGCAACCTTGGCCTTTAAGACCGGCAACGCCATAGTGCTAAAGGGAGGTAAGGAAAGTTTTTATTCTAACCAGGCGTTTATAAGCCTGTTGCATAAAGTGTTTAAAAAACATGGCATATCTAATCTTTGCGCTTATTTGATTAGCCCAAAAAGCGATTGGCGTAAGTTTTTGCTCGAAGCGGTTGGATTAGTAGATGTTCTTATACCGCGCGGAGGCAAGGAGCTTATAAATTTTGTCCGCGCGCATTCCAGGGTTCCGGTAATAGAAACCGGCGCCGGTGTTTGCCATATCTTTGCTGACGAAAAATATAACCCTAAAATCGCGGCGGACATTATTGTAAATGCTAAAACCCAGCGTCCAAGCGTATGTAATTCATTGGATACTTTAGTGACGCACGAGAATATTTCAACAAGTTTACTACCCCTATTAGCTTTGCGTCTTAGAGATTGGCAGGTAGAAATACGAGCCGACGCGCCTGCTTATAAAATTTTAAAAAGCATTTACCCAGGACAGTTTTTAAAAAAAGCCGTACCTGCAGATTTTGGCAGGGAGTTCTTGTCTTTGGTAATGGCCATTAAAACAGTAAGGAATTTTAAACAAGGTCTGGAATTTATTCAAACTCATACTTCTGGGCATTCTGAAGCTATACTTACTGGAAATAAGAAACATGCAAGTTTGTTTTTGCAAAATGTGGATGCCGCGGCAGTTTACCATAATGCTTCTATTCGCTTTACCGACGGGGGAGAGTTTGGTATGGGCGCGGAAGTCGGTGTCTCTACCCAAAAATTACACGCGCGCGGCCCCATGGGCCTTGAGGCGTTAACTTCTTATAAGTGGCTGGTTTACGGCAAAGGTCAGGTCAGGAAATAATAACTATACAGGACTTACGGGATTGCCGTCATTGGGTGGGCAAAGCCCGACCCCAGACGGCATTTGGCCAATTTCTTCGTTAAAATGCTGCGGTTTTGTTCTCCGTAGTCCGACTACGGCTCTCAAAATCCTCCCATTTTGCCTCCCTGCCTGCCGGCAGGCAGGGAACTTGGCTCAAACCCGTAAGTCCTGCTAAAGAATTTTTATTCTGATTTTTTTTAAAAAATCACCGGTTTTTTTGTGTTGACAAAAAAAGCCTCTTAAACTAGCATGTTTCTACAGTTCAAAGGAGGACGATATTATGAATGCATTGAAAGACGCTATTTTAGCGGCCTATAAAGCTGCTTGTAACGGTTTGTCCCCGGATGCGCCGGAGGTTGAACTCCGCCGTACTCCAAATCCTACATTAGGCGATTTGGCTTTTAACTGCGCGCCCATGGCAAAAACGGTCGGACAAAACCCGGCTGAATTCGCCCAGAGGGTAGCCCAGGCGATTAGTACGCATAACCTTGTGGCAGAAGCTAAGCAGGTAGGCGCGTATGTTAATATCCGCTTTTCCCCGACGGCCTTGTTCCAGGCGGCAATTGAAATCGCCCTGGCCAAGGACGCTAAATTCGTAACAGGTACGAGGCGCATTATGGTCGAGTACATGTCTCCGAACACCAACAAACCTCTCCACTTGGGTCACCTCCGGAATGGCTGCCTCGGCTCTGCGCTGGCAAACATTCTTGAAGCCGTAGGGCACTTTGTGGTCCGAGCCTGCCTCGTTAATGACCGCGGCGTGCACATTTGTAAAAGCATGCTCGTGTGGCAGAGGTGGGCAGAGGGCGCAACGCCCGAATCCACGGGCCAAAAAGGCGACCACTTCGTGGGTGACTGGTACGTCCGGTATGCCCAGGAAGCAAAGGAAGACCCCTCGCTTGAAGTCGCAATCCACGACATGTTACTAAAGTGGGAAGCCGGCGACTCCGATACGCTCAACCTTTGGCAGACCATGAAGTTACCGTTCGGTTTCTGGTTGTTTTTAATCGCTTTTTTGGAAAAATTTAATC
>JBBTRN010000038.1:0-19742 GCA_038065175.1 Patescibacteria group bacterium | reverse complement strand
TTTCGTAGGTGGCCGCGCCCTGATTTAAGTCCGAATTCCAGTCGCATTTGGCAGTGCCTCCGCTCATACCTAGAGTCGCGTGAGTCCAGCCGTCTGGGTCAGAGGAACCGGTATTAATTACCCCGGCATTGCTGTAATTAGCGCCTAAATAAACATTCACCGGTACACCTTGGGTAACTGTTATGGAATTGGAATAAGTTGAGCCGTTAGTGGAAATGGTGGCGATGGAAACAGGGGGTTGGTTGGGCAAATTTATGCTGAAATTCACCGAAGCTGTAGGGCTTAACTGGGCACTAGTGTCTGTAACTCTTGCGTTTAAAGTATGAGCACCGTTAAAAGCGCTGTTTGTAAACATGGCGGCAATTTCCGCTGCGGTCAAAACCCGGCTGTAAAGCGCCACTTCGTCTATACTGCCGGTGAAATAGGTGTCAGCCGCGGTATTGAATTTTCTCCCGACTTCTGCGCTGGGGGAAGTACCGTATTGGATAGCCCCAGAACAAGTATCTGAAGTCTGTAAGACTCCATCAACATAAATACGGATGTTAGTGCCGTCAAAGGTACCCACCACAAACTTCCAGCCTGCACCTTTAAGGTTAGTCGTACCAAGGGCGTAACAAGTTCCCCAAGCTCCGCTGTCTTTTATGATAAACGAAGCCGCGCCTTGGTTAGATCCGTTTTGGATGTATAAATTCCAGCCGGTTACGCCGGTATTGTCCCCGGAAGAGATGATTTGAGGATAAGCTACCTGACTCGCATTGGCATTGACCCAGGCTGCGACAGAAAAGGCGCCTGCAGGCCTTAGGGTGGAGCTGTTGCCTAGGTTTACATACTGGCTAGTGCCGTTAAAGCTCAAAGCCCGGCCGTATTGCCCGGCTACCCAGGAAGGAGAGTTCACTAGCGCGGCATTATTACCATTACCGCTCCGGTCATAAGCCGTACTGCCGGCATTTTCGGCAAAATCTAGGGCTAAGAGGCGGGTGGCGGCTGTCCCCAAAATAGTCGGCATATGGACATAAGAGAGTTGGGTTTCTGTGGTGGTGTTGTTATTGCAAACTGGATAGCGCATCCAATTGCCGGTATTGAGCTGAACTTCGCACAGGGAAATGCCCCCAGTATCAGCGGCTGTCCAGCGCAAGGGCAGATTAGAATTGGAATAGGCTGTAGCCGTGGGGCTTTGGATAGAAACGGTGGGAGGGGTGTTGGCTACAGGATTTACAGTAATGTTGGCGGTACAAATCGGGCCAAACCAAGCTACACTGTTTTGAAGCATTTGAAAATTATACGAGTAACTGCCAGGGGTAGTAGTAGCTGTGGCATTAACATTAAAAGTTACGTCAGTATTGGAAGGTACAGGCGTAAAGGGCATACCAAGCCATTGGGTGCTAAAGGGACCGGTGGTAGTCCAGAGTGAACCTTGGGGGGAGGTTAAGCCGTATTGGTTGGGTGCAGTATTGTGCCAGGAGTTGGAGCCAATGTTGCGCACTACCACTGTACCGGAGAAATTCTGCCCGGCGGTGACAGAAGCGGAAAAATTTGTGCTTACGCACTGCGAGTTATTTGTTCCGCCTCCTCCAGAGCTTTGGACATTAACTGTGTAATTTAGTTGATAAGTGCAAGAGGAGTCGGATTGGGAAGTAATAGTTACCGTTAAAGTATAGGGGCCGACAGGGGTAGAAGCTGAAGGCGTTAAACTTCCTGACATTGACTTTTGGCCTTCAGAAATATCCACGCTAGCGCCAGTAACTTGTCCACTGTAAGCGGCATTGGGAACACCGGACATGGAAACGTTGAAATATTGAGTTCCGGAACTGCTGGATACTTGCCAACTAAAAGAAGATGATGCCCCTTGTGTTGCATTGATATTAGTTGGTCCCGAAGTCCCGGCGCTAAGCTGGCAAGTATTACCGTTTCCTCCACCCCCTCCGCTGCATGTGTTTGCTCCAATCCATGAGCTACAGGCTCCGCTTGATAGTTGACAACTCCCCCCATAAGCGTATGAACATGATCCGTTAGAACAAGCTGATGAATTAATGTTGGTACCATAAGTTATACATGCAGAATCGCATTCACAGTATTGCTGACAGTTTCCTCCACTATCTATTCCCGCTGGACCGCAATTTCCCCAACTTCCTGTACAAATAATACTCTGGACTGGCACACTACAGCTTCCTGGAGATGAGCATTGACTTGGATCAGTGCAACCTCCACCTCCACCTCCACCTCCACCTCCACCGCCGCACAAAGAATCGTCATTTGTACAACTACCGCTGCCTGAGCAGCAAATTGGAGCAATTCCAGGGCAGGTGCTGGAATTACAGCCATGAGAGGTGGCAAAAACGGTTTGTTGACTTATTGTCATTAAAACTAATACAACTAAAAAAAATGCCAGCCCAACACTAAATAAACCTTCTAAAGGTATTTTGAAGTTTAAAGAATTTTTTGTGGTTGTCATTTTTTTATTTCATCAAAATTATTTTTATTCGTATAAAAAGAATAACATAAAAATAAAAAGTTTTCATCTTGACAAAATTTGAATAATATGACATAGTTAAGACTAAAGGAGGACACATGCGACAGATTATATTGTGTCTTTTTTTCTCCTGGGTGATGTTTGCCCAAGGAGAACGTGCAGTTTTTCAACTATCCCGCTTGACTCGGGATGGGGTCGTCACCAGTGAATACTGGGGCGATCAACTTTTGGTCAAATTCCGAGGCCGGCCTGGCTCGGAAGCGCTTTTCGCCAAGTCCTCGCTTCGCGAGGCTTCGGCAACCACGCTTCGTGCGCTCGCCGCAGACGAACCCACATTGCAGGGGTACTATACCTTGCAGTTTGCGGGTTCCGTGCAAGGGCTTCAAGCCCTGCATGCTTCGCTCGTTACCGATTCATCGGTAGAATGGGTTTCGTTCTCACCGGTAATTAGGACATTTGAGGGTCCACCGACGAACGACCCGCTCGTCCACCAACAATGGGCGCTTGGGGACTTCCCCGGCTCCATTGGTTGGGCCAGCGCTCCACGTCTGAAGTCCGACAATGTCTACATTATTGGTGTGGACACCGGCGCGTGTTTCGGCCACGAGGATTTTGATTGGTCGCGTAATTTTTGGAACTACAATGCGATTAATCCGTCCTCTCCGGCGACTGACGACAACGGGCACGGTTGTGCCACAATGTCCGTTATCGCCGCTAAAGCGAACAACGGGAAAGGCATCGCCGGACTCGCTGACTTCATTCAATTTGGTTTTGTTAAGGCGCTCGATGCAAAAGGCGCCGGTACGACCGAAAACGTGGTCGCCGGAATATTGGCCGCGGCACGCAAAAGCGAAGAACTCCGTTCGACAAACCCTAAAGCGCGCGTAATCCTGAATCTTTCCTTCGGCACGCTTGATCAAGTACTGCCGATAGCAGAAGCCATTCAGGTAGCTCGCAAAACGGGGATCGTCGTTATTGCGGCAGCTGGAAACAGTAGCCTAAATATCGACCGTACACCGGTCACTCCTGCCAGTGTTCCCGGAGTCATCACAGTCGGCGCTTCGTCTTGGGACAACCAGGTAGGCAAGGGCGTTTCTTGGGCTTCCAACTGGGGTCCAAAAAGCGTGCTCCTCGCTGCCCCTGGCCAGGACATTGATGTTGCTGTACCTGTCGGGCAAGTTGCCGAAGGGGTAATGTTAAACCCCAAAGGTTACCGTCGCGCCGACGGTACCAGCTTCTCTGCCCCTCATGTCGCGGGCGCGATTGCTTTAATGTTAGCCTACTCACCTGGGCTAACAGAGGAGCAAATTCGTTTGCGGCTGATCGGCGGTAACCGCGGGATGGGCCAATGGAGGCTCAACCTTCGGGATTATGCCCCGACCGAACTGTTCCGTTCTGGCGCACGCTTGTCTTTGCCGGAACTTATGACCGAAGACGACATGCCGCCCAACCGCCCGCTCATTACGCTTATGCATGTCGGCCACAGTTCCGTTCGTCTTTCCCTCACTGGTACAGATGAAACGCTTCTGGGTGCCGAGTGTCTGCACGAGGAGGGTGGAAAGGAGAGAGTTCAGGAGTTCTTACCCTACTTTGGTAGTGGCAATTTTCTGGCTCTTACGCTTACCGGACCCGCAGCCGCGCCTCTTCGGGAAAACGCTCACCAGTCCGTTACTTGCCGGGTTGTTGACCGGGCTGGGAACTGGAGCGAGTGGAGCGAGTGGGTGCTGTTCCAAACTCGTGAAAGCCAGTCCAGCTCGCTGGATCTGGCATACTCGCAGGAAGGGCCAATAGGATATGAGGTTCGCCGGTTAAACGGCGACAACCCTATCCTCTGGCACCTGGCTGACTTCCTCCTACTTGGCGGCAACGCCTGGTACGCGGGGAAATCGGATGCGCTCAACTACAAGGGCGGGGTATCCGATTCGGAGCTAGTGACGCAAGTGATTGACCTCCGGTCAGTAACCGGTTCAGTATCGCTCGCTTTCCGCCACTTCCTGCAGATGCAGGGAGTCGGCAAGCCGGACATCCATTTCGATGTCGCGGAAATTATAATCAAAGAGTTGGCAGAAGATGGACGGGTCAACTCCAAGATTATCCGCGAAAACTTACCCAACACGCGCGTGTTGGGTTTGGAGGAGATGAAGTTTGACTTGTCCGAATACTCGGGCAAGCAGATTGCGGTCTCCTTCCGTTTCTTCACGAACGGCTCATCAGCCGGCATTGGCTGGATCCTAAGGGATCTCCAGCTCAAAACCGACCGCTAACCGTCTCGCACACGTCTGTCGCAAATCCTTTCCGGCGGATTGACCTCTTAGAGCCTAAAAACTTTAATGTCTTTCCGCCGGTTTTCTTTTTGCTGGAAGATTTACACTTATCCACAAGTATAGTAAAATTTAAACAAGCCTAAGGAGGGCTTTTGTATGCAAAAAGTTTTTTTGGTTACGTTAGCCTTGGTATTCGCCCTTCTTGTGGGCGATGTTATTCAGCCAAACCCCACCGTTAGAGCGAAGGAGCTCGTGCGTCTTGACGAAATTCAAGTGCATGAAGCCAGCCAGCTCATGCGGCATTTGTTGGTTGCAGTGGACCCCAACGCTCCAACCTCCCACTTTATACCGCCGTTTGTGCGACAAAAGCTGACAGGGCTCTTTTCCAGGTTCAAATCCGAGGAGCTAGTGCTGAACCTTTCGCCGATTCCCTGCCGGGATAAGGGTGGAGAGAATGTTCTAATGAAATCTGCTTGGCTTCCGGAGTGGAAGAAATTAGGGGTAGAAGTTTATGCCCCGAAATTATTGGAAATTTCGGGCGGCCGTTTTACGGCCAAGCTCCGCAACACTTTCGCAATTGGCCTCGCCCACGAGTCCATCCACCTGGAAAACACACGCGAACATTTTGTATCGGGTAGCGCCCAGGATCGCTACCAAGATGAAGTGCGCGCGTGGCTGGTTACCATTTTGCGAATGGTACGACCAATGCGGGAAGCAGGTCAGGAGTTGGACATCTTTTGGTTAGCGGCCGACGATGTCTTAGGAAATTGCGGCGACAGCCCCGCTTGTCCGGAATTTCAGGGATTCATCGCCCCACGCGCCAACACCCATGCTCAACGCTGAACATGGCAAATCAAAAGCGGCAGACGTTCCGTAACGTCTGCCGCTAAACCTTTTATTTATCTTGTAACTATCACCAACTCCACGGTCACTTCACTGGTAATTTCATTTTTAGCTATTGATATTTGAAGCAGGCCAGCTTGGTCTTGTTTCTCAGCGAGTATTCCTGCAGACTTTCCGGGCTCCACGAGCGCGGTTTTTATTTTCCAACTATTATCCTTAAGATATTTATTATAAATTTCTATATTTTCATCAACTGTGAGTTTTGAAACGTACTTACGCACATACTGGGTTTCTTTTGAATTTAATACCCTGACTATTTCATTTCGCTGGATTTCTACCCCTTCCTCCAAGGGTAAATTTTTTGGCAATAACTCCGGGAGGGTTGTATTGTCTATGGTTTCTACAGCCACTTTTGCGCTAATGCCGCTAAATTTGTTTAGGCTTTCGCTTGGCTGTTCGCGTTTAAGGCTGTCGCCAAAAAGCAAAAATACCGAAATAACTATTATTAAGCCGAAAATTAAGTATATAAATTTTTTGTGGTTTTGAGAGAACATATTTTTAGGATTATTTAATTAATTTTATTCAAAAAAATTCATTGCGTGGGTTTCACCGGGTTTTAAGACTATTTTCGCCTGCTCTGTATTATCCGGTTTTGCTTTCTGGATCTGTTGTGAAAGGCTCTTATCCAAACCGTTTAAATGCTTGTCCAGCCTCTCAAGTTCTTCCTTTGCCTTGGCAACTTGCAAATTTTGCACGGTTCTCCAAACCGGATTTTCTTTTTTTTGCTCGCTATACCTCGGCTTTTGCCCGAATTTTCTTTGGGAATTATTCCGGTGTTGCTGGTCATTACGCCGTTTTTCCTGCCTTGGCCTGCCGTCCTTTTGCTCGCGAATAACCGGCTTAGGCAGAGGAATATCGACTGGTTTTATAGCCTTAACCGGTTCCAAATTCACAGGGGATTCAATTTTTTCCTCAATTATTTTTTCAAATGCCGTAGTGTTTTCGTCATTTTCCAGTTCTTCTTCCGTGTGCTGGCCAATTAATATGGCGGCCTCCCTATGGTAATCCGAACCCATCCACCGGGCAATTTTCTCTTCCACCATATTAGCCGGATTGGTATACCGCTCCCTGGAAATATTAATGATTTTTTCCCTGTTGTCTGTTAAGTCTTTTGCCTCTGGCGAGAGGGTGACGGCGGAGAAGGGGTCGGAAGCCACCCCGTTTATCATTAATTTTAAAATAATGTTGTATCTCGGTAAATTTACCAAATCGTTCGGCGTAAAAATAGGCTCAAATTCGGTTTCCAAATATTCCGCGTCCGCGGCGCCTATTCTGAACATTACCATAGTTCCAACATTGCCAAAAATAGCGTCGCGAACTTTGGTGTTTTTGTCCTGTTCCAGCTGGGCGATGTATTGGTGGCCGACTATTAAGTTTAAGCGGTACTTCCTGGCTTCGCTCAAAATCGTGGCAAAACTGTCGGTGGCAAAATTTTGGAATTCGTCCACGTACAAATAAAAATCCTTGCGTTCGCTTTCCGTCACATTCGCTCTGGAAAGCGCGGCTAGTTGGATTTTTGTAATTATCATGGCGCCTAAAAGCGCGGCGTTGTCTTCCCCGACTTTTCCTTTGGAAATGTCCACGATCAGGATTTTTTGCGCATCCATCAGCTCCCGCAAATCTATTGTGCTTTTTGGCTGGCCAACTATGTTTCTTACGATCGATGACGATAAAAATTGCCCGACTTTGTTTTGGATTGGCGCTATGGCCTCGGTTCTGTATTTTTCGTTATAGTTCGCGTATTCATCGGTCCAGAATGTTCTGACCACAGGGTCTTTAACATTGTCGATGATTTTTTTCCGATATTGTTTATCGACATACATTCTGGTAATCCCTAAAAGGGTATTGCCCGGGCTCTCTAAAAGCGCAAGGATGGTATTATTCAATATATATTCCATCCTGGCAGACCAGACATTAGCCCAAATTTTGGTAAAAACGCCCATGAGGCCAGAGGCTACCAAATGCTTGTACCTCGGGTCAACAGACTCTAAAATATTAAAGGCAATCGGGTGCTCTAAGTCCGCGGGATTAAAATAAATAACATCGTTGATCCTGCTTGAGGGCACTGAATTTAAAATCCTGGCGACTGAATCGCCATGCGGGTCAATAAAGCAAACGCCGTGGCCATTTTTTATATCCTGGATTACCATATTTTCCATCATGGTGGTTTTGCCCATGCCGGTCTTCCCCATTAAATACATGTGCCGGCGTCGGTCGTCGGTTTTTATGCCAAAAGCCACTTCCTTGTTGCGAAAGTTGGTTTTAGCGAAAAGGGTTATTACTTCTTTGTTGTTTATCATCAGTGGTTTATGGTGTTATTGACAAAAATGACCGATTCGACAAGCTCACGGTGGCTAGGTGGTGAGTCAAGTCGAACCACAAAAATAATAAAATTGACAAAATTGTAAAAGCACAGTAGGTGTAATTTTGTAATCTTTACGGGTTATGTTAATTTTGTTCAATTATGGGTAAATTAACCGGGGGCTGGGATTTTTTGCTCTCCGTGCGTTCTATGGAAGTTGAGACAGTTGTGGTTTTTGTGGTAATTGGAAAATGGTAAAGGGTGGCGATTTCTTCAATGTTTAGTATAAACATATGAAGGCCAATATGAATGTCCCTGTTTTTGTAGCCTTTAAAAATGTTCCGTTTTTTGTATTTAAGATGCCAATCTAAATAGGGCTTTTCTAAAGTTCTTGAAATTGCGTAGTCCACCGCAGTCCAGGTGTGGCCGACATCCGGCTTTATTTTGTTTATCATAGGGTTTGCCAAAGGTCTGTAGGCTCCGGTAATTATGCTTTTTTTGCTGACATCGAATTTGTCTTTAGGCGCAATATATAGAAACCGAATTTTGGTTTTATAACCTGCTTTGCTAATCTTTTTTTCTATATAAGTAACCCGTTCTTTTTCGCCTTCAGTCATGTTAAGCCAATTGGTTCTCTGTTTCTGAAGCTGCGGGTCCGGAGCGTGGGCCTGCGCGCTCCCGAGTATGGTTTCCTTGTAGCTGAATTTGGAAAATTTATTTACCGGATACAAAAAAGCATCTCTGAATTTCAAATCGTGTTCAGGTTCGGCGCCGATTAGTTCTTTTACCTTTTTCTCGCCGCGCGGCATCCATTCTTCGTCGGCAAGCGGCTGGATAATAATTTGCGTGCCAAAAAATTCGTGCGGTTCCATTGTCGCCATACCTTCAAAAAAATTGGCCAGCGGGTCAATAACCGTTTCTTCCGCCGCCGGATGTTCAAATTCCTTATAAGTTTTAATGGGAATTACATCGTCTTGGGCTAATTTCCATTCTGTGCCAAAGATTTCGTAAGGGCAATTTGGATCGTCCGGATCGTAGTTAAAATTTTCCATATAGTCGGCCACTTCGGTGATTTCAGCCTGCGGATAATGGGCATAAAACGCGGACTCTACAACATGACGCATTCTTTCCGGAAGGCGGATAATAAATGAAACTTTGCCTCCCATACTAATCACTTCCAGGCTGTACCAAAGTTGAATGTGGCCTTCCACGAATTTTTCAGCGAAGGTTTTTGACACATGCAAAGAATGCAGCTGCGCAAAAATCGTCTCAACGGCCAGGGTGCTGGTGAGGTTGTCTTTTGGCACCCTAATCTGGAAAAAAATATATTTATGGGAGCGGACATACTGGTGCTGAATTTCCAAAAGATAGGTTCTCCAAAGCAAATACAGTACCCCGATTACAAAAATCACCCAGCCGTAATATTCGAAAATAAATCGATATGCAAGCCTGAATATTACTATTAAATCCGGTATGGATGAACTCAATATGTCCATTTTTGTTTCTTAAAAAAACATTGAATTTGGGAATGCGACAAAGACCTTAATCAACGAAATGACCCCTAATTACGAAGCTAAGTCATATAAGTTTTTATCCACTTTCCTGAATAGTTTCTTGTTGGAAAGGCCCACCAATATGGTATTTTTCTTAACCTGCCTGCGTTTTAGCACCGCTTCTATAATTTTATCCTTAGGCAAAGGCTTTCCCGCTTCGGAAAGGATTTCTTTTATTACGTCGGACACTACTCCAGGCTTAAAACCCCACTCGTCCAGCGCGTAAATTCCCCGGCCAATTAAAATGAACCGTCGGTCTTTTATTAATTCATTATGCACGGTCTCCTTGTATGCAGTACGGTTGTCAAAAGCTGCTTTGTTTATCATTTCCGTGATAGTTGAATAGTGTTCCGGCTTTCCATGCTCCTTAAGAACCAAATATGCCTTATCCCCGACATCTTTGGGCACAATTTGTTTTGATGTGCTTAGACCCCAGTGTCCGAACACATTTTTTTCTATCCTATGGGCCAAATCCAAAAAGTTTAAAACAACTTTTTGGGTTAATTCCTGCGTATTTTTTTTAAAAAAATCGGTTTCAGAGAATCTTTCCAAAAAATCCCCTTCCTTTATAGGCTTGCTCGAGCCTTCTAAAAGCTTTTGCGCTTCCAGAGTAAAATCGGATAAAAATTGCTTATTAAAAGCTATTGTGGACCAGCATTTTTTGTAATTTTCGTGCAAATAGCTGTCGACATCTTCAATTAAATTCAAAATAAAAATTATGGCGTTCCTGTCGCTTTCAGCTTTAATGCCCATACTTTTAAGTAAAAGATCTTCGGCCATTACCTTGCCGTGCTCATTGATGGTCCCGAGCAATAATTCCCTAACCGTGCCGAGCCCAACATGTGACCTTCCGCTCTTACGCAGTTGCTTGACTAAATCCTTTTCTATTTGCCTTACTCTTTCGCGCGTTAAACCATGCTCAAGGCCAATCGATGCCAGAGTTTTTACCTCACTGTTTTTAAGGCCGTAGCGTTTTATTAATATCTGCTTTTCCCGTTCCTTTAGGATTGCTAATATATCGTCTACAATGCTTTCAGGATTAAACGTCCTTAAAGTTTCGGTTTGTTTGCTATGAATTATTGTATCCAATATTCCCATAAATACCTCATGAAATGTAAACTGTACCAGAAATTTGACCCTTACTTATTTCCGACATTATAGCACAAAATATTTTATTAGTCAAATGCCCAATTAAACTAAAAATCCTCTTAAATAAGAGGATTTAGAATAAAATTTATTATTTTTTAGTCGGTTATCAACCTCTCTTTTTTTGCATTAAAAACAATACCGGACTTGCTATGAAAATTGAGGAATATGTGCCGACAATAATTCCAATAAACAGGGCTAAAATAAAGTATTTGATTGTAGCGCCTCCGAATAAAAGCAGGGCTAACAGCACAAAAAGCACAGTTAAGCTGGTATTTAATGACCTTACTATTGTCTGGGCAATACTGTGGTTAATAATGAATTCAATGCTTTGGCCCCCGAAAATTTTTAAGTTTTCCCTAATCCTGTCAAAAACTACAATCGTGTCGTGAACCGAGAAGCCTAAGACTGTCAAAACGGCGGTTACGAACATACTGTCAATTTCCACACCTTTGAATCGCCCAAGGAGCGAAAATACTCCCAGTAAAAACAGTAGGTCGTGGAAAAGGGCTATGATCGCGGCAATTCCGAATTTTACGGGGCTTACGGGCTTTGCTACTTTTCTGAAAGCATAACCAATATACACGAGTATGCCCACTGAAACGAATATGAGCTGGTAAATTGCTTTTAATTTAAGCTCGCCGCCAATTACAGGGCCAATAGATTCAAACTGCCCTTCTTCTAAATCCCCTGCCTGTGATTTGAGTTCTGTAATTATTGAATCGTATTCCGCTTTTTCCAAAGGTTTAGTTTTTATAATAAGGCCGAAGTTTTCGCTGGATTGGAGGCTATAGCCTTCCAGCTTTTTTTGGTCTAAAACTTTCCTCACATTCTCGTGCTCAAACGGAGCTTTAAATTTTAGCTCCATTAAGCTGCCGCCCGTAAAATCTATCCCAAGGTTAAGGCCAAACAAACTTAATGAGCCGACACCAAAAATTAAAATCGCGCCTGACATTATAAACCATAGTTTGTAGTATTTGAGTGTTTGAAACATAGAGGGTAGTTAAGGGACAGTTGCCAAATACGCTTTTTGATGCAAAATGAAATGGTTTGAGCAGAATGGGCAAAATAAATTTTGATGTTTACCTGAAAGGTAAACGGAGAAATTTTTTTGGCCATTGTGCCAAAACAGTTCGTTTTGGGCAAAAATGGTATTCGGCAACAGTCCCGTTAAGCGGTTGGTTCTTGTTTAGACTTGCTTACCCCAAACAGCCAGGGGTGCGAGAGGATTTTATTTCCCACAAACGCCTTTAAAAGCGTGCGCGTAACAGTAATGGCCGTGAACATGGAAATTAATATACCGATTGCCAAAGTAACCGCAAAACCCTTTATTGACGGAGTGCCGAACCAGTATAAAATAGCGCAGGTGATTAAGCTGGAAACATTTGAATCGCGGATAGACAGCCAAGCACGCGCAAAACCGTCCTCCACTGCTTTGGTAATTTCTTTTCCTGCCCTGATCTCCTCTTTAAGCCTTTCAAAAATTAAGATATTCGCGTCTACAGCCATCCCAATAGATAAAATAAAGCCGGCGATCCCTGCCAATGTGAGTGTTACCGGGCTTAATGCGCCAAGAAAAATTAATGCCAAATAACTTAATATTGCCAAAATGCCGTATTTTGAATTTGCCGTGAGGCTTAAAAAAAAGAAGAAGCCTGCGAGAATTACCGCGGTAAAAGATATGCCGATTTTAAAAACCGAAAAAGCAACTAAAGCGTAAATAAACAGCGCCAACGAAGCGAGCACGCCCGGGAAACGGTAAAATATTACCATAAATAAAACTATCAATACCATGCCTATAAGACCCGCGGTCACGGATTTTTGGACTGATTCCTTGCCTAATGTAGCGCCGACTGTTTGTTGGGAAATAAGGCTTATGGGCACGGGAAGCGCTCCGCTGTTTAGCCGCCGTACTAGGATTTTTGCCTCCTCTGCCGAAAAATTACCGCTAATAATCGCTATACCGTCGGTTATGGCGCTTTGCACGACCGGGGCGCTTAAAATTATCCCGTCAAGGATAATCGCGACAGGTTTACTCATGTTTTCTGAAGTAATTTTTGCGAAAAGTTCTTTGCCCTCGTCGTTAAATTCCAGCCTTACAACCACTTGGTTTGAAATGCCGCCTCCCTGTTGGAAGTCTACGGACGCCCTTTTTAACTGCTTTCCCGAAAGCCCGGTTGTTGCCCATTGGGAAAGGGGGTCAAGGCCGTCTAAAGTAATGTTGCCGTTTTCATCGGGCGTGGCGCTTTGCAGGGCTTCGGAAGAAGTCCTAAATTCCAGATGCGGCGTTTCGCCAATCTGTTTAATTGCCTCGTTAATGTCTTTAATGCCCGGCAATTCAACGATTATCCGGTTTTTTCCGGAAGCCACGACCAGGGGTTCGCTCACCCCAAAACTATTTACTCTTTTTTCAATTACATCGCGAATGCCCACTAGGGCTTCCGGCCTGTCTTTTTCCTCAATGCCGTCCAACTTGGCTTCATAGACCAAATGCGAGCCACCCTGAAGGTCTAATCCTAGATTTATTCTGAATTCTTTGTTATAGGGGATTTTTATTGTCCGAAGATCAATTTTACTGCCTTTCGGGTGTACGAGCCAGGCCGCAGCCGCGGCTAATAAAAAAATTCCCAGCAAAGAGAAAGGTTGTTTAAGTCTAGGGGTCATACTTATGGTATTATAATAAAATTTCAAAATTTTGCAATAGCCTACATTATAGCCTTTTTTGGTCAAAAATTACTCTATGATTACTCTTATACCTTCATCCGCCCAGTTATATAAGGGTTCCATTTCCCGGTACGAGACATTAACACAGCCGTGGCTCATGGGATTCCCAAAATTATTGTGCCAGTAAGCCCCGTGGATGTAATACCCCCCCTTGGGGCTGGTTTTAAAAAGCATGTTCCACCTGGTATTCGGGTAGTTGTAGCCAACCCCCCGGTAGTTAACCAGCGGCGGTTTTTTAATAATGGCAAATTCCCCTTTTGGCGTGGGGGTGCGTGAAAGCCCGGTTGAAACTTTAATCGTCCGTATTTTATACGGGCCTAAGCTATAGGTGAGTTCCTGGGACGCTAAATTCACAAAAATTTCCTTTAATAGGACATCATCACCGTTTTTATTAGGATCGTAGTTATATTTAATTTCTACGCCGTCCAAATAACCGTCGTTATCTGAATCTGGGTCTTTAGGGTCTGTTCTATAAATACTAACTTCCTCCAGGTCGTTTAACCCGTCGCTGTCGTTATCTTCCGTGGCCAGGGGAATTTCCAGCTGGGCGTTTGCGAAATTTACCGGCAGGGAGCAAAAAAAAATAAAAAAAATGTATGTAATGATTTTTGCCATTTTACGCGTTTTTTTTAAGCCAATTTTCAATTTTTGTAGAATCCCGCTTGAGCCACTGGCTATTGGAATGGATTTTTTCCAAAACTTGCGTTATGGCTCTTTTTACGCCGGGCGGCCTATGCTTTTTAAAAAAAGTATTAATTTCGAGTGCCGCTTTTCCCCCAGACAGCAAAGACGCAGGTTTAATAAAGCGCGAAAGCATGTGCCCGGAAGAGGGGTACCTCTCCGCAATATTTTTCCAGTGTTTTTTTGTGAACATCCAAGCCTCCTGCCTGCCGTATGGATTTGACCAGGCGGACGCGAAAATTCCGGGTGTGTCCTGGTGCCTTACATGTTTTGACAGCGCGAATTCGAGCGCTTTAGCCACCAGGCGATCATCCTTAAACTTGCCTAAGGCTCTGCCAATCCGATTTTTTTCTTCGTGCAAAGATTCCGCTTTGTATTTATTTATTAAAAATTTATGCTGCCTCAACCCGCCGTTTTCTGCGGCTAAGTTATAGACAATGCCCCGAAGGTCGGGTTTAACGGCTTTGCCTTTATTCATCCACTGGTCAAACAAATAATTTGCGCGGCTAATAACGGCGTTTTCGCCGAAACTGCCGGAATTATAAAGCACCAGGCTGCGCAAAAGCCCCCGCGTATGCGGTTCGTTTGTCTTAGCGCTCCAGCTTACGGTTTTTATTATTTTTTTTGTGAGTTTGCGGCAAAAATTGTTAAAATTTTTATAACATTTCTGTCCGAAAAGCAAGTTTGAAACAGCGCCCAATCCGGATAGGATTTCTACCCAAACGGTATAGTCCGTTTCGTTCTCGTACGCATGGCAAAGCTCCAAAGCCTGGACAGTTGGCAAATCGCCGCTTTCAGCCAGGGCGAAAGCGTCGCGGATAAGTCCCAGGCGGTCTAGGGGCATAAGTTCTTTCCTTTTAATTGGCTGATACAGGCTTTTTAATAGCTGTGCCGGGTAGTCAAACCGCGCGAAAGATGATTCGCCGGCGTTGAATTTTATCCATCCAGACTGTTTTTTTTTAATTAAAATGCTTTTCGTTGGTAGCAAAAAACTTTTCACTTTTAACTTTTCACTTTTAACTTCCAATGGTATTTGCCAAATTGTCTTGTCTTGCGCTGATTTTTTTGAAATTTCGCTGGAAAAAAACCTAGATTGCGAAAGTTCATACGCTTTAGGCTTGTCAATAATTTTAACAATTGGGTAGCCTGGTTTTCGCGTCCAATTTTTCATTATTGCGCTCACCGGCTTGCCGCTCACTTTTTCGAAAGCCTGCCATAAATCCGCGGTGTCCGTATTTTTATAAGCGTGTTTTTTTAAGTAATACCTTAAGCCTTGCTTAAAATCAGTCCCTCCCAAATAATCAGCCAGCATCCGAATTACGCTCGCTCCTTTTGAATAGCTTACTTCATCAAAAATTTCGCCGATTTCATCGGGATGGCGGACTTCGACCTCTATGGGGTGTGTACTTTTTAGAGCGTCGAGTTTTAATGCAATTCCCAAATCGTTATGGGCAAATTGAGTCCATATGTCCCAGGTAGGGAAAATATGGTCAACAGCCAGGTATTCAATGTAAGAGGCGAAGCCTTCATTGAGCCACAAATCCGTCCACCAGCGCATGGTGACTAAATTCCCAAACCACTGGTGGGCAAGTTCGTGCGCTATGACCAGGGCTACCCACTGTTTATTGGAGGCGGATGAATTTTTCGGGTCTGATAAAAGCGCGGATTCGCGGTAGGTAACCGCGCCCCAATTTTCCATTGCGCCGTGGCTAAAGTCCGGAATGGCAATAAGATCAAGTATTGGCAATGGATAAGGGATGTCGAAATAATTATTATAAAATTCCAAAATTTTTACTGCGCAATCAAGCGCGAATTTTGCCTGGTGTTTTTTTCCGGGGGTGACAAAAACCCTAATTGCTACCCCGTCTTTTGTTTTTGCTTCTATGTACTCAAAGTCGCCGATAATAAAAGCCAATAAATAGGTAGACATTTTTGGGGTAGGCGCGAATTGAACCGCCCTGTACCCGCCCGCGTGCTCTTTTACAGCGGTTTCAATGGTATTGGATATCGCAGTGAGCCCTGGAGGGACCATAATCGTTACATCAAAAATTGCCTTGCGCGCGGGTTCATCAAAGCACGGGAAAGCCCTGCGCGCGTCTGTTGCCTCAAACTGGGTGGTGGCGATGTGCTTTTCTTTACCCAGATGGGTAAACTGGCTCCGGTAAAATCCGCGCATTTTGTCGTTTAAAATGCCTTTAAATTTTAACGACAGCTCTCCCCTGCCCTTTGGCAACTTTCGGTGAAATGCAAAAGTCGCTGTTTCCGTTTTTTTGTCATATTTGATATTTTTCGTTTGAAATTTGAAATTTGAAATTTGAAATTTTGCATCGAATATGTCCAACTCCTTTGCGTGTAGTGTTACCGATGATACTTGTTTACTAAGCCTGATTGTGATGGTTTCCTCGCCTTCAAACACAAAACCCTCCAAATCGGGTTTGATTAGGAGCTTATATCTTAAAGGCTTTATGTGCGATGGCAATCTTATGTGTTTTTTTGTCATTTTTATCTTTTTTTGTGGCATTCCTCGAATTGTTTTCCTGAACGGCACAGACATTTGGGATTATTTTTAAAAAAATTTGCAGATGGGACAATGAGGGGTTCTGGTAATTCATTTAAATGGAACCATTCTATTCTTTCGCATTTGTCGGGCTCCAAATTTTCCGGCGTGCCTGACCATCTAGTTGCTAAAAAATCTAAATTCACATAGTGCCAATCTCTGCTGGCAATATTATTATTTACTACCCAAATCTCGGCGTTTTCGATGTTCAAACCAACCTCTTCTTTAGCTTCGCGCTTTGCGCAATCTAAAAATTCTTCAGCCATTTCCAGGTGTCCTCCCGGAGGGCACCAGGTGCCGGCGTTTACAGTATTTTTTCGAAGCATCATCAAAATTTGATTTTTGTCGTTTAAGAAGTAAACGCCAATTCCGACTTTTGGCCTAGGTTTTTCCATAAAAATTTCTCTGAACAAAATTCCAGTACTACATAGTACTAGATTTTTGTTTTAATCCAATATCTTAGTTTATGAGGTTTGCCTTTGCCTTGCGCTGACCAGCCTTCGTACTTTCCGCCATTTGATTCTATTACTCTTTTTGAGCGTAGATTGTTTGCTCCGCAAGCCAAAAGAACATTTTTTATACCTAACAACCGTGCTTTCCTAAGTCCTAAATTTAAAATTAAATTGCCGTATCCGTGACCCCGGTATTTAGGAACAATTTCATAGCCTATATGCCCGCCGTTTTTTCTTAAATGCTTTGTTAACTCATGCCTAAGCGACAAGTAGCCAATTAGATTATTCTTTTCTACCAGCCAAAACACAGTACACGGAACATATCCTTTGGGCAGGTTTTTGCCTTTGCTTTGTGACCTGATGAATTTTACAAAGCTGGTGAAATCGATCTTAATCAAATTTTGATTTGAATAGTATTTTCCCCAGGAGTTATAGCCCAGCTTCTTAAAGGGCAAAAAATTCTCCAAAAAACTTTTTTTATATTTTATCGACGGTAAAACTAAGCGACACATGGCTTTATAATAACAAAAAACGGCCAATGTTGCCATTTTTCGCCGTTTTAGCATGTGTTAAACTTTATAAGGCAATTCGATCTTTTTTGCCGCGTCTATTACCCAGTGCTCCATACGCTTAGTTTTAGCGCTTAGGACAACCTCTTCTTCCGGTCTTTTCTTCGTTTCACCAGCAAAAACGTCCACCGATTTTTGAAGGGACTGTTGCCAAATAGGCTTTTTGATGCAAAATGAAATGGTTTGAGCAGAATGGGCAAAATAAATTTTGATGTTTACCTGAAAGGTAAGCGCCTGCCTGCCGACGAGGCAGGGAGAAATTTTTTTGGCCATTGTGCCAAAACAGTTCATTTTGGGTAAAAATGGTATTTGGCAACAGTCCTTTGAAGGGTGTCAACGCTTTTCTTTGTGGCCATATCTTTTGTTATGTTTTCAGTAATTTCCTTCTTTGCTTCATCGATATACTCAAATATGGGTTTGTAGTTTATTTCTACCATGCAAATACCATAGCATAATTTTTATTTTATGTCCTGTGGATTTTTTGAATGGTCGTGGCCGTACTCGTCCGACGAGATGCCCGCCGTAGCCTTGGCGGAGGCGGAAGCTTTATGCGAAGTTGGATGTTTTGCTTCTTCCAATTTTTTGATGAGTTCGTTTACTTTTTCGCTGAATTCTTTTATTTGCGCGTCGCCGTTTGACATTAGTTTAGCCAAATCATCCGGCTTGGTTTTAGACAAAATCGCCAAAGCCATTACCACAGTGGAAGTAGACCAAAGGCCTTTTTCCATTTGGCGCTGGTTCATTACCACCTCGTAGAGCATTTTTTCGGTTTTATTTGGTTCTTTTTTTAAGTAATCGTTGGGCATAAGTTAGGTGTTGGATTAAGGATTTAAGATTGTAGCTTTCTGTTATAGAAGAAAGCAAATATTAATCCCGCTATTAAACTTGCAAACATATCCGATAGTAAATCTTCAATAGTTGCGGAATAAAGCTTCAGTTTGAATAATTGTATTGGTAATAATACTCAAATACTAAATTCAAATAATTCCCAAATTACGCACGCAAGAGATACAAAGCTTAGGACATTAATTAACGAAACTTGTTCTGGCTTAAACCGATTCAGCCATGACCATATGAAGCTATAGAGAAAGCCTGCCAAAAAATGCTGCAGGATATCAAGGTAAGGAAATTTACTGTAAAGATCGAAGAAGATAGTAAACACGTAGCTAATGGTAATCACACTAGTCAAGCCAAGTATCTTTTTCATAATTATGATTTGTGATGCGGCGCGTTAATCATGCCACAGCGCTTAAACTTATACGGATTGCCGGTTTCAGGATTTATCGCTCCGCACGGACAAGGGTCGTTGCGGCCAACGCCCTGATATTTTGGATCGGTCGCATCCGTCATATTTGACGCATCGGTTCTATTGCTTTGCAGATTCATTTGCCTGGTCTTTTCTTGTGGCCTCACTTCCACACTTACCTTAAAAGTGGTGTAAACAATTTGCCTGTCAATTTCCTGGATTAAATTTTGGAAAAGCTTAAAGCCTTCTTTCTTGTATTCTACCAGTGGATCCCTTTGTCCGTAGCCCCTAAGCCTTACTGAATCGCGCAAGTGGCTCATGGTGTCCAAATGCTCCATCCATAGAGAATCCAAAGCCTGCAAAGCCACAAAGCGAAGTCCGGCTTCGAAAATTTCTTTACCCATTTCCGCCTCTCTCTGTTCCCAGTTTTTTTCCGCCTCTTTATGTAACTCATCAACAACTGCAAATTCTCTGTCCGCGGCATTTTCTGCAGCTTCAGTAATCCCTTGCTTTATATCTGGAAGAATAGGCATAAGGGCGCCCACGGCTTTAATTATTTCGTCAACGGATGATTTTGGCTCCTGCCCTTCGACCGTATCAGCAGAAAAATTATAAGCAACCAGCGAAGACAGCTCATTTTTAATGATTTCCAGAATTTCAGTTTTTAGGCCATAATCCTTTGCCTGGTTTGTGCCTGCCACATAATTTCTGCGTCTGCGGTAAATAGTGTTGCGCTGGTGGTTTAGCACATCGTCAAACTCTAAAACGTGCTTGCGGGTATCAAAGTTTAAGCCCTCAATTCGTTTTTGGGCTGATTCAATGGATTTAGAAACCATGCCGGCTTCTATAGGCTGGTCGTCGGGAATCCCCAATGT
>JBBTRN010000037.1:0-2632 GCA_038065175.1 Patescibacteria group bacterium | reverse complement strand
CAAGTAAGAGGAAAACCCTGGGATTTTAAGTTCACCGGCTTTACGCGGATTTTTCGGATCCGACAAATCCAGCACATAAAACGGATCCACTTGTCGGAAGGTCACCAAGAAAGCCTTTTCACCAATAAACCTCGCGGAATAAATCCTTTCGGTTAGGCCTAAATCTTTGATCGATCCGGTAATTTCTAAATCTTTGTCCAGCACATAGACATCGTTCGCGGAAGAATCGCTCCTCTCACCGAGTCTGAGCGAAGTCGAAGACCACCCTCCCCACATAGTGCCCTGTCCGGAAATTGTTACAGCGATTCTCAAATTTCCTTTATATTCATCCAGAGCAAACTGGTTTAAAGGTACGCCCGGCACGCGGCCGGTTGCTTTAATCTCAAAGTCAGAAAGCGCGATTTTTACAATGCCGGTTGAACTTAATTCCCTAATATGAATTTTAACGTATTCAGATAATTTGTTTTCCATTTCGTTTTCAATTTTCCGCCTGTCATCCTGGCTTAAACTGCTGTAATGTTTTTGCAAAATATTCGAAAGTTCCACCTGTTTGGCCGAAGAGCTAATGTCGTAAGAAATCAATTTATTTATTTTATCGGTGACAGTTGACGGCAACAGCCCCTGCCCTGTGGTTTTTAGAAAATCTGCCAAAATTTTTACCTGGTCTTCGTTGTAGACATAGGTAATATAAAGATTATCGCCGGACATATACACAATGGACTGGCCGGAAGAGCCTAAAAAGCTCACATTTTTTTCGACTTCGCCGCTCGAGGGGTTAATTTTAAATGCGTGATAGGTTGTGGAATCGCTAATAGGCGCTATGGGATGGTAAATATCAGTACACAAAATTTCAATTGCCTTTTCACCTGCATACAACGGCCGAATGGGACAAGGATTGCCATAGTCAATATAGCTTTGCGTAACTATATATATTTTACCGTCCATTAAACGTGCTGAATTTAAACTGCTATTTTCCATCCTCACTTTCCATTTTTCCTTGGGTTCTTCCGGATTGGACACATCAAAACCATAAAGGACATTGCTTTCAAAAACCATCAAATTATTGCCAGAAAGGAGCATTTCGCCCTGGCGCGGTAATTTACCTATTTGCTTGATTTTATCTGCTGGAAGAGCGTCTATTACTTTAGTTTCTGGGTTTGGATACTGGGGAGGAAAAATTTTGGATTCGCTGTCTATGGGCATAGATTCCATCATAAACGGCCTGCCCATTATATAAAAATTTTGCGTGGAAACAAAAATTTCTTCACCATTGGTTTTAATAATATCCGGCTCGTCTATACCCTTAACCTGGACATTGGTTTGGGAAGTCCTGTCGGGCGGCAAATTGGGGCTTGCCTGTTTTAAGCCCGCGGATGGCTCGCCTAAGCCCATTGGCGCGCTTAAAGCCATATCACCTGTTTCCATCATGGCAGTTCCGCCGCCAAAACCCCCGCCCATGCCGTAGGCCGCTCCCTGCGCGTTTTCCAAATATGCCAAGAACTCTTCCTTGGAAGCAAACTTTTTAACTTCCGCAAGCTTAGCTTTGGATTGTTCCTTTGTTTCCTGATTTTTCACCAAATTTATAATTTTTTCTAAAGGCGGCTCCATGCCTCCGCGCGGCATATTATAGCCGGCAAAAATCAGCACAGCCGCGGCTAGCGCTCCTGCAAAAATCCGCTGGTAATTATTCATAACTATCTTCTTGGCGTATTTCCACTCCACAAATGGAAATGCGGTTTTTAATGGTGAGTTCGGCTTGGGCGTTTGCGCTTTAAGCATAAGCCTTTGCCTTAAACCGGCCGCAAAACCCGCGTCGAATTTTGTATCCGGCTTGGCTTTTATCATTTCGCTGATAATGCTAATAACCTGGCCCTCTTGCTCTTTTAGCCCAGGGTCAATCTCATAAAGTTCGTTTAAAATTTGTTCGAGTTTGTCCATAGTCGTTAAGGATTAAAGATTAAGGATTAAAGATTTAAGGCCGATAATAAACAGCGCTGCCAAGATACCCATCTCAACTCTTAATTTATCGATCCCGCGGCTAAAACTAACCTTACTGTTGCCTTCGGTAATCCCCAAAACAGATGATATTTCCGCGTGCGACAATCCGTCCCACAGCCGCATAATTATTATATCCCTCTGCAAAGCCGGCAGCTGTTTAATTTGTTCTTTAACTTTTTCTAATGCGAGCGCAGTGTCCACGTCCCTTTCCACACTCGCGGCTGAAGGCAGTTCCCAGATGTCATCTATGCTGCCAGTTTGCTTAAAAGTGCGATAATGGTCAATTAGCGCATTCTTCGCAATCTGGTAAAGCCAGGTGGAAAATTGGGCTTTTTGGGCATCGAACTGCTTTATCCGCTCAAGGGCTTTGGTAAAAACCGTACTCGTTAAATCTTCTGCGGTTTGTTTATGGTGGGTGCGGTAATACAGGAAATTGTAGATTTTAGGGCTTAAATCATCGAAGATTTTGCCAAAATCAAATGCTTTCCCATCTTGGATATTTATATTCTGCATGCGTTATAATAAGATAATCCACTCGTTATATTATACGACAGATCCGCAAAAAAGAAACAAATTATACAGGACTTACGCATTGAGCCAAGTTCGAGGCATTTTCCGAGGATTTTTGGAGGCG
>JBBTRN010000036.1:0-1283 GCA_038065175.1 Patescibacteria group bacterium | reverse complement strand
TATTAGCTCCTCGGCTCGCAAGATAATCCTTAAGGATTATCTTGACTCGCTCTACATCGCGAATAAAAGCTAAAGCAGGATTACTCGCTACCACTTAATACTTTTATGCAAGCCCAAACAACTTCTAAAACAGCCTTGCCCGTAAAATTGACGACCATTTTTGGCCTACTTTTAACGCTGATTGCCTGGCAAATAATTTCCTTGTTATTCCTACCTAAATCAAACACCCTGGCCGATGATTTGACTGTAAGCAACATTATAGAATCCATTAACAAAGAGCGCGGCCTAAGAAACATAAACGCCCTATCGCCTGACGCCAGGCTGGCTTTTGCGGCGGATTATAAAGCCAATGACATGATGTCCAGGCATTACTTCAGCCATACGGATCCGGAGGGCAACTATATTTGGAATAAAATTGTGCAAGCTGGATATACGCCCTATGTCCAGCTCGGAGAAAACCTGGCCATTGAATTCAATAACACTGAAAGCCTGATCCAAGCCTGGATGAACAGCCCAACCCACAGGGCAAATGTTTTAAATGAAGGCTTTAAAGACCAAGGCATGGGGTTAAGCTTGGGCGCCGCAGGAACTGGGCAATATTTTTCAAGTATTGCGAATACATTCGGAGCCCTGGCGATCGCTAAAAAACCCGCCGCACAAACGGCCGCGACTGCCCAGCCACCGGCGGCGGCAACAATACCCAGCCAGCCATTGCCGACGACAAACCAAAGCCCGGCAAGCGCTGTACCCGAAGCGGAAGAACCCCAGGCTAGCAGTCCAGCCACTTCTAGAAATCTACCAGCCCCGCTAGAGCAAACGAAAGAACCTCTAGAAGGCTTACGCACTTCGCAAACAAATGAACCGGCTAAACAAGTCTCCCAAAATTTTATTTTGCCCGGAGAATCCGCCAGCACGAATCCGCAGTTAAGCCCAATAAATACCCTAGCTTCAGAAGCCGTAATCCCGCCTGTTTCCAATAAGCCAAACCTGAACTCATATACAATCAACCGCTACCTCATGCTCGGTCTGGCTTTTGTGCTTATTATAATGGCAGCAAGCGACTTAAAAAAGATGCTTAGTGAAAAACTTAAGCCCTACGATAAAATTACCAATAATTTGGTACTGTTAGTAATTAGCTTAATTGTCATAGCGTTTATGTACTGGCTATAAAAAGATGCTGGATATATAGATACTAAATGTTAATAAAAAAGATGAGTCACTCAAATCTTAATGAAGTGGTAGCGAGTAATCCTATTTTAGCTTTTATTCAAGAGCTAAAATGG
>JBBTRN010000035.1:0-5260 GCA_038065175.1 Patescibacteria group bacterium | reverse complement strand
GTTTGTGGCACTTGGGGCAATGGGTCATTTTATTTTCGGACATATATCTTGAAGCTCCGGGGCTTTCCGTATATTTTTAATTGATTTCAAACGAAACTGTTTCCGCTCCTGCCGGCTATCTTATGCCCATTATCACCACAACACAATACAGCGCGGATGTGAAAAAAATCTTAAAGGACTCTCACCGTAAAAAGATTATAGAGGCAGGACAAAAAAATTGCAAATTTTTTCGGCCATAAAATCCTTTGATTTTATCAGGGAATCCAAAAATTTAAAATTTTTTTGTGGATAACCTGTAGAAAATCATTCCTAAAAAAATATTTTTGGGGGGTTTTTCAGCTATAGTTTTAGATAGCAGGCGCGATTTTTATTTTTAAGGAACAAAAAAATGCTATTGTCAATAATAGCATTTTTTCTTTTCGCCACTCGCGTCCGTGATAGCAAGGGCGCGCAACCTTACGCTGCTAATGATGCCCATCGTGCCCTAACTTGATTTGATTATTTTTCAACTTCGGTTTTATAAAATTTGTTCGGCCATCAGATAAAACCTAAAGCACGATGGGCATCATCTGGCATCTACCTAAACAGTTCCCTGGCGACCTTAAAACCTTCGCCGGAAATTTTCAAGACGCGGCGGATTTGCGCCACGCTGTTCGGCGTCACGCGGAGTCGGCGCTGGATGGAACGGTAAGTCTCCCCCACCAGAAGGCCCGAGGCTATTTCCAAACGCTTGGCGAGCATAACGGCCTCGCTCTCGGTGAACAAATCGCCGTAGAGCTTCATAGCCGCGCTCGGCGGCAAATGGGTAAAGGCTTTAAAAAGCTTGGCAATGTACTTTTTTGTTTGGATTTCCCCCCTCTCATCTGCCAGTGCTTGATCCATAGTGCTTATCCTTTCGGACTATAAATATACACCAGTTATAGATTTTGGCAATACCAGGACTTACTAAAGTAAAAGCTGTAACATTAATAAGTAATTAACGATATAATACAGGTACAAACCAATAGACCTGTTGTTAAATAATTTTTCGCCCAAAATTAGCTCTTTCGCCAAAACCTTGCTAAAATTTTTTCCGCTTAACTTAGGTTAAACATCAAAAATTTTAGACTACAGTTTTGTCGGAAATATCATATTTTGCATCAAAAAATTATTAAGCAACAAGTCTAATAATTAATTTTATCCGGTTTAATAAATTTATTTGACTGGGTAAACCAAAAACTATGAACAAAAAAACTCTAGCCATTGGCGCGCTTAGCGCTCTCATGCTTCTGTCTTCAGCCTTACCGGCTTTGGCAGAGAACGACAAAGAAAAGAAAAATAAGAACGAACAAAGCTCCAGTTCTTCTTCCAGCAATGCTTCTGTAAAATCAGCGTGTATTAGGACTGCGGAACAAACCCGCAAAACCGCATACCAAACCGCGGCCACGGCTTATGAAAGCTCCACCAAAGCTGCACGCAATGCACGCAAGACAGCTTTTGAAGTAGCCGACGCCGCGTATAAAACTAGTATAGGTTATAGCACCACTACCCGCAAAACCGCACTAGATGCTGCAAATACTGCTTACCAAACTACTTTAAACAATGCCAGTTCAACCAGAACAAGCGCACTGGCTACTGCAAACGCACTCTCTGACCCAGAAGCTAAAGCCGCGGCAATTAAAGCAGCTAACAAAGCATATCGCGATGCCGTAAAAACTGCGCGAGAAACCAGAAGGGATGCCCGTAAAGCAGCCCAAGGAACCTATACTTCTGGCATAAAAGCAGCGCAAACCACCCGCAAAGCCGCTCGCAAAGCAGCGGAAGATGCTTACAAAACCGCTACCCAAAGCGCGCGCGACACGCTCAAAGCCGCTCGCAAAGCAGCTCAAGACGCTTTTAAAGCAGCCAAAGAAGCCTGTCAGAATTCGTAAGATAATCTAAATAAAGGTTCCTCGCAGCAGAGCTGGCGAGGTATTAAACCTGTATTAGCTCCTCGGCTCGCAAGATAATCCTTAAGGATTATCTTGACTCGCTCTACGTCGCGAATAAAAGCTCCTTCTAAATATTTAGAAGGAGCTTTTTAAATAGGTAATATTTTTTAATTTCTTATTCGACCCAGAACACATGAGTAATGACTTTGCTACCTTTGCCTAAATCTTTTTCAAAAACCGAATTCCTGCGTCTACCGTCTTGCCTTAACGCCTTACCCCATTCCGCGCGTTCTTCCCCGCTTGATGGGTTATAATTTCTTGGCACAGCAGATGCACCAACTGTGGTAGAACCGTCCAAGTGCGCGTAAATCGCTTCCAACTGCGCGAAGTCATGGGCATTAGGATGCAAATTGTTCGGTGTGCTTGTACCATTACCGGCGGGATTATTTGTGTAATCCATACAAGAGCCTAAATTAGGATTGTAAAAATCTTCATCCTGGTGGTCAAGGCCAAAGTTGTGCCCAATTTCCTGGCACATAACAAACTGTTTCCAGGCCGGAGTGTTATATGGCGCGTTATTAAAATAAGTGTCGTTAACTTTGGTTATCCCTCGGGTAATGTGGTTTGAGCTGTTTATCCAAATTTGGGCTAAACCCAACCAGCCGTTGTTGCCGTAAGTTTTGTTGCAGACTTCTATTCTGCCTAAAGTGGGCTTGCAGTTTCGGGTATTGTTACCCGCGACAATAGTTGTGTCTAAAACGCTCGACCCTGTCCAGTCAGCAGAGGCTGCGGCTAAATACGCGTCCCAGGAACTGGAAACGTTGTCACCTAATTTTAAGGTGAAAGGGTTAATTTTTCTGGCCCAGTGGTACGGACCCCAACTATGGCTGGCGTCTGCCAAAGGGGTAAAAGCCAAAAATAAGCTTAAAATAAGCGAGATTGAAAGAATTTTTTTCATATTTTATTAGATTAATTGCTTTTTTACCTCATTAGTATAGCAACTTTTTCAAATAAATTCAACAGCTCTGAGCAAACCTGGTATAATAAATCCAAGCACCTTCCTACGGGGTATTAAACCCCGCAGGAAGTATAACTTTTTTATCCATTCATCCTCGCGGCAAGCTGCGAGGTATTCTGGAAGGTGCTGGATAGATAAAATGCCTTTACGAATCAGAAACAAATACCAAAAAAAGTCCGCCTTTGTTTTTAGCGTGCTTAAAAGCGGTACTAAAAAATGTTTTACGTCTATATCTTAAAAAGCATTTCTTACCCAAAAGAAATTTACACTGGTTCAACAAATGACTTACGATTACGCTTTAGATTGCATAACAAGGGGAGTGTTATATCAACAAAGCGATATCGCCCGTGGCAATTACTGTATTACGAAGCCTATCAAACAGAAAAAGGAGCGAGGATCAGAGAACAAAGACTTAAACATAATGGGAACGCCATCCGTGAATTGAAAAAAAGGATAGGTCTCCTAGAGGCGGATTTACCCAGCACCACTTTTAAACAAACAATCATATAACCAACACAGTGAAAAATATAAAAATAAAATCATCTTGGCTAGCCGGATTAGAAAAAAGTGGTGCTGGGTTTACCCTCATAGAACTCTTAGTGGTAATCTCAATTATTGCGCTTTTGGCTTCCGTGATTCTAATTGCCCTCAACCAGTCGCGTATAGACGCCAGGGATGCCAAGCGCCGGGAAGATTCGGTAATTATCCGCACTGCCCTGCGGTGGCACTTCCACGAAAAGGGCACTTACCCGAACGGCGGCGCCGCGGGCACGTCCAACGAGGAGCTGGATGCCGCGAACCTTTCGAGTTTTTTAGTGCCGAAATTCATTAACCAAATGCCCAAAGACCCTAAAAATTCCCCAGAGCCTTACAAGTACGTTTGGAAAAACAATGGCCTGGAATACGGCTTGTATTTGCCTTTCTCTAACGAAGCCGACAGCGAGGCGTGTAAATTCATCACCCCCAACGGCAACAACAACTGGTTCAAGTCCGGACCCATAATTGTTCCCAACTGCGGATTTTAAACCGGGAAATGAGAGGAAAATTTTCCGACTACGGGCAGCTCTTTTTCTTTTTTTTGCAGCACATTTATAATGCCAACCACGGAAAGCACGAACGCGAACAGGTTAATCAGGCTCCAAAACATCCACAAAGGCCAGGCTAAAGCGCCTAATATCCAAACAATCACTTCCATGCTGAACACCACGAGCCCCTGCTTAACATGGAATTTTACAAAGGGGTCTTGCTTGCTTAATAAATAAGACACGATGACTAAAGGGCCCAAATAGGCCAGAATGCCAAAAAGTGTCCGGTTCTGCTCCGTTTGCGGAGCGGGCGACTGACCGGGAGTTGGCGCGCCCGGGCTAGGCTCCCCAAAATTTGTTTGGTTTTCCATAAGTTTTATTTTAAATAATAAAGTTCACTGATATTTAGTATATCACAAAACCTTACCTCTCGGAATTTTCAATGCAGCACTATACAGCACTATGCAATTTTCCCAATTGTAGCACTAACTCCACAATTGTTGCATGAGTGCTACAATTCGTTTTTATAAAAATTGATGGATAAAAACCAAAACCCCCGCTCCCTCTGTCATTCCAGAATTTTTGATCCCTGATCCGCCTGAGGCGGACGAAGGGTTAAAAATATACGGGAATCTAAAACCCCCGACCTTACAAAGATCGGGGGTTTGGCTTTTGTCATTCCCGACTCGCTTGTCCGCCTTTGGCGGGATCGGGAATCCAAAACTATTTCTTACTAATTCTTTTTTTTTCCGTTGCCTGGGTTGTCTGACACAGGTAAGGAACTTTCACCAACCGGTCAACCCCCCCCTTTCACCCCTTTCTCCCATTATTTTTGAAATAAAATTGCCCTATCCCACCCCGCTTGTTCAAAACCCGTGGATAAAATATGCAAAACCCCCTCCCCCGCTTGGTATGATGTGGGGGTGCATGAGAGTAAAGCAAGAATTTATTTTTCCTGCCACCTAAACCTCAAAAACCGAAATTAAATGAGAGGATAAGTAAAAAATATAAAATTAAAACAACTAATAAAGTTATTATGACTGTCCGCCAAATTGAACTAAATATTTGGCTCTTATTATTTAGTTTTAAAATTAAAAAACAAGTCATGATTGAAATAACAATGGCTATGGTATTTATATTATTTCGATTGTCATAACCCCATTCAAAATTTCTTATATTCGAACTATAATAATTATAAAAACTTACAAAAATTGGCAATACAATTCCTAAAAGTGTGGTTAGTCCAAATTTCTTATTTTGTATCATAAATTTATTCTATTTTAATGCTAATATTTTGTTTATTTGTT